>JALYVZ010000074.1 GCA_030852965.1 Actinomycetota bacterium | reverse complement strand
CCGGCCAGACAGCCGGGCCGCCGCCATGCGCCCCGCCCGTTATCACTCTCCGTGCACCGCTTGAAGATCACCACGAGGGTCCGCCGCTCCGCGAACTACCGCATCTCCCTGGCATTGACCGCCCTCCCCGGGTTGATCGGCCGGCGCACGTGCAGCACCGGCCACGCCGGGGACGGCGGGAAGAAGCTGCGCAGCTCGGCGTCCGGAGCGAACCCGAAGCTGGCGCACAGCTCGACAAAAGTGTCGTACTGGTGCACGGCCTCAGACACATTGCCGGCCGCCACGTGCGCCTCGATCAACGCCCGGCGGGCGGCTTCACGAAGCGGTTCCGCGTCGACCATGAGCTGGCCGGCCCCGATCGCGGGCTCGTGCCGGCCGGCCCGGGTGAGCAGTTGACAGAGCGACTCCAGCGCGTGCATCCGCAACCTGTGGTAGCGGTCGCGCTCGTGGTCGACCCAGTTGTCAGTCCAGCCCGGCAACAGGTCGTGGGCGAGCACGCCGACCTGTTCGGCGGTCACCGACAGCGCCGTGCCCGGGTCGTCCTCCCAACTGTGCAGCCGGGCCAGCGTCCCCGCCAAATCGACCGATACCTCGGGAGACAACGTCAGCAACGCGCCGGCGTCGTCAACCAGCTCGGCAACACCCGCGACGGACGCCGACAGAGCGGTCATGGCGGAGACCCGCGACAGCTCGGGCCAGAGCGTGGCCGCCAGCTCGACAAGGCTCTTGGGCCCGCCTGCCAAGGCCAACGCGGCCAGCAGCCGTCGCCCATCGAGATCGGTGGGCGTGATGTCAGCGCCATCGGGTGTCGTCAGCTCAAAACAGCCGAGTACCCGCAGCCGCGACCCACGCACCGGCGCGCAGGAGCGTCGCTGATCGTCAGACATTCTAATTTTTCCCCACGTTGTACGGCCACCGGGTCCGACCCGACGGCTAAGGCCCCCGACAGCAGATGTGTGCCGACACTCGCGGTCGCATTCGGGCGCGGGTTGGCATGCACAGTGTTCCCGCTCTGGCGTGCCTTGCCTAGGCCCGTTCGAGAATATCTTCGCGCACTCATGCATCTGGGCGATCCGCTGGACCCGGTGGGGGTCCCGTCAAGCCCGTTCCAGGCCACCTCAGCGTAGCCCGACCTGCAGCCGCACGTGCGTTCCGGTGTGATCAGTCCAGACATGCAACAGGTCACAGAGCTGCCGGGCGATCCACATGCCACGGCCGCGGGCATCGGCGGGGCGCGGAGACCGCAGCCCGGGCAGCGGCTCGCCGAGCACACCGGCGTCATGCACCTCACAGATCAACAGCTCTGATCGCAGCCACAGCTGCAACAGCCCGGTGCCAGATCCGTGCTCGATGGCGTTGCCGGCCACCCTCAGCGACGCCGGCGGAGGTCGCCCGGACCGGACCGGCATGCGGCGCGCAGCAAGGCCGCGATGGTCAGCCCGCAGCCGAGCGCGGCCACCCCGATCGGCTCCCAGCTCGGGACCACCAATAGGTACAGCACGCTGAGCAGCGGCCACCAGAGCGGCACCCCGGCCGCGCGGCCGGCGGCGAGCAGCGGTTCGGGCTCCACGTCGCCGCTGTGCGCCATGCTGTCCTCCAGACAGCGAGCCGTACCCTTGGCCCGCGAGCGGATGATGCGCCGATGGCGGAGTCAACTAGCGCAACGAGTGATCGAGTCGCCGACAATTCCCCTCGATCGGATGACTCAGAGCAAGCGAACGAGCCGGCCGAGGTCTCCAGAAGTGAGCGTGACATCGTGAACTCCGTGGAGTCTTCATGGCGGCTCGTCGAACCCGAGCTCAACCTCGACCGGCTGGCCCAGACCGAGTCGCTGTTCGCCCTGTCGAACGGCCACATCGGGCTGCGTGGCAACCTGGATGAGGGTGAGCCGCACGCCCTGCCGGGTACCTATCTCAACTCGCTGTACGAGACCCGTCCGTTGCCCTACGCCGAAGCTGGCTACGGCTATCCGGAGGACGGCCAGAGCGTCATCAACGTGACGAACGGCAAGCTGATCCGGATGCTGGTCGACGACGAACCGTTCGACGTACGCTACGGCAAGCTGCACCGACACCGCCGCGAGCTGGACTTTCGCGACGGCGTGCTGCGCCGCGAAGTGGAGTGGACCAGCCCGGCGGGTCAGCGGGTGTCCGTGCGCTCGACCCGGCTGGTGTCATTCGTACAGCGCTCCATCGTGGCCATCGAGTACCAGGTGACCGCACTCGACGCACCGGCGCGGATCGTGTTGCAGTCCGAGCTGGTCGCCAACGAGCAGCTGCCCCAGCCGGGCAAAGATCCGCGGGTGGCCGCCGCGCTGGAGGCGCCGCTGGAGTCCGAGGAGGTGGAGCCCAACCACGCCGGCGTGGTAATGGTGCACCGCACCCGGCGCAGCGGACTGCGGATGGCCGCGGTGATGGACCACCTGTGGGAGGGGCCGGACGACGTGCTGGTCACCACGGACGGCCACCACGACACCGCGCGGGTCACGCTCAGCACCACGTTGGCCCCCGGGCAGCGGCTGCGTCTGATCAAGCTGGTCGGCTACGGCTGGTCCAGCCAGCGGTCCCGGCCGGCCGTGCGCAGCCAGGTGGAGGCCGCTGTGACCGCCGCCCGGCACTCCGGGTTCGACCGGTTGCTCGCCGAGCAGCGCCGCTACCTCGACGACTTCTGGGACCGCGCCGACGTCTCGCTCGAGGGGGACGACCGGCTACAGCAGGCCACCCGGTTCGCGATGTTCCATGTGCTCCAGGCCGGCGCCCGGGGCGAACGGCGGTGTATCCCGGCGAAGGGGCTGACCGGCTCCGGCTACGACGGCCACACCTTCTGGGACACCGAGACGTTCCTGCTGCCGGTGCTCACCTATACCGCGCCGAGGGCCGCCGCCGACGCCCTGCGCTGGCGGCACACTACCCTCGGCCTGGCCAGGGAACGAGCGGCGCAGCTGGGTCACGCCGGTGCCACGTTCCCATGGCGGACCATCCGGGGCCAGGAATGCTCGGCGTACTGGCCCGCCGGCACCGCCGCGTACCACATCAACGCAGACGTGTCCGACGCCGTTCTCCGCTACGTCAACGCCACCGGGGACACCGAGTTCCACCGAGAGGTCGGCTGCGAGATCCTCGTGGAGACCGCGCGGCTGTGGATGTCACTCGGACATTCCGACGCCGCCGGAAAGTTCCGGATCGACGGGGTGACCGGCCCGGACGAGTACAGCGCGATCGAAGACAACAACGTCTACACAAACCTGATGGCGCAGCGGAACCTTCGCGGGGCGGCGGCGGTGGCGGCCGCGCACCCGGAGACCGCCGCCGCGCTGGGGGTCACCGAGGACGAGATCTCCGATTGGGGGTCGGCTGCGTCCTCCATGTACGTGCCCTACGACGACCGTCTCGGCGTGCACCCACAGGCCACCGGATTCACCGACCACGAACGCTGGGACTTCGCCAGCACCCCGGCGGAGCACTACCCGCTGCTGTTGCACTACCCCTACGGCGACATCTACCGCCGACAGGTGGTCAAGCAGGCCGACCTGGTCCTGGCCATGCACCTGCGTGGGGACGCCTTCACCCGCGAGCAGAAGATCCGCAACTTCGCCTACTACGAGGCGTTGACGGTGCGCGACTCATCGCTGTCGGCATGCACCCAGGCAATCTTGGCCGCCGAGATCGGACACCTGCGGCTGGCCCAGGACTACCTGCGAGAATGTGCCTTCACCGACCTGGACGACCTGCACCACAACTCCGCGAGCGGGTTGCACCTGGCCAACCTCGCCGGCATCTGGCTGGTGCTGGTGGCCGGCTTCGGCGGCATGCGCGACCACGACGGGGCGCTGACGTTCGCCCCCCGGCTGCCTGCGGCCTGGTCTCGGCTGCGCTTCGGCATGGGATTCCGAGGCCGGCAGCTGAAGGTCGAGGTCACCCGGGAGGAGGCCAGCTACAAGCTCACCTCCGGTGAGCCCCTGACCGTGCGACACCACGGCGAGAAGCTGACCGTCAAACGCGGCAAGGCGGTCAGCCGGCCGATTCCGGCGCTCACCGCGCCGGCCCCGGTGCACCAGCCACCGGGGCGACCTCCACTGAAGCCGGCGGCGAAGCCCTTCCTGCACTGAGTCCCAGTAGTCGCGGGATCAGCCGTCGCGGGTCTCGCGGGAACCGGCGTAGGCGGTCGGGTCGATGCGTTGGCTCGGGTCACGAGCCAGACGTGCCGTTCCTCTAAGCCGACCGTGAGACCGAACTCGGTGAACGTCGGGACGCGTGGCCGATGAATCGTCCGGCGGCGGTGCCGTCGCCCCGAGCCTCGAGACGCAGCAGCGCCGACGCCAGGTAGGGCGTCTGCCACGTCGTGACGATCACCCCCGCAGGCAGGCCGGGTGCCATCGTCGACCTGGGTGACCACGAAGTAGCCACAGCTGCTCGCAGCTCGCGCACTTCTCGGTTGGCACCGAGCGGACGTGCTCGGTGACGAGATCGGCCGTGTGGCCGTTGACGGCGATCCAGAGTACGAACTCCTGATGCGGAGTGTGTCTGTCCGTCATCGCTGCTGGATCCCCCTTTCTGGGGGCGTGCAGGGCTCACGCCAACGGTGTCCGGTGAGGAGGATCTGTTGTTCGTTGCCCGTCACGGTGAGGGTGAAGTTGTTGCGGCTTGGGTGGTTGAGCTTGTCCCATTGTTGGTGAGCGTGTTCGACGGCGTCCCATACCCGCTGTGGCCCGCGCTGGGCGACCTGGCCGTCGAGAGCCGCGCCACCGAGCCGTCCGGGTAGGAGAAGACCGCAACCCCGGTGGCGGGGTCTCGGGTGAGGAAGCGCAGCCCCACGACGCTGGCCGCGAGCAGGAACCGGAAGCCGTCGTCGAACGAGACGTTGGGGCCAACGTGGGTCGGTCTGCCCTCAGCGACGAACGGGAGCGGGGGCGTGACCTGGCACCGGGTCCGGCTCCTCCAGCCCGCGGCAGTCGGCATCAGCCAAGCCGAGTTGTCTCGCGCTGAAACCGGCCGGGGGCTCCTCGAAACTCGACACGAACTGCCCCGCCTCCTCCGCGTCTATCAGGTCGACCCGGACGGGACGAAGCAGGTTCTCGATATGGCCCGCGCTGTCGGCCAGGCGCTGCTGTCGGCCCGCGCGATCCTGCAGCGCGGCACCGCTCACTTCCAGCAACGCCGCCGCGACATCGAGGAACAAGCCGAAACGGCTGAGACGAAACTATCGTGACCAGCCATGTTTTGGACGCAGGGGTTGGTGACCCGGCACCCGGGCCGGGTTGGTCGGTGATCGAATATGGCGTCTGGTTATGCGGCGGCTGGTTCGATGGTGACGGTGTGTCCGAGGGCTTCGAGTTCGCGGATGAGCCGGCGTTTGCGGGCGTCGGGGTGATCGATGCGGGCGGGTGAAGTAGTCGGCGCCCAGGTCGCGGTAGGCGGTGTTCTCGGCCAGCACATGCCAGATGATGACGATCAGGGTGTGCGCGGTCGCTATCGCGGCTTTCTTCCCGCCCATCTTGCCGAAGCGGCGGTGGAATCGGCGGAACTGGGCTCCGACGTAGGTGCTGGTGCGTCCGCTGGCCCAGGCGCATTCGGTGAGGACCGCGCGGAGCTCCTTGCTGCCTTTGCGGGTTTTGCCCGAGCGATGCCGCCCGGCGGATTCGTTGTTGCCCGGGCACAACCCGGCCCACGACGCCAGGTGTGCCGCGGTGGGGAACCTGCTCATGTCGACGCCGAGCGGTCGCCACCGCGGTTGAGCCGGTGACGGTGGGTTTTGCCGCTGCTGGCCGGGATCGGGGCGACTCCGCACAGGTGGGCGAACGCGGCCTCGGAGTGCAGCCGCTCGGGGTTGTCCCCGGCGCTGGTGAGCAGCTGCCCGGCGACCTCGACGCCGACACCACAGAGGGTGAGCAGTTCCCGTGCAGGCGACGCCACCGCCGAGCCGACCAATCCTGCCCAGGACAGCAGACCTCGCGTCAGTCTCCGGAGGGTCACACCCGGCAAGCAGCGCCGCCTACATCCTCTATACTCACTGTCTCCGGGGACGTGCTGGCACACTCGGTCGCCGCTCGTCTAGAGCGACAGCGGCAACTCCTCGACGGCTCCGATCGGCAGTGGACGCTGCTCCAAACGGAGGGCGCGCTGAGGTGGAACCTCGGCGGGCCGCCGCCACCGTAACCACGCCCAGTGGCAGGACAGACCGAGTGTCATCAAGCCGGTGCGGACGGTGGCCCAGTAGCCGCGCCGAGCTTGTCTAGATCACCGACGGCACCAGTGCGTCGATGAGATGGGGGCCGGGCTCGGCAAGTGCCCATTCCAGGGCGGCCGTGAACTCCTCGGCGGTCGCTACTCTCCGCGCCGGAACTCCCATCCCGGTGGCCAGCGCCACGAAGTCCAGTTTCGGCGCGGAAAGGTCCAGCAAGGCTGCGGCCCTCGGTCCTGCGGCCGCCTCGACACCCACCTTCCGCAGCTCCAGGCGCAGGATGGCGTAGGCGCTGTTGTTGTAGATCACGGTGGTGATGTCCAGGTTCTCCCTGGCCTGGGTCCACAACGCCGAGATCGTGTACATCGCGGAGCCGTCGGATTGGAGGCACAGCACCGGACGCTCCGGCGCGGCGATCGCCGCGCCGGTCGCGGCCGGCAACCCGTAGCCAATCGCGCCGCCGGTCAGGGCCAGCCAGTCGTGCCGGGGGGAGCCCTCGGTGGCGGCGCTGAGGAACAGCCCCGAGGTGTTCGACTCGTCGACAACGATCGCCGCCTCGGGCAGCAGCGCACCGACGACCGTGGCGGCCGACTCGGCGGTGAGCTCGCCGGTGGGCAGCTCCGGACGGGACAGCTCGGCAAGCGGGGTCTCGGTGTCTGGGGCGAGCACCTCGGCCAGCCGCTCCAGCGCGGCGGCCGCTCCGGACGGACCGGCGAGATGGTGCACCTGGCAGCCCTCAGGAACCAGATCACTGGGCTGGCCGGGGTAGCCGAAGAAGGTGACGGGGGCGCGGGCCCCGGCCAGAACCAGGCGCTTCGCCGCGGCGAGCTGGTAGGTGGCCATCTCCGCGAGGTAGCCCAGCCGACCGATCACCGGTAGTCCCGCGCCGCGTTCCAGTCGGGTCGGGAACGTCTCGCACAGCAGCTTGGCCCCGGTGGCCGCCGCGATCCGGGCGGCTGCCAGCAACCCGGGCTCGCGAGTCGCGTCACCCCCGATCAGCAACACCGCCGAGTCCCCGGAGGCCAGTGCCTTGGCCGCCGCCTCAACCGCCTCGACCGCCTCGGCGGCCGCCACCGGAGCCCTCCGCGCCGGCGCCGGGGTGGCACCGGCCCCCCAGGAGACGTCCGCAGGCAGTATCAGGGTCGCCACTCGACCCGGCGGCCCACATGCCGCAGCGACGGCCTCCACGGCGTCCCCGGCCACATCCTCGGTGCGGGTGCTGCGCCGGACCCAGCCGGAGACTGTGCCGGCCAGGGCGTCGATGTCGGACTCCAACGGCGCATCCAGGTGCTTGTGATAGGTCGCGTGGTCGCCCACCACGGCGAGCACCGGGGTGCCGGCCCGGCGCGCGTTGTGCAGGTTGGCCAACCCGTTCGCCAGTCCGGGGCCAAGGTGCAGCAGCGCCGCCGCCGGCCGGTCGGCCATGCGGGCGTAGCCGTCGGCGGCCCCGGTCGCCACCCCCTCGAACAGGGCGAGCACCGCGCGCATCTCGGGAACCGCGTCCAGCGCGGCCACGAAGTGCATCTCCGAGGTACCGGGGTTGGCGAAGCACACCTCGACACCCGAGTCCACCAGGGTACGGATCAGCGCCTGGGCACCGTTCATGTCGTGGCCTGTCATCTCGTGGCCTCCTGATCGTCGTTCAACAAGACACCGGGGTTGAGGATCCCCTCGGGATCGAACGCCTGCTTGATCCGCCGCATCAGCTCGACGGTGACCGGGTCGGTCAGTTCCAGAAAGTACGGCTTCTTGCACCGTCCGATGCCGTGCTCGCCGGAGATCAACCCTCCGAGTTTCATTCCGGCCTCGAACAGCTCGCGCAGCAGCGCGGCTCGGACTTCGTCGTCAGCCTGGAACACCGCCAGGTGCACGTTGCCGTCGCCGGCGTGCCCACACCCGATGACGTACGAGCCGTGCCGCCCAGCGATCGCCCTGGCCACCCGGAGGAACTCCGGGATTTCGGCGCGGGGGACCACCACATCGATGATGTCGTTGGCGCCGGCCGCCTTGGCGGTCCAGAACGCCTTCTCCCGGGCCTCCACCAGCCGGCGCGCCGACGGGCCGGGCAGCACGTAGACCTCCGCCGCGCCGAGGTCGGTGAGCAACTCGCCGAGGCGCTCGAGGTCGGCGTCCAGGCGGTCGAGGTGGCTGCTTTCCAGCATCACCAGCAGGTAGGCCTGGGCCTTCTCCCAGACCTCGGCGGCCACCCCCAGGTCCAGCTGCTGGGCGTGCGTGATGGCGGCCATGGTGAAGGCGTCGATGTACTCCAGGATCAGCGGCCCCACCCCGCTGGCCACCACTTTGGGTACCGCGCGGGCCACCTCGTCCCCGCTGCCGTAGGGGGCCAGCACGGTCGCCTGGTGCGGCGGACGGGGGTACAGTCGCAGGGTCGCCTCGGTGACCACGGCGAGGGTGCCCTCGGACCCGATGATCAGCTGCGTGAGGTCGTAACCGGTGCTGGCTTTGACCAGCTTCCCGCCGGTGCGGATGAGCTCACCGGTGGCCAGCGCGGCCTCCAGCCCGAGTACCTGGCTGCGGGTGACGCCGTAGCGCACCGCGCGCATCCCGCCGGCGTTGGTCGCCACGTTGCCGCCGAGGCTGCCGCTGAGCTCGCCCGGGTACACCGGGTAGGTCAGCCCGTGCTCCGCGACCGCCTCGTCCAGCTGGGCCAACGTGACCCCGGGTTGCACGACCGCGACATGGTTGTCGGTGTCGATCTCCAGGATCGCCGCCATCCGTTCGAGCGAGATCACCAGCCCACCGGGCCGGGGTACCGCCGCGCCGGACAGCCCGGTGCCGCTGCCCCGGGCGGTCACCGCAACGCCGTGCGCCGAGGCCACCCGCAATACCGCGGCGACCTCGGCGGCGCGGGCCGGGCGAACAACCGCGGCCGGGGTTACTGCCGCCACCGTGAGCGCCTCGTCGTGGCTGTAGTCAACGCTGATGCGATCACCGGTCAGGAGGTGGTCAACACCCACCACAGCGGCCAACTCAGCGCCGAGCTCGACTGCAATCTGATCCATACTGGCGAGTCTGCCCGGCCCCGGGCGCCGGCGACACCCGAGACGGCAGGACACCGAATGTGGGGGCTGCTGCCGGTTCGCCGCGGCTGTGGAACGCTGCCGACGTGGCCACCCCCACCTCGAAACCCACCCCGGCACCCACCCCGGGTGAGCCCACCCTGCGTCAGCGCGTATCGGAGGTAGCCGCCGACCGGGTCCTCACCGTGCCGAACCTGCTCAGCGTGGCACGGCTGGCCGGGGTGCCGCTGTTCCTGTGGCTGATGCTGGGTCCACGCGCGGATGGGGCGGCCGTGCTAGTGCTGATGGCCAGTGGGATCACCGACTGGCTGGATGGCAAGACGGCGCGCTGGCTGGACCAGTACAGCCGGCTCGGCGAGCTGCTCGACCCGGTTGCCGACCGGCTCTACATCCTGGCCACCCTCGCCGCATTCCTGATCCGGGGCATCGTGCCGTGGTGGGTCGTCGCGATGCTCATCGGACGGGATCTCGTGCTCACCGCGTGTGTGCCGTTGCTGCGCCGGCGCGGCTACGGCCCGCTCCCGGTGCTATATGTGGGCAAGGCCGCCACCTTCAACCTGTTGTCGGCCTTCCCGCTGCTGCTGCTCGTACGAGGCAACATCAGCCTGGCCCCATGGCTGTTCGGGCCGGTCCAGGCCTTCGCGTATGCGTTCACGGTGTGGGGAGGGGCGCTGTACCTGTGGTCCGGCGTGGTGTACCTGGTGCAGTTCGGGCGGGCGATGCGCCGACCCCTTCCCACCCCGACCGGCGTCGCCGATAGGCTATCCGGGTGACACCTGAGGATCTGCGCTTCACCGAAGCCCACGAGTGGGTGCGCGCCGTCTCGGAGGACACGGTGCGGTTGGGCATCACCGACTTCGCCCAGCAGCAGCTGGGCGATGTGGTGATGCTGCAGCTCCCCGAGGTGGGTCAGCGGACCACCGCCGGCGAAGAGCTTGGCGAGATCGATTCCACCAAGACGATGTCCGAGGTGTACGCCCCGGTGTCCGGCGAGGTGGTGGCCGTGAACGAGGCCCTCACCGACAGCCCCGAGCTGGTCAACAGCGAACCTTACGGCGCAGGCTGGATGGTCGAGATCAGGCTCGATGGCCCGGTCGGGGACACCTTGGCCGGGCTGCTCGACGCTCAGGGCTACCGCTCGCTGACCGAGCAGTCCTGACCACCATGCCGCGCGGTAGGTTGGCCACCACCCAACACCGCCGCCCGCGGCCCACCGACCCGACGCAGGAGGAGACCTAGGGTGACCAGCAACGACGGGCCCGGCGTACCGCCGGAGAGTTCCCGGGAAACGACTTCGGTCTTCCGAGCCGACTTCCTCGCCGAGCACGAGGCCCCCCAGGCCGACCAGCCCGTGTCCGGGGTTGACGCGCTCCCTCCGGGCTCTGCTCTGCTCGTGGTCAAGCGCGGGCCGAACGCCGGCTCCCGCTTCCTGCTGGACCGGGCCACCACCAGCGCCGGACGCCATCCCGAGAGTGACATTTTCCTCGATGACGTCACGGTGTCCCGCCGACACGCCGAGTTCCGCCGAGATGTCGGTGAGTTCGTGGTGGTCGACGTGGGCAGCTTGAACGGCACCTATGTGAACCGCGAGCCGGTGGACACCGCCGTGCTCGCGAACGGCGACGAAGTGCAGATCGGCAAGTTCCGGCTGGTCTTCCTGACCGGTCCTCGGGATGCCGGCCAGGGGGTTGTTCAGGGGATGTCGTGACCGAGCTTGCGAGGTCACCATTGGGCACAGCACCGCCGGTTGCGTCGGCGGCGAGCGTCAGCGAGTCGACATCGTGACTGCACCCCACTGGTCGCGGGGACGCGGTGTCGAGGACGGCCGGTGGAGCATCGGAGCGGTGCTCGACCGGTTGCGTCACGAGTTCCCGGACGTGACCATCTCCAAGATCCGTTTTTTGGAGTCGGAGGGCCTGGTTTCGCCGGCGCGCAGCGCCTCGGGCTATCGGCAGTTCAGCGAGGAGGACCTGGAGCGGCTGCGGTTTGTGCTGGCCGCCCAGCGAGACCAGTACCTGCCGCTCAAGGTGATCAAACAGCAGCTGGACGAGCGGGACCACCAGGGTTCCGGCGAGTCGCGTCCACTGCTCGTCGTGCCCAGCGGTAAGCCCGAGCAGGTCAGCGCGCCCGCAAAGGTGCGGCTGACCCGTGAAGACGTGCTGGCCGCGGCCGGCATCGACACCGCCATGCTCGGGGCTCTGGAGCAGTACGGCATCGTGCGCTCCGGCGCGGCCGGGTTCTACGACACCGACGCCGTGGAGCTGGCCAGCACCGCCCGGGCCCTGACCGACTTCGGGATCGAACCCCGCCATCTGCGGGCGTTCCGGGCGGCGGCCGACCGGGAGACCGGGCTACTACACCAGGTCGTCGGACCGGTGGCCCGCCAGCGTGATCCCGACGCCGCCGCTAGGGCCGAGGATCTGCTGCGCGAGATGGCCGGATTGTCGGTCCGCTTGCATGCGCTGCTGATCCGAGTGGGACTGCGGGAGGGGCTGCCCCGGTGAATGTCGTCCGGCGACACGACGTGTCGCCGGATGACGCGCGAATGGCCGCTCGTCCGTGTAGCGTTCTTGTATCAGGGTCCACCGGATCCGACCCGACTACTCAGGTTGTTCCATCACCAGGGCGATCAGATCGTGCGAGTCCCCGTCGGGGAGGGAGGCGAATCTCATGAGTGAGATGCGCGTGGTAGGTGTTCGCGTGGAGCTCCCCGCGAACCAGCCCATTCTCCTGTTGCGCGAGACCAGCGGCGACCGTTACCTGCCAATCTGGATAGGATCGGTGGAGGCCACGGCGATCGCGTTGGAGCAGCAGGGGGTCAAGCCGGTACGCCCGCTGACCCACGACCTTCTCAAGGATGTGATCAAGTCCCTGGGGCGGAGATTGGAGCAGGTCCGCATCACCGACCTGCAGGAGGGCACGTTCTTCGCCGAGCTGGTGTTCGACGGTGGCATCCGGGTGTCCGCCCGCCCGAGCGACTCGGTGGCACTGGCGCTGCGGGTCGGGGTGCCGATCCACGCCGAGGAGACCGTGCTCGCCGAGGCGGGTCTGATCATTCCGGACGAGCAGGAGGACGAGGTTGAGAAGTTCCGCGAGTTCCTCGACTCGGTCTCCCCAGAGGACTTCCGGGGCGCGCAACCCTGAAGTCCCTGTCGAAGGTTGAGCGCGTCGCGTTGACCCGCCGATGACCTCGGCATACGGTCTCGGCATGGACGAAGAGTCACCCGGCAACAACGCTGCTGGCGCCACCGCGCCCGGCGCGCAGGGCGAGCTCTTCCCGGACTCGGAGCTCGCCGACGGGCTGCCCGACGAGTCCAGCGGCTACCGCGGCCCCACCGCCTGCCAGGTCGTCGGCATCACCTATCGCCAGCTCGACTACTGGGCCCGGACCGGCCTCGTGGTGCCCTCGGTGCGTGGCGCTGCCGGCTCGGGCAGCCAGCGGCTGTACTCGTTCAAGGATGTACTCGTTCTCAAGGTGGTGAAGCGGCTACTCGATGCCGGTGTGTCACTGCAGAACATCCGACTGGCAGTGGATCACCTGCGAGCCCGGGGCGTTCGGGAGCTGGCCGGCATCACGATGCTGTCCGACGGCACCACGGTGTACGAGTGCTCCTCGCCGGAGGAGGTGTTCGACCTGGTGCAGGGCGGGCAAGGCGTGTTCGGGATCGCCATCGGCGGCGCGATGCGCGAGATCACCGGCACCATCAAGGAGTTCCCGGCCGAGCGGGCCGACGGCGTCGTACCACTGGACGCACCCACCGACGAACTCAGCCAGCGTCGAGCCACCAAGCGCATCAGTTGATCTAGAGTAGCACATGGCCACCCGCACCGACGAGATCGCGGACGGGATCTACCGCATCTCGACCCTGGTCCCCGAGATCGGACCGACCGGGTTCACGTTCAACCAGTTCCTGATCAACGCCGAGCGGCCGCTGCTGTTCCACACCGGGCACCGCTCGATGCTCGCACTGGTGGCCGAGCAGATCGCCCGGATCACCCCGCTGGAAAGCCTGCGCTGGATCACCTTCGGCCACGTGGAGTCCGACGATGTGGCTCGATGAACGAGCTGCTGGCGGCCGCGCCGCACGCCGAGGTCGCGCACGGCGCGCTGGGGTGCATGGTCTCGCTCAACGAGATGGCCGACCGGGCGCCCCGGCCGCTCGCCGACGGCGAGACCCTGGACCTCGGCGGCAAACAGGTGACGCATTTCGACACCCCGCACGTGCCCCACGGGTGGGAGGCCCGGGTGCTGTTCGAGGAAACCACCAGCACCCTGCTCTGCGGGGACCTGTTCAGCCACCTCGGCGACGGGCCCGCGCTGACCAGCGACGATCTGGTGGCCCCGGCCGAGGCCGCCGAGAACGTGTTCCGGGCCACCTGCCTCACACCGACCACCGGACCCACGATCCGCAGGCTGGCCGAGCTCGCGCCCAGCACCCTCGCTGTGATGCATGGATCGTCCTACACCGGCGACGGTCAGGACGCGCTGCTCCGGCTCGCCGACGTCTACGACATGAGGCTGCGGGCCGCTGCCAGCTCACCGGGATGATCCACGTATGGGTGTGAAGGCGGACGCCTGCCGTCCGTTTGTCCACCACAACGTGGATTATGTGGGCCGGCCACCCCACGACCGAGTGAGCGGATCGTCACTGGTGGGTAGGACGACTGCGCTGCGGCGGTACCCTGGTGCGCGTAGTCGCCGATCCCACGCGGGAGAGTCTCGACCGCCGCCAGCGGTCCGGGCGCCGAAGGAGCAAATCCTCCCCGGAATCTCTCAGGCACAACGGACCGCGTGGGCGAGACGCCTCTGGAAAGTGACAGCGCACGCGCTGTCCGCCGACGGGGAAAGCCCGAAACTCCCGGGTGAATCTCTCAGGCGCACCGGGCTGGTCCGGAGCACAGACAGAGGGGGAGGGCAGTCCAGGCTGTCCACTCCACCGGAGGCTCCCCGATGACTGACCACCCCGCCCAGCGCTCACTGGCAGCCCTGGAGCGCGGCGTCCCGTTCGTCCGTCGGCACATTGGACCTGACGACGCCGAGCTGGCCCGAATCACCCAGGCCATCGGGGTGGTATCGCTGGACGAGCTGGCCGACCAGGCGGTGCCCCCGGGCATCCGCACCGGATTTCAGACCGACACCACACTGCCACCGCCGGCCACCGAGGCCGAGGCACTGGCCGAGCTGCGTACACTGGCTGCCCGCAACACCGCGACGGTTCCGATGATCGGGCTGGGTTACCACGGCACCCTGACGCCGCCGGTGATCCGGCGCAACGTGCTGGAGAGCCCGGCCTGGTACACGGCCTACACTCCGTACCAGCCGGAGATCAGCCAGGGCCGGCTGGAGGCGCTGCTGAACTTCCAGACCGTGGTGTCCGACCTCACCGGGCTGCCGGTGGCCGGTGCGTCGATGCTGGACGAGGCCACCGCCGCCGCCGAGGCCATGACCCTGCTGCGCCGCGCCGGCAAGTCCAAGAGCCTCCGGTTCCTGGTGGACGCGGACACGCTGCCGCGCACCGTGGCCGTGTTGCGTACCCGTGCGGAACCGCTGGACATCTCACTGGAAGCGGTCGACGTCTCGGAGGGACTGCCGGACGGCGAGTTCTTCGGGGTGTTGCTGAGCTACCCGGGTGCCTCGGGAGCGGTCGTGGACCAAGCCAAGGTGGTCGAAGCCGCGCACGAACGCGGGGCCAAGGTCGTGGTCGCGGCCGACCCGCTGGCGTTGACCCTGCTGCGCCCACCCGGCGAGATCGGCGCGGACGCCGCGGTGGGCAGCACCCAGCGCTTCGGGGTGCCGTTGGGCTTCGGCGGCCCGCACGCCGGCTACCTCGCGGTGCGCGATGAGCTTCGCCGCCAGCTCCCAGGGCGGCTGGTCGGGGTATCCCTGGACGCCGATGGCAACCCGGCGCTGCGGCTGGCGCTGCAGACCCGTGAGCAGCACATTCGCCGGGAGAAGGCGACCAGCAACATCTGCACCGCGCAGGTGCTGCTGGCGGTGATGGCCTCGATGTACGCGGTCTACCACGGTCCG
>JALYVZ010000273.1 GCA_030852965.1 Actinomycetota bacterium | reverse complement strand
GCGAAGCGCCGCCCTGATACTCAGAGAGGTCATCCCTGAAGGAGCGGGGCCGGTCAACCCCCTGTTTTGTTTCTGATCTTCTTCTTGTCGTTCTCCGCGTGCCCTTTGGTCGCGACGAGGTAGGCGTCGAGGTCAGGGATCGGCCCGAAGGGTCGACCGCGCAGCGGCCGTAGGTTCTTGACCTCGACGCCGGACGGCGCATGCTGTTCACAGCGGAGAAGGTGTGTCCGGCGGCTGCGGTGCTGGTGTGATGGGATCTGTTGGCGTGCTCCAGTGCCGGTGTCCCGACTGGTGGACAGGCCCCGGGTGGGGCTGTCGGTCATCCCTTCGCCGCGCGGGGCGGCATGGAGTGCTGCGACAAGGTTCGCGGTGGGCGAGGTCAATCAGTTGGGGCGACCACGCCTGCTCAGGGGGTCATGACCTGCACGACCCGCGCCCACCACGTGTGGTGGCCGGCTCACGCCGGCTGGGCCAAGCAGCGGATGTGGTGATCGCGTAGGCCGTAGAAGACCAGCCCGGTCAGCTCGCGGGCGGCGGCCACGACCCCGATGTTGCGGCCTCGGCGCTCACCGATCCGATCACGCATCGCGCCGAGGCGAGTGTGCGCGGGTAGTCGTTGCACGGCCTCGATCGCGGCCCACCGGACCAGCCTTGAGCCCTGTTTGGTGATCCGCCCCCGGTGCACGGTGGTGTCGGACTCGTGGTGTTTGGGAGTCAACCCCGCCCAGCTAGCTAGCTGTGGCGGGCCTGGGAAGCGGGTTATGTCGCCGATCTCGGCGACGAACACCGCCCCCAGCACCGGCCCGATCCCGGGAATCACCTGGATGCTTTGGTACCCAGCGTGGGTGCGTAGCCGGCACGACGAGCTTGGCGAACAGTTCGACCTCGAAGTCCAAGGCCTCGATCAGCCGCGGCAATGAGTCGACCCGAGCCCGCGACTCGGGCGCCAACCTCGCCCCCGCGAGGAGTTTCTGCCCGCCCACGCCGAACAGATCACTCATCAGCACCTGCACTCCGGCGCCGGCGAGTACCCCGTGTACCTGGCACTTCAGGTTCGAGCGTAGCCCGACCAACTTGGCGCGGTGGCGCACCCAGCCGCGCAGCTCCCGGGTCGCCGGTGGGGCAATCCACGCCTCGGGCAACCGACCCATCGCCCAGCAGATCAGCCAGATCAGCGGCGTCGCGTTCGTCGTTCTTGACCCGCCGGTAGGAGAACATCTTCACCCCCAACGGGTGAGCCAGGTGCACGTTCGCTCCCAGCTCGGCCAGCGCGTCCGCAGCCCAGTACCACCCATATGTTGCTTCCAGCACCACCTCTGGGCACTCGCCCGCACGGACTATGACCTGGCGCAGGTACTCCGGGTCGTTGGAGATCCGCACCGTCTCCAAATGATCACCAGCCTCGGTCATCCTCACCAACACCGACCGTCGCCGGTGCAGATCCATCCCGACGATCTGCTTTCCCTCGTAGACTCCACTCACTGGGGCCTCCTCGAATCGATGGCGTGAGCACCCCGAGCATGAACCGGGAGTCACGAGGAGCGGAGGCCCCGCTCCTTCATCGCATCAGTTCGGCAGGGCTGCGCTGGTTAGGCGGGTAGCAGCTCGGGCATGCTGGTGATCAACGCGTCTGGGTGCAGGGCGGCGAGGGTGGCGTGCTTGCCGGGCTTGTTCGCCAGGGCGACGGCTGTGGTGCCGGCGCGACGGGCGGCTTCGATGTCCGAGGGCGAGTCGCCGATCATCGTGCAGTCGGCCGGGTCGGCGTGTAGGGCGTTGATGGCCTGGTGGAGTAGGTATGGCTCGGGCTTCAGGTGCTCGGCGGTTCCGGCGGCGCGGGAGCTGATGGTGGTAACGAGGTCGCGCATGTTGTGCCGGTCTAGGTAGGCGTTGATGGCGTCGTCGGAGTTGTTGCTGACGATGGTCACGGTGTGACCCTGCTGCGCCAGTGCACGCAGGGTGGCGATGGCGCCGGCGGTCGGGGGCGCGGTTTGCACGGCTTGGATCTCCAGGCGGCGGAACTCGGTCTCGATGGTGGGCAGGTGGCCGCCGGAATGCTGGCCGAGTAACGGAGGACTACGAATGGATCGCAGGTCTGAGACACCTGATCGGATGGCGTGACGTTTCGCTCGGCGAGGACCTGGACTAGGCGCTCCGCGATCGCGCGGTCGGTCACGGTGCCGAAGATCGAGCAGACCGGGCCGTCGAAGTCGACGAGCAGGTGACGTGTGCGCTCGATGAGCGCGGCTGCGGACTCAGGCACCGGCGAGAGGGCGAGCCACGGAATTCCAGAGGCTTTCGAACCACATGTGGGACTCGCGCACGTACTGCGAGGCTATCGACTCGTCGTCGACGTCGGCGGTGTGGTGGAACAGCACGGCATCCTTGCCCATGAGGTCCCAGATCGAGGTCTCTGCTCCGTCGAGTGTTAGCCGGTGTTCCTGCACCGGGTAGTAGCCGAAGAACACCTCCTCGCTGTTGATGATGTAGAGCTTGAACAGCGGCACGGTCGGGCATGCCCGGACCTCGGCGTGCGCGTCGTCTACCAGGCCTAGGAGGCCGCTGAATAAGTCGAACTGGCGGCCCGCCGCAAGTCGCTGAGCTGCAGGTTTGTTCGCCGAGTCGGGCTGAAACTGGGTTTTTCAGCGGCCTCCTAGCTCGCTCAGCTCGTTGACCGCCTCCACGATGGCCGAAGTATGCCGCTGCATGATCCGGGTTGCTCGCTTGCGAAACGCCGGGCTGTCGTTTAGGCCCTCGACCGTAGCGGGCAGCGTCCATGGCAGCTCGGTGTCCGGGATGAGCAGACGAACGGTCAGTGACTCCGGGCGCAGACGCCCAGCGCGGATCTTGTCCAGTGGCTCGGTGATCGCGCCGTGCAGGGTCTCCCCGGAGAAGCCGGCGAAGTCGATGGACACCTTGGGTTCCTCGAAGGCTCGCTCTAGGTGAGGCCGTAGGCCGACCGGTCGCTCGGTGCGCTCGCGGACGAACACGCCGCTGCCCTGGCGGGACACGATCAAGCCCTCGTCGCGCAGGACCCGGATAGCCTGCTGAATCGTCATGCGCGCCACGCCGTAGCGCTGGGCGCGCCGGCCTGCGACCTCGCACGGTGCAGCTCTATCGCTGGTTGTGGGTGAAGCACGTCGGGCCGTACCTCGGTCCCGTCCAGCTCGGGCAGCTCAGCGCGGCGATGGTGCGCCAGTGGCGGTCGGAGCGACTGCAGGCTGGCGTCTCGCAGTCGGTCACCGCGTAGTCATACCGGCTGCTCCGTGCGGTGCTGGCGACGGCGGTCGAGGAAGACCGGATCTTGATGCGCAACCCGTGCCGGGTGAAGGGAGCTGACCGGGAGTCGCCGGCCGAGCGCCCGGTCCTCACGTGGCGCAGGTCTACCAGCTCGCTGACGCGATGCGGTTCAGCCGGTTCCGGGCGCTGATCCTGGTTACGGCGTTCGCCACGCTGCGGTGGGGCGAGGTGACCGCGCTGCGGAGGTGCGACATCGCACCCGACGGGCCTGGGTGCGGGTGAGCTTCGCGCACACCGAGGTGACCGGGCGGGGGATCGTCGTCGGGCCGCCCAAGTCCCGGGCCGGCGTTCGGACGGTGGCGGTGCCCAAGCCAGTGGCGGTCGAGCTGGTGAAGCACCTCGCCGCTACGTCGATGCTCCACCGGATGCGCTGGTCTTCAACGGCCCGAAGGACGGGAGGGCCTTGCGACGGGCAGCTTCAGTAACCTGGTCCGCTGGGTCCCGACCGTGGCCAAGCTTGGGATGCCCGGCCTACATTTCCACGACCTGCGGCACACCGGGAACACGCTCGCCGCCGGGACCGGTGAGCACCAAGGATCTGATGGCGCGGATGGGCCACGACGACATGCGCGCCGCGTTGATCTACCAGCGGGCGACCAGTGAGGCAGACCGCCGGATCGCCGACCAGCTTGGCGCCCTGGTCGACAAGCACGAACAGAACGAGGACCAGGACGGCGGCGAGGGCGACGAAGATGGATCAGCTGGCGCCCTAGTCTCAGCCAGCTAGGAGGCCGATGAAAAACCCCAGTTTCAGCCCGACTCGGCGAACAAACCTGCAGCTCAGCGACTTGCGTCGGGCCGCCAGTTCGACTTATTCAGCGGCCTCCTAGGCCGTGCTTTTGAAAGATCGCTGCCCCTCGTGATGATCTTCGCGGGACGTGCGGCGGTCCTATTGTCGATCCCATCACCGAGGAGGACCTTGATGCGCAGCGTGACCTATTCCATGAGCATCTCACTTGACGGCTACATCGTCGGGCCGGACGGCGGCTTCGACTGGACCGTGCCCGATGAGGAGGTCTTTCGCTTCGCGACCGACGAGGTACGTGAGCTTGGCGTCCACCTGTTGGGGCGACGGTTGTACGAGACGATGCTGTACTGGGAAACCGCCGATCAGAACCCCTCGCTCGACTTCTCAACGCTCAAGTTCGCCACCCTGTGGAAGGCGCTCCCGAAAGTTGTGTTCTCTACCACGCTGACGGAGGTACAAGGCAACGCTTGCCTGGCCTCCGGCGGACTGGCGGAGGAGATCAAGCGGTTGCGAGCCGAACCGGCGGAGGGCGATATCGCGATCGGCGGTGCGACACTCGCCGCTGAAGCGGCCGAGTTGGGTCTGATCGACGAGTACCGGGCCAAGGTCTACCCCGTGCTGGTCGGCGGTGGCATTCCGTTCTTCCCCCAGCACGAGCGCCGGGTGAATCTCGAACTCGCCGAGACCCGCACCTTCAGTTCGAGAGTCGTGTACCTCCGGTACCGCGTGGCGCGCTAGTTGCACGTTAATTGCACGCCACCCGATCCGATCCAGGAACACGGAAGCCCAGGGGAGCCAACGTACCGCCTCTGGCCTGGGCTTTTGGGTGTGGAGCGGATGACGGGAATCGAACCCGCGTATTCAGCTTGGGAACCATCTGTATCGAGGTGGCCATGGCCCCTGACCTGCTCTAACACCTGGTCACGCTGCCCCGTTGTTGACCGCCGTTGACCGGTCGGAATGGCCCATGAATGGCCCGGCTCGGCCACACCCAGGATCAATCGTCCGCGTCCCTCGACCTCTGGGTTTTGAGTAGTGGCCCTGTCGTCTCACAGCGGCTCACCACTCCCCCGGTGCGTCTGCTGACCTCGCCGGCTACGGCTTCGGCGTCTCACCCGTCGCATAGCGTGCCGTGCGCTTCCGGAGCGTCTTGGTCACAGATCTGGTCACACAGGGGGCCGCGCCCGGACCAGGGGCGGAGGGCGCGAGCCGCTGGCGCTCGACATCTTCTGTGCCAATGCGGAAACTAGGTGCTGGTCCGTGTCATCTGCGGGTCACCGACGACCTAGTGATCTACAACGCGCTGACCAGGGGATTCCGAGGAGCTGGAGCCGCCAGCACCGTGCATGTCGGCTGCGGACGGGACTGAGGCACACTGTAGGGCTCCCGATCGGTGCGGGAGCAGTCCAGCGGCAGGAGAAACTTGTGACGGCGATGAGTGAGGACAGAGCGCTGACCGCCGAGCCCGTACGGCCGTCGGAGCCTGCCGAGAGCGGGACCGTCCTTCCGGCCTGGCGGCGTGTAACCGGTGGCGAGTCCCGGTGGTCAGTCATCGCTGCGGTGGCGGTGGCGGTGGGGTTGCAG
>JALYVZ010000272.1 GCA_030852965.1 Actinomycetota bacterium | reverse complement strand
CCGAAATATCTGGCGATGGTGGCTTGCGAAATCAACGACCGTCCCCGTAAGATTCATAATTGGAAGAAACCCTCCGAGTTATTCACTGAACTCGTCGAAGCGAATGCTTCCACTGGCTGAATCTGCCGTCTTCACCGACCTCCTGGCCAGCTCGATTGCTTCCACCGGTTGAGACCCAATGCCACGTAGCTTAAGTGGATCATGATGTTGAGCTGGGGTTTCTGGGTTCACTCGGCGTGGTGCCGTGGTCCTGGCTGGGGTTGGTGGCACGGTCGTCGATCATGGACGAGGGTGTGGTGGTGCGGCCGGAGCAGGTGTCGTTGGGGGTGCTGGTCACGGCGGTGCCCCGCGACGCGGTGGACAGCGCGGTGGCGGGGTGCGGGGGCGGGGACAAGCGCTCGGGCGGGAAGCTGCCCGCGCACGTGAGGGCCTACCTGATGATGGCGTTGTGCCTGTTCCGTGAGGACGACTACGAGGAGGTCGCGACCAAGGTCACGGGGGCGTTGACGGCGTGGGGGTGTTGGGGCCCTGGCTGGTCGGTGCCGACCGCGAGCGCGATCACCCAGGCCCGCAAGCGGCTGGGCGCCAAGGTGATGGAGGAGGTGTTCGAGCAGGTCGCGGCGCCGGTGGCGGACATGTTGACGCGGGGGGCGTGGTTGCGGGAGTGGCGGCTGCTGGCGATCGAGGGGTTCGAGGTCGATGTGCCCGACACCGAGGGCAACGCCGCGGAGTTCGGCTACTCGGGGTCCGGGGACAACCGCTCGGCGTTCCCCAAGGCGCGGGTGGTGGCGTTGGCCGAGTGCGGCACCCACGCGTTCCTGGCCGCGGCGGTCGGCTCCATGGCCGATGGGGAGAAGACCCTGGCCAAGCGGCTCTACCCGCGGCTGCGCCCCGACGAGTTGCTCACCGCGGACCGCAACTTCTACGCCTTCGACGCCTGGGGCCTGGCCGCCGGATCGGGGGCCGCGCTGCTGTGGCGGGCCCCGACCGGGTTGGGTCTGCCGGTGGTGAGGGTGCTGCCCGACGGGACCTACCTCTCGGTGCTGATCAACCCGGCGATCCGGGGTGCGCGGCGCCGGGCGACGATCCTGGCCGCCGCCGGCGCGGTCGCCGACGGCGAGGCAGGCGCCGAGCTCGACCCCACCCAGGCGCACCTGGTCCGAGTCGCGGAGTACGACGTCCCCGACCGCGAGGGCAACGGCACCGGCGAGCTGATCGTGGCGCTGACCACGATCCTCGACCCGCCCGCCGCCCGCGCCGACGAGCTCGCCGCCGCCTACCACCAGCGGTGGGAGGAAGAGACCGGCAACGACCAGCTCAAGACCCATCCGCGCGGGCCGGGCAAGATCCTTCGCTCGAAGCTGCCAAACCTGGTCCACCAGGAGATATGGGCATGGCTGCTGGTCCACCACGCGATCAGCGCCCTGGCCGCCCGCGCCGCCCAGGCCGCGGACCTGGACCCCGACCGAATATCGTTCATCCGGGTCCTACGCATCGCCCGCCGTACCGCCACCGGTACGGCGGGTTTCCCCCCTGAGGACTGGGACCACGTCCTAGCCGAGGTCACCGGCAAGACCAACCCCGAACGGCGCGACCGCGGCTACCCCCGCGTGGTCAAACGCGCCCGCCACAACAGCTATCGCGTCAAAAGACCCGACGACACCGGCACCCGCCACGACGACCCGCCCACCATCAACATCCGCGCCCTCACCCACCGCGCCGCATGATCAACCTATGCCAGGTTGCCGAAACCCCAGCTCAGCATCATGATCAACTTAAGCTACGTGGCATTGGGTTGAGACCAAGCGCCACACACCATCCATGCCGACCGAGGTGGCGCGATGATATCGAAACCGGTATCAGAACTCCTCGTCAATCTCGGTGTCCTCCGATCCCATTCCCGACCCCGTACCTCGAACGACAACCCGTATTCCGAGGCACAGTTCAAAACCATGAAATATGTTCCCGACTTCCCCGAACGGTTCGGGTCAATAGAAGACGCCCGCGCGTTCTGTGAGGGATTCTTCACGGCCTACAACCACGAACACCGCCATTCCGGAATCGGGATGCACACACCCGCATCGGTGCACTTCGGCACCGCCGAGCAGATCCACGCCCAACGCCAGACCACCCTCAACCAGGCCTACGCCGAGCACCCCGAGCGCTTCACCCGCCGACCCCGACCCCCCAAACTGCCCGAAGCAGCCTGGATCAACCAACCCGCCAACCAGCCACAACCCACCCCGTAAACACAACCTGTCTCACTTGACTTGACAACTACCGGCCGGCTGTGATGTGGTCACGGTTCAGCGGGCGCTGGGGCACTCCAGCGCGACCGTCACGCTCAATACGTACGCGCACCTGTGGCCGACCGCCGAGGACCGTACCCGAGCCGCAGCGGCGGGACTGATTGGCGATGTGTTCGCACCGGCTGACGAAGGACTGACGAACGATGACGCCGCATAGACCAACTGACCAGCCGAAACAGTACCCGATCAGACGTTGAAGCGGAACTCGACCACGTCGCCGTCGGCCATCACGTAGTCCTTGCCCTCAATCCGGACCTTGCCGGCGGCCTTGGCGGCTGCCATCGAACCGGCGTGGACCAGGTCGGCATAGGAGACGATCTCGGACTTGATGAAGCCTCGCTCGAAGTCAGTGTGGATCACCCCGGCGGCCTGCGGAGCGGTAGCGCCGCTCCTGATGGTCCACGCTCGGGATTCCTTGGGGCCTGCGGTCAGGTAGGTCTGCAGGCCGAGGGTCTCGAACCCGGCGCGGGCCAACGCGCGCAGCCCCGGCTCGTCCTGCCCGATCGACTCGAGCAGCTCCTGGGCCTCCTCGACGGACAGCTCCAGCAGTTCGGCCTCCACCTTCGCGTCCAGGAACACCGCCTTAGCCGGCGCCACCAGCTCGGCCAGCTCCTTGCGCCGGGCCTGGGCGGACAGCACCGCCTCGTCGGCATTGAAGACGTACAGGAACGGTTTGGTGGTGAGCAGCCCCAGCTCGCGCAGCGGTTCGCGGTCCACCCCGGCCGCGAACGGCGTCGCACCACCGTTGAGGATCCCGACCGCCGCCTCGGCCGCCTCCAGGACCGGCCGGCGGTCCTTCTGCATCCGGGCTTCCTTGGCGATCCTCGGGACGGCCTTCTCCAACGTCTGCAGGTCGGCGAGGATCAACTCGGTGGCGATGGTCTCGATGTCGCCAGCCGGGTCGACGCGGCCGTCGACGTGCACCACGTCCGGGTCGTCGAACACCCGCACCACCTGACAAATCGCGTCCGACTCGCGGATGTTGGCCAGGAACTTGTTCCCCAGCCCGGCACCCTGGCTGGCTCCGGCCACGATCCCAGCGATGTCCACGAAAGACACCACGGCAGGGACGATCTTCGCCGAGGCGAACATTTCGGCGAGCCTTACGAGTCGCTCGTCGGGGAGCGCGACCACGCCGACGTTGGGCTCGATGGTGGCGAACGGGTAGTTCGCGGCCAACACATCGTTGCGGGTCAGCGCGTTGAACAGGGTGGACTTGCCGACGTTGGGCAGCCCAACGATGCCGAGGGTGAGACTCACGGACGTCCAGGGTAGTCGCCGCCCATCTCCTGTCGGCCGCCGCGCTACCGTGGCGTTGTAGCGGACTTGCTGCACAACTGCGAGATCGTCGGCACCTGCGGCCGCGAAAGTCCGGCGCCAAGCTGACGATCCTCGTGCAGCCGTGGGTCGAGCTGTCGGCGTCGCTCCAGCGCACGGTCGCCGAGCAGGCAGAACGGCTGGCCACGCACCGGCGGGTTCGGCTGGCCGGGATCCAGTTCGACGGCTGACGACTGGCCAGTGTTGCTGAAGTGCAGCGAATGCATGCATAATACATCCATGCCATCGATCAGCATCCGCGACGTCCCTGACGACGTCCGCGACGCGCTGGCGGCCAGGGCCGCGTACGCCGGACAGTCCCTGCAGGAGCACCTGCGCGCCGAGCTGATCGAACTGGCCCGGCGGCCCAGTGTGCAACAGCTGATGGCACGGGTCCGGGAACGCAAGGTCGCGACCGGTTCCTCGCTACCCAGCGAGGAGATTCTCGGCCACCGCGATGCCGACCGCCAGTGACGCTGGTCGTCGATGCCGGAGTCGTGGTTGCCGCACTGGTTGACGACGGCCCGGAAGGTCGGTGGGCTGAGTCCGTGCTTGCCTCCGGTCCGCTGGCTGCTCCGCACCTGATGCCGGTCGAGGTGACGAACATCCTGCGGCGAGCGACGCTCGCCGGCTCGCTGAGCAGCGAGATCGCCGCACTCGCGCACGCGGACCTGCTCAGGCTACGGGCGGAGCTGTTCAGCTACGAACCGATGGCCCATCGGGTTTGGGAGCTGCGCTCGACGGTGACGAGCTACGACGCCTGGTACGTCGCGCTCGCCGAAGAGTTGGACGCGCCTCTCGCCACCGTCGATCGTCGACTGAGCAGGGCGTCGGGGCCACGATGCCACTTCCAGGTTCCACCAGGGTAGCGAGGATCACCATGCTCATCGTGTCCGGTTGGATCTACGTGGACCCCGACTCCCGCGACGACTACCTCGACGGGTGCCGAGTCGTGGTCGAACGGGCCAGGAAAGCACTCGGCTGCCTGGACTTCGCACTCGCAGCCGACCTGCTCGAACCTGGCCGGATCAACATCTACGAGCGCTGGGAGTCCGACGAGGAGCTGGCCGCCTTTCGAGGTTCGGGTCCGTCCCCGGAGCAGCAAGCCGAGACCCGCGACGCCAGCGTCAACAAGTACCGCATCTCCGCCGTCGAGAGTCCCTAGTGAGCCGATCAGTGCCGCTCTTCGAGACCGACCGCCTCGCGCAGGTTGGTCACCGCTTCCTGGAGGTCGTGGTCCCCGGCGGCCCCCGACGACATCAACGCAGCCAGCGCCTCGGCGATCACGTTGAGCTTCTCCTGGGAGGCTTGTTCGGCACGCCGCGATGCGTTCTCCAGCAGCGCGAGCAGCAGCAGCGTGATGACGCTGGTGACGGTGTGGATGGCCGTCTGCCAGGCCTTCAGGTCAGCCCACAGCGGCACGCTGACCAGCCAGACCAGCACGACGGCCAGGCAGCCGAAGAAGAACGACGGGCGGGTGACCCACACGTGCGCGGCCTCGACGAAGCGCTCGAAGGGCGAACGCCGGCTACCACTCGGGGCCTGACGGTTACTCGCGGCGGGACGGTCGCTCTGCTCGGTCACGGGTGCCAGCCTAAGTCCGGTGAGCTCAACCATCAGCTCTTGGGCAAGCGGATGAACGAGACCACCGACCGGCGGCGTCGGATTCCCGCCAGCCGAGCGCCCCGGCGGGTGGCAGCATGGACCGCGTGCCGTTCGACTCCGACTTCGACCGCTATGCCACGCTCGCGGCCCGCGACCCGCGCTTCGACGGCCAGTTCATCGTCGCGGTCCGCACTACCGGCATCTACTGCCGGCCGTCCTGCCCGGCGCGGCTGCCCAAGCGGGTGAACGTCGAGTTTCTGCCGACGGCGGCGGCCGCCCAGCTGCGCGGCTACCGGGCCTGCCGCCGCTGCCGGCCGGACGCAGTGCCCGGCTCACCGGACTGGAACCTGCACGCCGACCTGGCCTCGCGCGCCATGCGCCTGATCAGCGGCGGCACCATCGAGC
>JALYVZ010000073.1 GCA_030852965.1 Actinomycetota bacterium | reverse complement strand
AGGTGGCTGCGCAGGCCCGGGTTCTGGCCGAACTCCTCGTCGGCGGTGAACCACCGGAAGGGCACGCCGGCCGCCACGGTGCGTGTGAGCATGGTGATGACCTGCGCAGGTCTCGTGGCGAACTCCAGGTCCGGTGGGAGCGCGGCCTCGGCACAGCGCTCCGGGTCGCCGAACCACGACTTCTCGGGAATGTAGAGTTCCCGATCGATGAGGACCCGGTCGCCGGCGGTGTTGACGTAGGCCAGGAACGTGCCGATCTGACAGTTGTCCACCCGACCTAAAGTGCCCGAGTACTGCCGCTGAACACCGGCTGATTTCTTTCCCTTTTTGGCGAATCCGGTGGGATCCGCGACCAGGATGGCGTCTGGGTCGCCGAGGTTCTCGATCGCGTAGTCCCGACCCATATCACGCAATGCATCCGCGTCCCAGGCGGCCAGGTTGAGAAACCGCTGCATCTTTTTCGGTTCCTTCTCGCCCACGTACTCCGCGATCGTCCACCCGTTCTTGCGTTCGATCGGCGCGAGCAGACCAGCAAGATAGTCGCGGGCGTGAGCCTGCGAATTCGGATGCGCGATAGACAACGCAACCCGTTCGGCCAACGACTCGAACTCCAGCGTCCACTCCTGCAGATCCTCGCAGGACACCATGTCGTCGTCGACCACCAGACCATCCTCGCCGCAGCACAGCATGCGAGCAAGATCAGCACAGAAGATCACGAATCAGTGGGAGACACGCCGCAGCCGCAGCCCTGTAGTACTAGGTCGGGCAGGTGGGCGTCCCGGTTGGACTCGACCAGTTCGCGGCGCAGCTGGACGGCTTCCTGGGTGGCGGCCAGCCCCTCGACCCGCCGGGCTTCGACATCGGAGGGGTCGGACACATCGGTAGCCTACCGGCCGCAGGCGCGGAGCTAGCCAGCATCACATGACGAGGACGTGATCGGTGACGACGATCATGCTATCGGCGGGCGCGTGGCAGCGTGCAAGGCGGCGCTGCGCTCGTCTCGGACGAGCTCGTAGGTGAGGAAGGCGAGGCCGTCCCCGACGGTCCGGGCGCCCCGGAGGCATATGGACTTTTTGTCGCTGGTCTCGCCGAAGAGGCGCTCGCCGGCCCCGAGCACGAACGGGTAGACCATCAGCCGCAGCTCGTCGACCAGGTCATGCTCCATCAGCGTGCGCGCGAGCTGACAGCTGGCGTAGACGACGATGTCCCCATCTAGCTCCTGCTTCAGCTTCGAGACCACGCTCATCACCTCGCCCTTGAGGACCGTCGAGTTGTTCCAGTCGGGGTCTTCGAGGGTCGAAGACACGACGTACTTGGGCAGGCTGTTCAACCTGTCCGCCCACTCGCCACTCCGGGAAGCCCACCGCGCTGCGAAAAACTCGTAGCTCCGCCGGCCCAACAACAGAGCCTCGGTGTCCAGCGCCTCGTCGAACTCGACCTTGGCCCACTCGTCGCGGTCCCTGTCCCCAATCTGGCCGAACCAGCCGCCATGTCTGAAGCCCTCGTCACCGGTCGGGTCCTGGACGACTCCGTCGAGCGTGACGTTCTCGCTGATCACGATCTTTCCCATTTCGGTTCTCCATATCGTTGGTGTTGTCACTTGCCACTGATGTAGGCACCGCGACGTGGGCAAAGTGGGCGCCCGGCGACCGCCCAGTTCGCGGCTCGGCCGGTGTCAATACAGGATGGAAATGCGACACGGTGCGGGAGAGAGGTGAGGCGAGAGTGGAGCTGGTGACAGCCGAGCTGATGTCAAGGGCGCGGGCCGGGGACGGCGACGCGTTCCGAGAGCTGACCGAGCCGCACCGCAGAGAGCTACAGGTGCACTGCTACCGGATGCTCGGATCCATCCAGGACGCCGAGGACGCCCTCCAAGAGACGATGCTGACCGCCTGGCAAGGTCTCGCAGGGTTCGAGGGACGCTCCTCGCTACGCACCTGGCTCTACCGGATCGCCACCAACCGGTGCCTCAACGCGCGTCGCTCGGCCAGCCGACGACCTGCCACGGAGTGGAACATTCCAGGGGTTGAACCGCCCGAGCCGACCGGGCTCGGCGAGGTCGTATGGCTTGAGCCATTTCCCGACGCCCTCCTCGAGGGTGCGATCGACGTGCCACTTGGCCCGGAGGCCCGATACGAGCAGACCGAATCCATCTCCTTGGCCTTCGTGACCGCCCTGCAGGTGCTGCCGCCGCGCCAGCTCGCCGTCCTGGTCTTGCGCGACGTCCTTGGATTCCACGCGAGCGAAGTAGCCGACATGCTGGACTCGACCGTCGAATCGGTCACCAGCGCCGTCAAACGGGCGCGCGCCAACCTGCGGCGCCGACGGCCGACGACCGCCGACCGCGAACCACCGCCGGCCCGCGACTCACCCGCTGAGGATGCGATCGTCGCGACGTTCGTCAGCGCGTGGGAGTCCGCCGATCTCGACGCAGTAGTAGCCCTTCTGACCGACGACGTGTTCATGTCGATGCCACCGATGCCCTTCGAGTACGAGGGCCGAGACGTCGTAGCCCGCTTCTGCGCCAACCTCTTCGGCGCGGGCCGGAGGTTCGACCTCGTGCCGACGCGAGCCAACGATCAACCGGCGTTCGGCGTCTACCTGCGCGCACCTACCGGCATCCGCCACGGAACCGGCCTCTACGTCCTCACTCTCACCGGCGACCGGATCTGCGCCATGACCCGCTTCGAGAACAGCCTGCTCCCATCGTTCGGGCTACCGCGATCGCTCCCGAGCCGATAGCCAGCTTCCGAACGATGGATGTGCGCAGCCCACCGACCCCTGGGCAAGATGTTCTTCGCCCGAAGGTCCGGGAGTCCCGGGCTGCTAGCGGCGGTCGGCCCGGCCGCCGCTGACCCCCGTGTCCGGCGCGCTCACCGGGCGGAGCGCACTCCCGTGACGACCGTGGCGGCGGAGAGGAGGAAGGCGTCGGGCCGCTGCAGGATGCCCTCCGGTGCTGCGGGATCGAGCAGCACGTCGAGTGTCGTGCGGTCCTCCACGTCCAGGGACTCGCTCATCGTCTCGCGCAGCCGGGCCAGATGGGCGTGCAAGAAAGCGCGGGCCGTTTCGTCCAGAGGTGCCGGCAGGTCGAGGAGGGAAGCGAAGCTCCCGACACGGGTGAGCTCGGCGCGGCTCAGCATCGCTGGCCAGTCCTCGACCGCGGTGGTGCTGCCGGGCAGTTCGGCTCGCATGATCTCGAACCAGTGCTCCTGGGCGGCGTCGAGCCGGGCCTGGAGGCCCGGCCTGCCGATGCCGATGTCTCGCGGGAGAAAGCGCATCGGTAGGCCGCCCTCCGCTACGGCGAGCAGCCCGCCAGGCCGCAGCACGCCGGCGAGCGCGTCGAGCGCGCCCTGCTGATCGCCGAGATGGTGCACTGCCCTGCTGCTCCAGATCAAATCCGCCGTTCCGAGGCTGCCTTGCCCCTGCTGGTCGCCGCCGTCCAGGCCCTCGGGCAGCTCCGCGTGCTGGACGGTTACGCTGCCGCTGAGACCGAGCCGCTCGGCGCGAGCCAGGGCGCGGTCCAGCAGCCCGGGTGTGCCGTCCACGCCGACCACCTCGGCGTCCGGGAAGGCCTCGGCGAACACGCAGGTCATCACACCCGGCCCGCTGCCGATGTCGAGGATGCGCTGGACCTCCTTCTCCGGGTCAAGTAGCTCTCTCAGGCGGGCCGCCGTCCGGCGGAGAACGGGGAGCTGCAGCTCGGCGCTGTTCTCCAGCTGGACGGCCATGATCTCCCAGTCGATGTCGCTGTGATGGTGTCCGTGTACGGAACCACTCTGTGGGCTCATACCGGGGAGCATGGACCCGCCGACTGGCGGCGACAACTCCTGTTGCCGTTCCGGGACAACGGCGTGGAATGCCCGCATGGACAAACCACCGCCCTACCGGATGACACCTCGGCAGAGGCGACGATCAGCACGTCTCGGGGTCAGCCGCACCTGGGTGCTTCGATCATCGCGGCCCACACCGGTGACATGGACACGATGCGCGATTCCGCGTGATCGGTGAGCGTCGCCAGTCCGGCTACTGGCTCGGCGAGCGACTAAACGAGGTGTTCATGGACGCAGTCTCGGCAGACTTTTCCGGCCCGTCCCTGGTCAAACGCATGATTGAGCCAGCGCCGTAAGGGACTTTCCAGTGGCCACGAAAACCGAAGTCGGCGGCCCGCGACCCAATGGCCTTGCGTTAGCGCCGGCCGCAAGGCCATTACCTGCGAAAACGCGACGCGTGACACCCCGCTGACCGTCTTGAAACAAGGCCATTGGGCGGCCGCGACCGACGGCCTCAGCGGCTTGGCGTTCCCTGAGGATCCGCAGGGCCTCGTCGGCGTGCAGCTCAAACTTCATCTCCGAGGCGATCCCAGCCGCGTCGTGGGCATCCGGGCAACGACCCGACCCCACCACCGTCAGTGAGTCCCTCGCTCTCGTCTCCCGTTGATCCTGCGGCCGTCGATCTTCGACGTGCTCGTCCCCAGCGAACACGCTCGCGGAGAGGTCGACCTCGGTGTGGCGGTCGGCGAACTCGCCCGGATCGCTGACGTACGGTTCCACCGGATTACCGGGGTCGATTCGGGGGTGTAGTCGTTCAGGGCGTGGGTGGTAGGTAGCCGTGGAGGAAGGTTCGGATGCCGGCGGTGACGATGTCGGTGACCTCGTCGTCGGGCAGTGGTATGGCGCCGTGGTAGGAGCGGTTCACGACTTCGGTGCTGGTCAGTAGCACGAGGTGGCTGGCTGCTCGGTCGGCGTCGTCCAGAGCGAGTAGTCCACGGTCGGCGAGGTGTTGCATGAGGCGGGCGAGTTCTTGGTGGACACGTCGGGGTCCGAGTTCCTGCCACGACTTCAGGGTTGCGGTGGGGATGTGGCCGACTTCGGCGTGGATCTGTCGGACCAGTGCGAAGTGGTCGGCGAACTCCGACGTCGAGGTCGCCCACACCAGGCCGAACTCGGTCAGGCCCTGTTCGAGATCGATGATCGTGTCGAGGTGTCGGCGGATCAGCTCGATTTGGGCGTCCGCGACCTGGGTCGCGCTCTCTTGAATCACCGCAAGGAACAGGTGCTCCTTGTCCCCGAAGTGGTTGTAGATCGTCCGGGTGGACACCGAGGCCTCGCTTGCGATGGCATCGATGCTGGCCCGGGTGTAGCCCTCGCGGCCGAACACGCGCACGGCGGCGGCGGTGATGGCCTGGCGTTTGTCGGCCCACCCGCGCCGGGGTCGGGTGAGCAGTCCATCGGGGTGATCCATCAGAGCTCCCTAAGTTACAACGCTCACTGTACTTATGTGCATTGCAAGGGGTACTGTACATGGTGTGTCCCCTCAAGTCGTGTCTCCCGGCATCGCCAACAGCGCCAGCTCCACGGTGGCGGGGGTGAGGTCGATCCCACCGGCGGTGTGGGGCATCGCCGCAGTGATCACCTTTGGTGGGTTCATGTCCGGTCTGGACACTTCGCTGGTCAACGTGGGCCTGGACACCATCGGCGCGAACCTGGGTGCCTCGTTGGCCACGGCGCAGTGGATCACCAGCGGGTATCTGCTGGCGCTGGCCGCCGCGTTGCCGGCATCGGGGTGGTTGAGCGGGCGGTGGGGTTCGGGCCGGTTGTGGCTGTGGTCCCTGGGCGGGTTCACCGCCGCCTCGGGTCTGTGCGCGTTTGCCCCGAGCATCGAGCTGCTCGTCGCGGCCCGCGTGCTGCAAGGGGTGGCCGGTGGGCTGCTCGTGACGGCCGGCATCACGATCCTGGCCCAGGCCGCCGGTAAGGATCGGATGGGCCGGATCTTGGCCATCACCGGTGTGCCCACCGTGCTCGCCCCGGCGCTGGGGCCCACCGTTGGCGCGCTGCTGCTCGCGCATCTGTCCTGGCCGTGGCTGTTCGTGATCAACCTCCCAATCGGTGTGGTCGGTCTGCTTCTTGGGCGCTGGTTCGTGCCCACGGGTGACACCACACCCGCCAGTCCGTTGGACTGGCCGGGGCTGCTGCTCGTCGCCGCCGGGTTGCCGCTGCTCACCTACGGCATCACCGAAGCCGCCCAGCAGCAGAACCTCACCGACCCGGGCGCCGTCGTCTCGCTGCTGGGAGGGGTCTTGGCCGTGGCGGTGTTCGTCCGCCGGTCACTGCATCAACGGTTCCCGCTGCTGGATCTGCGGGTGTTCACCAGCCGCGTCTACACCGCCGCGGCCGCTCAGATGGTCTTCGGTGGGGCCGCGCTGTTCGGCGGACAGATCGTGATGCCGCTGTACTTCCAACTGCAGCGCCAGGCCAGTATCGTCGACACCGGCCTACTGCTGCTGCCCTTCGGGCTCGCCGCCGCCGCCACCTTCCCCATCGGCGGGCGCCTGACCGACCGCTACGGCGGCGGCCGAGTCGCCGCCGCCGGCTTGGCGTTGACCGCCGCGGTCACGATCCCGCTTGCCCTTCTCACCCCGGACGCCAACCTTGTGGTCGTGGAAGCCCTACAGATTCCACGCGGTATCGGCCTGGCCCTGGCCGGCGCCCCGGTGATCGCCGCCGCGATGGCCGCTGTGGCGCGGCACCAACTCGCCGACGCCAGCGCCCAGATCAGCATCATCTCCCGCGTCGGGGGCGCCCTCGGGAGCGCCCTGCTGGTGGTGATCCTGACCAACAACCTGCCCCACGGCGCATCCGGTGCGGCCACGGCCGGGGCGTTTCACACCACCTTCTGGTGGCTGTCCATCGCATCCATCGCCGCCCTGGGCGGCGCCGGCTGGCTGGTGATCGAACAACACCGCCAGACCTCGAGCTCGCACGTACCACTGACCAGCACGCCTTAGGGAGCAATCATGACCAGAATCGCCATCATCGTCGGCAGCACCCGCCCCGGACGCCGCGCAGGGTCGGTGGCCCGCTGGGTCTACGACATCGCCGCCGAACGCGACGACGCGACCTTCGAGGTCGTCGACCTCGCCGATCACGACCTACCCCATCTCGACGAGCCGGTACCGGCCGCGATGGGATCGGAATACCAGCATCCCCACACCCAGGCCTGGGCCGCCAAGGTCGAGGCGTTCGACGGGTACATCTTCGTCACCCCCGAGTACAACCACTCCACCACTGGGGTGCTGAAAAACGCCATCGACTACCTCTATGTGGAGTGGCAGAACAAAGCCGCCGGGTTCGTCTCCTATGGCATCAACGGTGGGGTCCGCGCCGTCGAGCACCTGCGCCAGATCATGGGCGAGCTGCAGGTCGCCGACGTCAAAGCCGCCGTCGCGCTGTCTCTGTTCACCGACTTCACCGACGTCGCACCCAACGAGCATCACCAACAAACCCTGAACCGGATGCTTGACCAGGTCATTGCCTGGAGCGGGGCACTCAAGACCCTCCGTAGCGCATCGGCGCTGAGCTCCTAGCGGGATCCGGACCCGGGCGGTAGTCAAGGGTCTACCGGGCGCCCGCGACCACTCGGTTGGGATACGCGATCCGGCCGTACTGGACGCGCGCCGGACCAGGCACGGTGCCGACGCTTTGCCCGCGACCTACGGGCCTCAGGCCGCCTGACGCTCCTTGAGGATGCGCAGTGCCTCGTCGGCGTGCAGCTCGAACTTCATCTCCGACTTGATCGACTCGATGACCCGGCCGTCCTGGCCGATGACGAAGGTGCGTCGCTTGGTGTGCAGGGGCAGCAGCTTGCGCCACACACCGAACTCTTTGGCGACGGTGCCGCCGGCGTCGGACAGCAACGGGTAGCCGAACGAGTTGGTGCTGGCAAAGAGCTTTTGCTTCTCCACCGGATCCGGGCTGATGCCCACCGGCTGGGCGCCCACTGCGGCGAACTCCTCGGCCAGGTCCCGGAAGTGGCAGGCCTCGGCGGTGCAGCCGCCGGTCATCGCCATCGGGTAGAAGAACAACACCACGGGCCCGTTCGCGAGCAGTTCGCTGAGCTTGCGGGGTGTCCCGGTCTCATCGGGCAGCTCGAAGTCGCTGACCTGGTCTCCGACGTTCATCCACGGTCCTCTCTCACGGTGCGTGTCTTCGGTGGCAAGGGAATGAAACCGCTGGTGCGGGCAATGTAGTCGGCGTACCCGGGGCGGCGGTTACCGATGGTCGACTCGAGCAACTTGGCGCCAGTGCCCTTGGCCAGCAGGAACGTCATCACCGCGGCCGAGACCAGCGAGATCAGTCCCGGTGCGTGATGCAGAGCCAGCAGCGTCAGACCCCACCAGACGCAGGCGTCACCGAAGTAGTTCGGGTGGCGGGTGTAGTGCCAGAGGCCGCGGTCCATCACCTGGCCGCGGTTGGCGGGATCGGCCTTGAACGCGGCCAGCTGCGCGTCCCCGACGGTCTCGAACACGAACCCGACCAGCCAGGCCAGCACACCCAACCCGGCCACCACCTCCGCGCCACCGAACAGCGTTTCGCCGAGCAGGGTGTCGCCGTGGCCGTACTGGGCCAGCTGCACCGGCAGCGACACCAGCCAGAGCACCACGCCCTGGGTCAGATACACCTTGCGCAGCGCGTACACGTTCGGATTGCCGGGTGCCTTGTCCAGCATCTCGACGTACCGAGGGTCCTCGTCGTGGCCCCGGTTGCGCCGATAGATGTGCCCGGCCAGCCGCAGTCCCCACACCGACGTCAGGGCGGTGACCAGCAACCGGCGCCAGCCGTCCCCGTCGCCGGCCGACAGCGCCAACGTGGTGAGCCCGACCACCACGAACCCCAGGCCCCACACCACGTCGACCCCGTCGTGCCGGCCGCCGCGCACCCATACCCCGACCGCCCAGGCCGCCACCATCACCGCCAGCGTCGCCGCGCCGGTGACCCACAGGTTGGTCACCAACGCCGACCAGGGAAACGTGCTCAACGGGCCGCTCCGACACGTCCGTTGCCGGTCGGCTCGCCCGTCGTTGACTCAGGTCGCAGGCCGGGGTCCCGGCCGAGAGTCTCGGCGCGCGACCGGGGCAGCCCGCTGGCACCGTCGGCGTCCGGGCGGACCAGCAGGATCTGGTGCACCCCCATCCGGTTCTCCTGGAACGCCAGTGCCGCACCGGCCAGGTAGAGCACCCAGACCCGGTACTGCTCCGCGCCGATCAGCGCGATCGCCTCGTCCTTGCGCTCGCGCAACGTGTCCAGCCACGGGTGCACCGTCCAGACGTAATGCTCCCGCAGGGAGTGCACGTCCACCGCCTCGAGGCCTGCGGACTCCAGGAAGTTCAACGTGGAACCCAACGGCCGCATGTACATGTCGGGCGCCACATAGCGCTCCATGAACGCCCCGCCACCGGGAGCGGAGTTCGCCCCGGCCGCACCCCGGGTCATCTGCTGCAGCAGCAGCCGGCCCCTCGGCAGCAGCAACTTGTGCAGCTGCGCGGCGTAGGTCGGGTAGTTGTCCTGACCGACGTGCTCGCCCATCTCGATGGAGGACACCGCATCGAACGGCTGGTCGAGGCTTGTGTCCCCTCCTATGGCTCGGTAGTCCTGCAGTCGGATCTCCACCCGATCAGTCAGGCCAAGGGCCGCGACCCGCGCCATGCCGAACTTGCGCTGCTCGGCGGACAGCGTCACCCCGACCGCCGAGACACCGTAGTGTTGGGCGGCGTGCACCAGCAGCGACGCCCACCCGCAGCCGACGTCCAACAGCCGCATCCCGGGCTTCAGGTCGAGCTTGCGGCAGATCGTGTCCAGCTTGTCGCGCTGGGCGTCCACCAGGCCATAGTCCGGTCCGGCCGGCTTGGTCCAGTAGCCACAGGAGTAGGCCATCCGCGGGTCGAGCAGGAACTCGTAGAAGTCGTTGGACAGGTCGTAGTGGTGGGCGATGGCGGCCCGGTCGCGGCGGCGGGTGTGCAGCCCCCCGGAGAGCCGGGCCTCCGAGGCCGGTGGTCGCGGTCGGGGCCCGAGCACCCCGAGCCGCACCCCGAGCCGGACAGCGGCCAGCTTGTCCGACACCGTGATCTTGGACGCGGCTCGCACATTCCCGGCCTTGGCCAGCTTCCAGAACCGGGACAGCCCGTCCGCGAGGTCACCCTCGACGTCGAGCTCTCCGGCCACGAACGCGCGTGCCAGGCCCAGCTCGCCCGGGTTCCACAACAGCCGGCGCAGGGCCCGGCGGTGACGCAGCACCGCGACCGGCACGTCTGGCCCCTCTGGACCGGCCTCGCTGCCGTCCCAGGCGCGGATCCGGATCGGCAGTGGCGCGCCGAGCAGGCCGGACACGAGGTCGACCAGCTGGGGGGCGACGGGTGCGGGCACGGATTCTCCTCAGATGCGGGTGAGCTCGGATGATCAGCGGCGGTGCAGCGACAGCTGGTAGACGTCCAGGTAGCCGCATCGGAAGCCGGCCTCGCAGTAGGCGAGGTAGAACTCCCACATCCGGCGGAAGGTGTCGTCGAAGCCGAGTGGGGCGACGTCCTCCCAGCGGGCCAGGAAGGTCTGGCGCCAGTGCGCGAGGGTGCGCGCGTAGTCCGGCCCCAGGCTGCGGCGTTCGGCGATCCGAAGGCTGGTGTGCCGGGCGAGGTTCTGCTCGATCGCGGGTACCGAAGGGATCAGCCCGCCGGGGAAGACGTACTTGTGGATCCACGAGTAGTCACCACGAGACGCGAGCATCCGGTCGTGCGGCATGGTGATCGACTGCAGGCCGACCCGGCCGCCGGGGCGCAGCAGCTTGTCGAGCTGGCCGAAGTAGGTCGGCCAGTACCGCTCACCGACGGCCTCGATCATCTCGACGCTGACCACCGCGTCGTAGCTGCCGTGCGCCTCCCGATAGTCCCGCAGCAGGACCTGCACTCGGTCGGCCACCCCGGCGGCGGCGAGCCGCTCCTCGGCCAGCTTGGCCTGCTCGGCGGAGATGGTCAGCGTGGTGACTCGGGCGCCACGCTGCGCCGCCTGGGTAGCCAGCCCGCCCCACCCGGTGCCGATCTCCAGGACGTGCTGGCCAGGGCCGACGCCGGCCATGTCCAGGATGCCGTCGATCTTGCGGCGCTGGGCGTCGGCGAGGTCGGCGGGGCCGTGCCCGGCGCCGTCGGCGAACCAGGCGGCCGAGTACGACATGGTCTCGTCGAGGAAGATGGCGAACAGGTCGTTGGACAGGTCGTAGTGCCGGTGGATGTTCTGCCGCGAGCCCTCGACGGTGTTCTGCTCGTCGTGCGGCTGGCGTGCCTCCACGTAGCGGCGGAACACCCGTTGCAGGGTCGGCGAGATCAGCGTGGAGAGCCTTGCGGCGAACGGGGTGAGCAGATCGGCCAGCTCGTTCGAGGTCCAGTCGCCCACCATGTACGACTCGCCGAACCCGATCTTGGAGTTGGCTCCGAGGCGGTTGAAGAAGGCGTCCGGCCGGGGGATTCGCATCACCGGGGCGTCCGGACCGCCGGCGCCGAGCCGCTCCCCGCCGGGGAGCACCACCTGCACGTCCAGGGTGCGTACCGCGCGGCGGAACAGCGCCTGGGCGATCCGCGCCCGCGCCGGCGAATGCGGTGGGGTGCTCAGACCCGGCCAGACGCCCTTGTCCGGTCGTGGGACGGCCCCGACCAGCTTGTTCTCCGGCGGCATGGTGGTCATCGAGTCTCCTCCGAGGGGTGGGCGGCGGGAGTGCTACTAGCGCAGATGGTGGGAGTGCTGCTGGTGCGGGCGGCGGGAGTGCTGCTGACGCTGGTGGCGAGCGGTTCGGCTGGCGAAGTGGCTGGCACGGCGGTGCGCTGCCGGGGGATGACCGGCAACCGGCGCAGCCACAGCGTGATGCCGTGGAGGCGGATCAGGGCGGACGTCCGGTATGTCACGAAGGGCTTTCGCAGCAGCATCCGGACCAGTTCGACCGTCGTCGCGGGTCGGCGTGTCCCGGTGACCGTCGCGGTCAGCGCGGTCTGCCCGTCCTGATGCAGCGTGACCGAGACCGCGAGCCGCTGGCCGGGTACCGGCACCCGCATCCGGTATTGCCCGTCCACGGTCAGGAAGGGCGAGACGTAGAAGTCCTTCTCGACGAGCGCGGCCCCGTCGGAGTCGGGTCGCAGCAGATAGCGGTGTCGGCCGCCGTAGGTGTTGTGCACCTCAGCGACCACACACGTCAGTGACCCGTCTGCGCGGTGGCACCAGAACAGCGAGATCGGGTTGAACACGTAGCCGAGCGAGCGGGCGTTGGCCAGCATCAGCACTCGGCCGCCGTCGAGCCGCACGCCCTGGGTGGACAACCAGTCGAGCAGGTTGGCCTTGATCGAGCGTTCCGGATCCCCGAGGTGGTCGCGGGACTCGAACCGAGCGGTCGAGGCCAGCCACCGGGGGAGCCGGGGCAGCTCGTCCAGGTCGACCAGCCACAGGTAGATGCGGTGGGAGAAGCCGCGTCGGATCCGTTGGGTGCGCAGGTGGCTGACCTCGGCGTCGTAGAGCGCCGGTGCGATCACCGTGTTGGTCACCACGGCACACCGAGCGCGGCCGCCGCCCGCACCCCGGAGGCGCAGCCGTCCTCGTGGAACCCCCAGCCGTGGTACGCCCCGGCGTAGGCGGTGGTCGCGGAGTTCAACCCGGGCAGCCGGCGCTGGGCGGCGACGGACTCCGGGGTGTAGATCGGGTGCTCGTAGACCATCCGCGCGATGAGGTGGGTCTCGTCGATGCGCCCGGTGCCGTTCAGGGTCACCACGTAGTCGGCCGGCTCGGCCAACCGCTGCAGTCGGTTCATGTCGTAGCTGACCAGCACCGGGCTGTCGTCGCTGGCGCAGCGCGCCTTGTAGTAGTTCCACGACGCCCTGGCGCCCGCCGACCTTGGCAGGATCGAGGTGTCGTGGTGCAGCCAGGTCTCGTTGCTGGAGTACCGGAAGGCCCCGAGAACGTCCCGTTCGTGGTCGGTCGGGTCGCCGAGCAGCGCCAGCGCCTGGTCCGGGTGGGTGGCCACCACCACGTGGTCGAAATGGCGCCGCGAGTCGGCGTCGTCCCGGATCTCCACACCAGCCGCATCCCGGGTGAGTGAACGGACCGGGGTGGACACCTCAATGGCAGTCAGCCCCTTGACCAACCGTTCCACGTACCGCTGCGAGCCGCCGACCACGGTCCGCCAGGTCGGTGAGCCACCGATGGACAACAGCCCGTGGTGCTCCAGGAACTGGAACAGGTACCGGGCCGGGTAGCGGGCGGACAGTTCGGCGCCGGCCGACCACACGCACGACACCACGGGCAGCATGAAGTGGTCGACGAAGTAGCGGGAGTATCCACCGATGGCCAGGAACGCGCCGAGGGTGACGTCCTCGGCCTCCGGTGCGGCCAGGACCCGCCGGGCGTGCGCGTGGAACCGGGGCACCTCGGCCAGCATCCGCAGGTAGCGTGGACGCAACAGGTTGGGTCGGGCGAACCGGCCGCCGGCCGACGGGAACAGCCCGGGCAGCTTGCGCCCCCCGGCATACTGCAGCCCGCAGCCATCGCAGCGCACGCTCATGGACATCTCGGATTCCTGGGTGGCCACCCCGAGCTCGCCGAAGAGTCGCAGCAGGTTCGGGTAGGTCCGGGTGTTGTGCACGATGAAGCCGCTGTCCACGTACGCGGTACCACCGTCGGTGGTGGGCAGCTCGTGGGTGTGCGCGTGCCCGCCGAGCCGGTCGTCGGCCTCGAACAAGGTGACGTCGCAGCGTCGTTGCAGCAGGTACGCGGCGGTCAGCCCGGCCACCCCGCCGCCGATCACGGCCGCGGTCGACCGGCCGCTGCTCCGGCGGTTCTCCCTAGGGGTGACGGTCATCGCGGTGCTCCAGACAGTTCGGCACGCAGTCCGGCGGGGGCCGGTTGACACAGTGCATTCGTAATCTCCGGGTCCGGCGGTTCGATTCCCAGCTCGCCGAGCACGAAGCGGCGTACCAACGAACTCCAGTCCCGGGCCCGGCGCAGCATGGCGTGGCCATCGCCCTGCACGTCGAACCGGCACACCTGGGCGGTGACGAGCTTTGCGCGGACCGCGAAGGCGTACGACTCAGCCGGGTCGGTCATGCGTTCCTGGTCGCCGTGCGCGATCAGCACAGTTCGCCCGGCGAGCTGCTCCACCGGGTCGGTCCCGTCCAGCCAGGGCGCGAGCGCGCACACCGCGCGCACCATCGGGTGCCCGGCGGCGTGCAGGGCTGCCCGCCCACCCATGGAGTGGCCGACCATGACCACAGGCACGCCCGGATGGCGCAGCTGGGCCTCCTCGAGCGCCCACATGGCGTCCTGCTTGGCGTCCATGGCTGGGCCGTTCCAACCCCGGTAGCGGTAGCGCACCATCCAGACCGCGAGTCCCCGCCGACCACCCGCCCGCGCCAGTGACCGGGCGAACGGCAGCATCCGGAGGTAGGCCAGTTGGAACCGGTTGGTCCGGGCATGGCTCCGCGATCGTCCCCCGTGCAAGACCAGGACCAGGGCGGACGGTGACTCCGGTACGCGGCCGATGGACCGCACGCGGGGAAATCGAGACACGAGTGAGGACCTCTTGGGGTGTGAGAGCGGTGGGTTTGTGACCTGACCTTCGTCAGGATCACCGGTTGTGGTTTACCGCTGGGACAGATCTCACAGCCTGATTTCGCCCGATCCGAGGCACTTGGGGGCGATCACCGCGCTGCTCGCCGAACCGCTGGGGGAGCGGGCCGCCGATCGGAATGGCCGGGTCGTATGGTGACAGTCATGTCGGTGCGGGCCATTCGTGGGGCGACACAGGTGGACGTCGATGAGCGTGCCGAGGTGCTGGCCGCGTCTGCCGAGCTGGTCACGATGGTGTTGGAACGCAACGCGCTCGACCCGGAGGACGTGATCTCCATCGTCTTCACCGCCACCCCAGACCTCACGTCGGAGTTCCCCGCCTACGCAGCGCGCCAGCTGGGTCTGACCGACGTGCCGCTGCTGTGCGCCTCCGAGATCGCGGTACCGGGCGCGATGCCCCGGGTGTTACGGCTGTTGGCGCACGTCGACACCGACCGCCCCCGCTCGGAGATCCGGCACGTCTACCTGCGCGGCGCGGCGGCTCTGCGCACCGACCTGCCGCGCTGAGGCCAGCTTTCCGACCCGTCCTCCCAAGACATGCAGGTACGCGGCTGCCTGAACAGGCAGCTGAACGGATGCATGTCAACATAAGGCGGAGCCCTCGGTCGAGTCAGAACGTCGCCATCAGGCACAATGGACCCCCGTGAGTACGCAGCGACATTTGCCTGGCCGTGGCTGAGGCCGCCGCTCAGGCCGGTGGCTCGCTACGCGGCGTGATCGCCCTGGACGGTCCGTCCGGCACCGGCAAGTCCACGGTGTCGCAAGCCCTGGCCGTCCATCTCGCGGCGGCCTACCTCGACACCGGTGCGATGTACCGCGCGGCGACCCTCGCGGTACTGCGCGCGGGGTTGGACCCGGCGACCTCGGCGGCCGCTGCGCTGGCC
>JALYVZ010000271.1 GCA_030852965.1 Actinomycetota bacterium | reverse complement strand
GCTGAAGAGCGGCCCGAGCAGCTCCCAGGTGGCCAGGCGGCGCGCCGGGTCCACGCTCGGCCTGACGGCCGAGAAGTCCGGGGCGAGGAAGGGGTTGGCCAGCCGGCGCGAAACGATCGCCTGCGGCACCACCTGCCGCTCGGTGCTGGCGGGGGCGGCGGGCGGCTCCGGGGGCGTGACCTCAACGGGGGCCGCGGCGATTCCGGCGTCCTTCAGCAGGTTCCGCGTGAGTGCCCTGGCCGCGTCGGACAGGACGGCGTCCTCGGGGAGCAGCGCGAGCAACGACGTGTCGCGGGTGGCGATCTGCGCGAGGATCAGCGCGATCCCGTCGAGGCGCTTGAGCATCCCGGACCGGCGGGCGTCGCTGCTGATCTCCGCCCGAACCCGGGCCCGCTCCTGGCGCGCCAGTACCGCCACAACCTGGAACTTCGTGCGTTCCGAGGGCAGAACACGCCCGCGCTGCGCTGCTGCCTCGACCTCGCGCGCAGTGCGAGTGAGCACCGCAATGATGCCTTCGTCGTCCCGATCGCGGACACGGCGTTGCGGCGCACGAGCGGTACGGTGAGCGCGCCGTGGGCGCTGGTCACCTCGAGCCACGAGCTACTCCTGCCCCCACACGATCGAAGCCCGATCGCCAGTCGTCGATCGGGCCCCTCACATGGTAATTCGTCATAGCGGGCGCAGGATGTGAACCCGCGACCTCCGTAGGCGGTGGCCACGGCGGTGGTGTCCGGCAAGAACGACTCCGACAACAAGCGACTGTCGCACGTAGGGCGGTGGCAGCGTGCTCGACCACATGCCGCCGCACGTAGGGCGGTGGCGGCACGAGCGTGCGCCCCGCATCCCACGGCCGGGTCAACGGCAGCACAGCGTCGGTGATCCGCCCTTCCACCGCGGCCACGTCGTCATCCAACAAACCAGCGACCCCACAGACCTCAGAACGTGACCACATTCGACAGACAGGAATACCGCGGCTCCAGCAGCGGCGTGCCAAGTTGAACTCGCAGCCCGACCGGCCGATACACAACCCGATTTTGGAGCAGCCCGGCCCGTGGTCCGTGAGCACCATATCGGTTGACGCGGCCCTCACACGGCGCGGTTCGCCAGTGGCGAGTCTGGTTGCCCAGCGGTCGGCTTACAAATCACGACCGGCCATCCGAGGCGGCTACGCTCACCAATCGTGGACTTGAACGCAGCGATCGGGATGCTCACCGTCCCAGCCGGACGGGTCTCGCTCTCAGACCGCCGCACCCAGCGGGTGTGGACTGTCGACCTCGCGCCCTACCAACTCGGCGCCTTCCAGGTCACCCAAGCCCAGTTCGCCGAGGTTCCCGGCGCCCGGCCGAGCACGGCCACGGGCGATCTACTGCCGGTGGAAACCGTTTCGTGGTGGGACGCGGCCCGCTTCTGCAACGCCCTGTCCGAGCGCGCGGGCCTGACTCCGGCGTACCGCCTGACCGACGAGGACAGCGCCGAATGGGACCCGTCCGCCGAGGGCTACCGGCTACCCACCGAGGCCGAGTGGGAGCACGCCTGCCGCGCGGGCACCACCGGCCCCCGGTACGGCGACCTCGACCAGATCGCTTGGTACCGCGGCAATTCCGACGAACGCGTGCACGAGGTCCGTCGGAAAACCCCGAACCCGTGGGATTTTCACGACATGCTCGGCAACGTGTGGGAGTGGTGCTGGGACTTCTACGACCCCGAGGTCTACCGCACCTACCGAGTCCTACGCGGTGGCGGATGGTTCGACGAGCCCTGGAGCTGCCGCGCCTCCGTCCGCAGGCGCGCCCACCCGACCCACCGCCTCGACGACATCGGCTTCCGCTTGGCCCGCAACACCTCCTGACCATCCTCCGTTCGAGCTGCTCGTAACGCGGCGGCAACGCCGCGCCTCGCTACGGGCGGGGCCGATGGTCACCACCCTCCGTACCCAGCCGGTAGCGTTGCCCCCACATGAACACCCGCAGCAGCGGATGTGCCACAAACCGGTGGTCGAGTCCCCCCTCGGACACACGCGCTATCCACACGGGAAGCGAGCCGGACATCGTCGGCCCGCTCTTGTGGCTGGTAGAGCAACTCAAGTCGGAGTTCCGGTACAGCCGTTCCAGGCTCTCGGCCTTCGCACCGGTCAACGCCGCACCGACATCGCCCAGTGAGTCGATCATGGCGTAGATCTCGGCGCCGGTCACTTCGCTGGGCGCGGGTGGCCGGTGGTGGCTTGGGGTCGAAGCCGGAGCGTGCGTGGGCCGACCAGCAACGGTGCCGATTCCCCGGGATGGGAAGATATACGGATGGTGGTGGCGCGCTCGGAACGCGCGCCCACAGAGGAGGTCCCCATGCTCCGAGATGATGCCCGCAAGATCGCCGAAGCGATCGACGAGCGCGTCAACGGCGACGCGGCTGACGCCGACAAGGCGGTCACGGCCACGGCAAAGGCCAGCACGATGCGCCCAGTCGGCGTTCCGATCGGCGCGGGACACCCGACCTTCATCCGCTTCCAGATCCAGATCAGTGACGGCACGCGGCTCGCCAGCCTCGAACTCGGCCAAGCGGAGCTGTTGCTCGACAGCCTCGAGCCGGGATGCGACGCGGACCACATCTTCGACGCAATCCGCGGTCAGGACGTGCCGATCGCGGACGCCCACCAGTAGGTCAGGCGCGCGCAGTCGCCCCCGGTGATCATCTTGACGTGCTCAACTCAGGCACTCGGCCGCCGGTGTTTCGGGTCTGGCATCTGGGTGTGCGCGCGATTTGCGGAGCCACGGGAGGTCAGAGGCACAGGTCGGCCAGCACGAGGGCGTGGTCGCTGCCGGTCGACACGGCCTCCTCGTAGAGGTATCGGACATCGAGGACGTCCACGTCGGGGGTGGCCCAGATGTGGTCGTGGCGCGCTGGTCGGCCGGCTACTCGGCGCGATACCGCGAGGGGGCCGTCGGGGCGTTGCGCGGCGATCCGGGCGAACTGGTCGGGTCGACGCTGCAGGTGCCGCCGGAAGACGTCGATCAGTGCATGCGTGGGCTCCGGGCCGAGCAAATGGTCCTCCCCAGGCCCGCCGCCCTCCGGAGCCGGGCTCCGGAAGACCGAGCACCGGAGGTCGGGGTGGTCGATCTCGGGTGCCCGCGCATCAATGCCGACGATGATCGGCCCGGCGGTACGGACCAACCACTGCGCAATGCCGGCCTGGAAGTCCGGGCGCAGCACGACGCTGGGGTCCCTCGGGGTTGGCCGGGCTTGGAAGCTGCAGGCGGTCACCGTGCTGCCCCCGCGCACCGCCACCTGGGCGGTCACCGTGCGCCGCAGCATGCCGGGCCGCCGAGGGTCGTCGACATCAAAGACCGACGCGCTCAGCGGCCCGGCCGCCAGCAGCTCGGTGTCCTGCCCACCCAGCACGGCGCAGCCGAGCCGTTGCTCACTGCCGCGCGGTCGGGTGAGATCAGTGGACAGCGCACCCCAGGAGAACAGCCGAGAGCGCTCGTGCTGTCGCTCGTAGACCATGGGGTTCGGCAACAACGCCCGGTAGACCGGTCGGCTGATCTCCTGGAGCAGCACGAGGTCCGGCCGAATCTCCTCCAGCAGTTCGATCTTGGCGTCGAGCCGGCCGGTGGCTCCGGCATGCAGATTCCAACTGACCACCCGCAGCCGCACGTCAGCCCTCGCCCGGGCGCGCTGCGCGGTGATCGTCAATTCGGTAGACCTCGGGCACGAAGCCCCACACCGAGCCGAGCCGTCCGGGCTCGAAGTCCTGCGAGGCACGTGGTCGGAACGACCCTTGCAGGATCGGCCCGACGTTCTCACCCTGGTTCATCGCCACGCACGGTGCCTGGTAGACGCAGCTCCCGCACCGGCTCGCCGACGGGTTGGGATAGAGCCGCAGCCCTGGATCGGTCATGTCCATGATCTCGTGGGCCACCGCGACCCCACGCCCGGCCAGCTCAACCGGCGAGCGCGGGATGTGGGTCCGGCGGAACCCCGCGCCGCTCTGCTGCTTGATCAGGCCACTCGGGCCCTGCATGGCCCTGACCTGTAACTGCTCCGAGGTGTCCGAGCCCGCACCCGTCCGCAGCTCGTTGTAGATGGTGCCCTCGATCCGGCCGAGGAATCCGATCTCCCATGCCCAAGCCCGGGTAAGACTTTGTTCGTCGAGCAGCAGGGCGTTCAGGTCGGCGAACTCCGGCACGATCCGGTGCTCGACGAGCCAACATCGCTCGTGGGCGTCGGTCACGACCAGCTCGATGCGTACCCGAAACCAGATTCCCTTCCCGTCCGGTGTGCACAACCCGGCGTCCGGCCGCGTCGGATCGGGCACGGTGATGTCGAAGAGCGCCGCAACCTGCACCGAGGTCAGCTCGTCCACCGTGCTTGCCCAGCCGAAGTAGCGCTCCAGCAACGCGACACCCTCATCGACGTGCTGATGCCACTCCTGCTGCTGGGCGTCGGTCAGCTCACGGTGGGCCGCGTAGGCATCTCGCTGCCGGCGCATCGCCTTGTCGAAAGCCTGCACGGCGAGTGGGCGCACGATCGTCCGACTCCAGTCCCACATGCCCGGGAAGTAGTAGATGTCCAAGGCATCGTGCATCGCCTCGTCGAAGTCGAAAATGCTGGCCGGCGCGGCAGGCTCAAGATCCTGCCGCTCACGCGAGCCCAGATCCCACGCCCGCCGACATTCCCGAAACAGCCTCGCCTCCCAGGGCCGGATCACGTGATACATGGCAGCGAGGACACCTCCCACCGCTTGCGCGCTCAGCCCAAGGCTAGCGTGGCGAGGCTCGCCGCCGGAACACGTGACCCAAGTCACCGTTGGGTCAGGGAGCGGGCCAGTCGTAACGAGCCCGGTCGCACCGCGGGGCTGTCGGCGATCTTCCCGCTCGCCACGGTGCTGGTATCACCAGGTCGCCCATCGAGACAACGGCATCGTGTCGGTCGGACTGAACGAGCACGCGTTCGTGAGCGCCAGGAGTGGGTCTCCTAGTGGACCGGCCACCCCGGCGGAACCGCCAACCCCTGACCTTCGCACCACTGCTGAACGGCGCCGTTCCAACGTTCACGCCGTACCACCTCGCGACGTTGCGCCACCACAGATGCCTCCGGTACACACGGCGGGCGACCACTGCCGACAATCCTGCCCAGCCCCCGGCACCGGCCGTCCCGGGACCGCGAGCACGCCGACGGCTCGGCCTCGCGGGCGTTGACCACGATTACCACCGGTCGGGCGCCGGCGAGCACGGACATGGTGGCCGACCAGCCGGCCCGGGTTCTTGGCCAGTAGCACCCGCAGGGTGTGGCGGCCATGTCTGATTTGAGCGTAGCGCCCGGCGACGCTGTCCAGCGCCGATCTCGACGGCCGCGGTGACGGCGGGTACCCCCGCGTTCACCGCGACGGCCAGCGCCATCACCCGTGCATGGAGTGCCGGCAACCTTCGCGGTGTCGGCCGACGCCGGCAGAGCGAAATACCCACCAATCCCGCCCGAGAGCGACAACATACCCGCGGCGACGATCGCAACCCGTCGCCGCCCGCCCATCGCATGACACCCTCTGTGTCAACCCCTGGTTGTGGTTGGCTGGGCTGTGGTCGGGTTCGCGGCGGCCGCGTGTACGGCCCGGCCCCCCACGCGTCAAGGACGCTGCGCGCCCCTGCGGGGCCGGCTGC
>JALYVZ010000270.1 GCA_030852965.1 Actinomycetota bacterium | reverse complement strand
GCGTTTTGTTCGGTGCGCGGTGCCGGTGGGGCGGGTGCCGGTGCCTGCGGCCTCGGCTCGGGCCGCTCGGTTTCTGTCTGGTTGTCCGCCATGGCGTCCTCGGCCGAGGTACTCGTCGAGCTGGTCGTCTCCTGATGTGCCACCGTCTGGCCTCCTGTGTCCAGCCCACCGCGCCACGGTGGGCGCTCCGCACAACGGCGGAGCCCTCACGCTTCGGCCACGCCTGCTCGGAATGGCCCACCGGCGATTCAAACAGTTCACGCCCGAGCACGGAACCGCTCCGACCGGGTACGCGCAGCCAGCGGCGGTTTTCCAGAGACGAGTCGACGCCGATTAGGCTGTTCGGTTGTGGTCGACATGGTGGCGGTGGTGCCGGCGCCGCCGCTGATGGTTCCTCAGCTCACCGTGGGTGGAGCCGAGGAGTCGGTGGCGATGCGCCGGGCCTGTCTGGACGTGGTGACCCGGCTGGGTGCCGGTGCCGCTCGCTGGCTTGTGCTGGGCGCCGACTCTGTCGGCGCCGGCGCCCCAGTCGCGGAATCCCCAGTCGCGGGTTCCCCGGGCCGCCGGACCGTAGTGGCTCCGGGGTACGGCACGTTCCTGGGTTATGGGGTCGATGTCCGGGTGTCGTTGACCCCGGACCCGTCCGGCGAGCCGTGTGGTGACCTGCCGCTGCCGGTGTTGATCGCCGGGTGGTTGCGGGGGCAGACGTGCGCACACGTCCGGGCCACCGCCGAGCTGGTCGACCCGGAGCTGGGAACCGCGGACTGTCAGCGACTGGGGGAGCGGCTGGCTGCCGGCGTCGAGCCGGGTACCGGTCTGCTGGTGGTGGGGGACGGGGCCACCACCCACACCGACAAGGCCCCCGGGTATCTGGATCAGCGCGCCGGGCCGTTCGACGCGGCGGTGGCCCGTGCCCTGGCGGCGGCCGATCCAGACGGGCTGCTCGCGTTGGACGCCGAGCTCGGCGCCGAGCTGAACGTGGTCGGTCGGGCGCCCTGGCAGGTGTTGGCAGGCGCCGCGCTGGCAGCCGGCCCGGGTTGGAGCGGTGAGCTGCGGTACTCCGACGCGCCTTACGGGGTCGGCTACCACGTCGCGTTCTGGCGGCGGAACCGATGACCGTCCGCCCGGTGGCGGTGCTCGGCCCGACCGCGACCGGCAAGTCCGACCTCGGCGTGGAGCTGGCGTTGCGCCTCGGCGGCGAGGTGCTCAATGCCGACGCCATGCAGCTCTACCGCGGCATGGACGTCGGGACCGCGAAGCTGTCGCCGCCCGAGCGTCGGGGCGTGCCGCACCATCTGCTGGACGTGCTGGATGTCACAGAGGCGGCGTCGGTGGCCGTCTACCAGCGGGAAGCCCGGACCCGGATCGAGGCCCTGCTGACGGCCGGCCGGGTGCCGGTGCTGGTCGGCGGTTCCGGGCTCTACCTGAGCGCGGTGCTGGACAAGCTGTCATTTCCCGGCACCGACGCCGGCGTGCGGGCCCGACTGGAGGCCGAGCTGACCGCCGAGGGCTCCGCGGTGCTGCACCGGCGGCTCGCCGAGCTGGACCCACCAGCGGCGGCCGCCGTGCTGGTCGGCAACGGTCGGCGAATCGTCCGGGCGCTGGAGGTCATCGAGATCACCGGCCGGTCGTTCACCGCGAACCTCCCGGTGCCGGGGCCGCCGCGCTGGGACGCCGTGCTGCTCGGACTGGACCTGGCCACCGAGCCACTGGACGAGCGCATCGGCCGCCGGGTGCACGCGATGTTCGAGGCTGGTCTGGTCGACGAGGTGCGCGGGCTGCTGGCGGTCGGGCTGCGAGCTGGCCCGACGGCGTCCCGAGCGGTCGGCTATCGACAGGTGGTGGCGGCGTTGGACGGACGGTGCACTCTCGACGAGGCCGCCGTTGACACCGCCCGGGCCACCCGCCGACTGGTGCGGCGGCAGCGTTCGTGGTTTCGCCGCGACGACCGGATCCACTGGCTTGACACCGCCGACTACCCGCTGACCGCCGCGTTGCGGACGCTAACCTCGGTGCTGTGACCGGGGTTGCGTTCGTCAAGGGGCACGGCACGCAGAACGACTTCGTGCTGCTGCCCGACCTCGACGGCGCCCTGGAACTGACCCCGGCGCGGGTCCGTGCGCTGTGCGACCGGCGCCGGGGGCTGGGCGCGGACGGGGTGCTGCGGGTGGTGCGCACCGCCGCCGGTTGGGACCTGGGGTCACCGATGCCGGACGCCGAGTGGTTCATGGACTACCGCAACGCGGACGGCTCGGTCGCCGAGATGTGCGGCAACGGTGCGCGGGTGTTCGTGCGCTACCTGGCGTCGGTGGGGCTGGTGTCGAACTCGGACGTGGTCCCGCTGGCCACCCGGGGCGGGATCCGGAGGGTGTGGTTCTCGTCGGATGGCGAACTGACCGTGGACATGGGGGCGGTGCGGTTGGGGCCGCCCGGGGTGGCGATGGTGGGGGGCCGGCGGTACCCCGGTGTGTCGGCGGACGCGGGCAACCCGCACCTGGTCTGCATCACCGAGACCCCGCTGGCTTCGCTGGACCTCTCGACGCCGCCAGCGTTCGACGCCGAGCTCTTCCCGTACGGCGTGAACATCGAGCTCGTCACGCCGGTGATCGACGGTGCCGTGTCGATGCGGGTGCACGAGCGGGGGGTCGGCGAGACCCGCTCGTGCGGCACCGGCGCGGTGGCGGTCGCGGGCGCGGTGCGGGGCGGGCGCGACGGCGAGCTGCTGGTGCATGTCCTCGGCGGGCGCGTGCGGATCGTTCTGACCGGCGGTGACGCGACCCTGACCGGACCCGCTGAGCTGGTCGCCTCCGGTGAGCTGGACGCCGACTGGTGGCTGGCACTGGACGGTCGATCGGGCGCAGCGGGAGAAACCGATCGGACAGCCAGGGCACTTTCTGCCACCATGGCTGGGACATGACTCCTCATCCCGAACACCCCGAGCCCACGACCGGAGACCTCGAGCTCGCCGACCGAACCTCGTTGCGCCGAGTCGCGGGCCTGTCCACCGAGCTGGCCGACGTCACCGAGGTCGAGTACCGGCAGCTGCGGCTGGAGCGGGTCGTTCTGGTCGGCGTGTGGACCGAGGGCACCTCGGCCAGCGCGAACGCCTCAATGCTGGAGCTGGCCCGGCTGGCCGAGACCGCCGGTTCGGAGGTGTTGGAGGGTCTGGTGCAGCGCCGCGACCGCCCCGACCCGGCCACCTTCGTCGGCTCCGGCAAGGTCGAGGAGCTGCGTGACGCAGTGCTGGCCAACGGCGCCGACACCGTCATCTGCGACGGTGAGCTCTCGCCCGGCCAGCTGCGTCAGCTGGAGGAGCGGCTGAAGGTGAAGGTGATCGACCGCACCGCGCTGATCCTGGACATCTTCGCCCAGCACGCCAGCTCCAAAGAGGGCAAGGCCCAGGTCGAGCTGGCCCAGCTGAGCTATCTGCTGCCCCGGCTGCGGGGTTGGGGCGAGGCGCTGTCCCGGCAGGTCGGCGGTCGGGCCGCCGGCGGTGTCGGTATCGGTGGCCGTGGCCCTGGTGAGACGAAGATCGAGCTGGACCGTCGGCGGATCCGCCGACGGATGGTCAAGCTGCGCCGAGAGATCGCTGGAATGCGCACCGTCCGGGACACCAAACGCGGCTCGCGGCGGCGCAACGAGGTGCCCGGGGTGGCCATCGTCGGCTACACCAACGCCGGCAAGTCCAGCCTACTCAATGCGATCACCGGAGCCGGTGTGCTGGTGCAGGATGCCCTGTTCGCCACGCTGGATCCGACCACCCGCCGGGACCGGGCCCAGGACGGCCGGGAGTACACCGTCACCGACACCGTCGGGTTCGTCCGGCACCTGCCGCACCAGTTGGTGGAGGCGTTCCGCTCCACCCTGGAGGAGGTGGCGATGGCCGACCTGCTGGTACATGTGGTGGACGGCTCGGACCCGCTGCCCGAGGAGCAGATCGCCGCTGTCCGGGAGGTGCTGGCCGAGATCGGCTCCGAGCAGGGCGCGATCCCGCCGGAGCTGGTCGTGGTGAACAAGATCGACGCTGCCGGCGACCTGGCGTTGGCCCGATTGCGCCACCTGCTGCCCGACGCGGTGTTCGTCTCTGCGCGCACCGGCGCGGGTGTCGACCGGCTGCGTTCGGCGATCGCGGACCGGTTGCCGAGGCCAGCAGTGGAGATCGACGTGCTCTTGCCCTACTCCGAGGGTGCGCTGGCCGCGCGGGTACACGAGCACGGCGAGGTGCTGGAGGAACGGCACCTGCCCGAGGGCACTCGGCTGCACGCCCGGGTGCCGGCCGAGCTGGCCGCGGTGATGCGGCGGTTCGGCGTGCCGGCTGAGGACCACGCGGCCGCGTTCGGACGCGACGGGCCACTGACCCGACTGGTTCGCTGAGCAGGCTCGGATACCGGTCCGCGACGCTGGACCGGCCAGCGGAGGCTGGGTGGGGCGTGAACCGCTCCGGAAGCCCCACGAGCGCGGCCGACTACAACTTGCGTAGTACCGCCACCACCCGGCCCAGCACCGTGGCGTCGTCCCCGGGAATGGGTTCGTAGGCGGGATTGCTCGGCATCAGCCACACGTGCCCATCCTTGCGTTTGAACGTCTTGACCGTCGCCTCGCCGTCGATCATGGCGGCCACGATGTCGCCGTTCTCCGCCACCGGCTGCTGGCGCACCACCACCCAGTCGCCGTCGGTGATCGCGGCGTCCACCATCGAGTCGCCCTGGACGGTGAGCAGGAACAGGGTGCCTTCGCCGACGATCTCCCGGGGCAGTGGGAACACGTCCTCCACGGCCTGCTCGGCGAGGATCGGGCCACCGGCGGCGATCCGCCCGACCACCGGGACGAACGCCGGTGACGGCCGCATCGCGCGCAGCGCCTCGGTGACATCGGAGGCGGCGTCGGGGAGCTCGTCGGGCCCGCGTACGTCGACCGCCCGGGTGCGGTTCGGGTCGCGGCGCAGGTAGCCCTTGCGTTCCAGGGTGCGCAGCTGGTGGTGTACTGACGAGGTGGACGTCAGACCGACCGCATCGCCGATCTCGCGGACGCTGGGCGGGTAGCCGAACCGCTCCACCCAGTCCCGGATGACCTCCAACACCTTGCGCTGCCGGGGGGTGAGCGCGGTGCTCTCCGGTGGGTCGGGGAACGAGTGCACTCCGGCTCCCGGCTCGACCCGGTCCTTTGGCACCGGCAGCGCCGCTGCTCCGCCGCCTCCGGTGTCGCCACCGTCCGTCGATCCGCGCGCCATCCTGACCGTCCTCCTTCAATCGCCAACCCGTCGGGCGGGCCGGGGTTCCACCGGAGCAGTGCCCATTCCGAGCCGCCCATTCCGAGCCGCCCATTCCGAGCCCTGGTCCGCGCTGCGAACGGTAGACCCGCGCGGCGACAAGTCCAAACGCATGTTCGAACGACACGCGCCCAATTTCGGGGTTTTGTCGGACCCCGGTGGTACACAGGTCGAATGTCTGTTCGACCGAACGGACATTCGAGACCAGTGCGTACAAGCGACAGTGCGTACAAGCGACAGTGCGTACAAGCGACAGTGGTTCGGGAGGCGTGATGAACGGGCAGTCGGATGTGGTGAGGTCGATGACGGAGGAGCTCGGCGTGGGTCGGGGTTCGACTCGCGCGCGGCGTTCGTCGGCCGGTCGGGTCGCCCCGGTGCCGACC
>JALYVZ010000269.1 GCA_030852965.1 Actinomycetota bacterium | reverse complement strand
CGCCGGGGCATCGCGGTGCGGGCCGACCGCAATCCCACCTCAGCGGCGTATGCCGCCGTGCGGGCCGCCCCGGACATGTTCCGAGCCAGGTCGAAGCGGTCACCGAGGTCGAGGGATGCGGCCACCTCGTCGGCGTCCTGGGCCCGCAGCACGTCACGCGAACGGCCGGCCAGGCGGTGCAGCTCGGTGCGCACATCGAGCAACAAGGCCCGGGCTTCCGCCACTTCGGCGCTCGGCCGGTCGACCAGCTGCGCGGCCGCCAGCGCGTCGAGCAGGTAGATGTCACGCAGACCGCCCCGACCGTTCTTCAGGTCCGGCTCGACCCGATGGGCGACGTCACCGTTCTTGGACCACCGAGCTCGGGTGAGCTCGACCAGCTCGTCGAAACGGCTCCGGATACCGGCCCGCCAGGACTGCCGCACCGCCTCGGTCACCTTGTCGAAGAGTGCCCGGTCACCAGCCAGGCAACGGGCCTCCAGCAGCCCGAGCGCGGCACGCAGGTCGGTCGCGGCCACCTGCACCATCTGGCCCGGAGTACGCACCGAGTGGTCCAGACCGATCCCGGCGTCCCACAGCGGGTACCACAGTGCCTCGGCCATCCGGTCCGCATCTGGCCGCCGGTCGTGCACGATGACCAGGTCGAGGTCGGAGTACGGGCACAGCTCGCGCCGCCCGAGTGCGCCGACCGCGAGCAGGGTCGCGCCCTCCCCGATCCCGATCGCGACCGCCCGGCTGGACAACCAGAAGTCGTGCAGGTCGACCAATGCGCCACGCAGTGCCTCAGCCGTCAGCCGACGCTGGCCGGGGCCGGGGGCAAGCAGCACCGCCCGGGCCCGGACCAGATCGTCGGCGACGCCCGCGGTCGTACTCAACTGACCTCCCCCACGGGGCCCCAGCCAGCGGCCCTAGAGCGCGTCACTGCCGCGTTCTCCGGTGCGTACCCGCACCACAGTCTCCAGCGTGGTGATCCAGACCTTGCCGTCCCCGATCTTGCCGGTGCGGGCGGCCTCGACCACCGCGTCCACCACACGCTCGACGACGGCGTCGTCCACCGCCACCTCGATCCGGACCTTCGGCACGAAGTCCACCGCATACTCCGCCCCTCGGTAGACCTCCGTGTGGCCCTTCTGCCGGCCGTAGCCGGAGACCTCGCTGACCGTCAGGCCCAGCACACCGAGCTGCTCGAGGGCGTCCTTCACGTCCTCCAGCACGAACGGCTTGATGATCGCGGTCACCAACTTCATCGGCCTAGTTCCCTTCTCCCGCCGCGCTGCTCCGCGCGTGCGACCCGGCTGCTCCTGATCCTGTACCGCCCCGGCCAGTGGCTCCCAGGGTGGACAGGTCGTACCCACTCTCGGCGTGTTCGGCCTCGTCGATGCCCGACATCTCGATCTCCGGAGCCACCCGGAACCCGATGGACACCCGCACCAGCCAGGCAAGCAGCAGGGTCATACCGAACGCGTACACCATCGTGACCAGCGCGGCCAGCGCCTGCCGACCGAGCTGATCCAGCCCCCCACCGTAGAACAGTCCGTCCGCGCCGGCCGAGTTGACGGCCTTGGTGGCGAACAGTCCGACCGTTAGGGTGCCGAGCAGCCCCCCGACGCCGTGCAGCGCGAGCACGTCCAGCGAGTCGTCGTAGCCCAGCCGGTACTTCAGCTTGATCGCCAGCGCGCACACCACGCCGGCCAGCCCGCCGATCACCAGCGCCCCGAAGGTGTCCACGAACCCGCAGGCCGGGGTGATCGCCACCAGCCCGGCGATGGCCCCGGACGCCGCCCCCAACGTGGTCGGACGGCCCTCGGTGACCTGCTCGTAGACCAGCCAGGTGAGCACCGCCGCGGCCGACGCGGTCATCGTGGTGGTGAAGGCGTTCGCCGCCACCGCGCCCACCGCCAGCGCCGATCCGGCGTTGAAACCGAACCAGCCGAACCACAGCAGCCCGGCGCCGAGCAGCACGTTCGGCATGTTGTGCGGGCGGAACGGATCCTTCGGCCACCCCCGGCGACGGCCGAGCACGATGGCCAGTGCCAGCGCGGAGAACCCCGAGTTGATCTCGACGACGGTTCCGCCGGCGAAGTCCAGCGCCTTGAGCTTGTTGGCGATCCAGCCACCGTGGGCTTCGGCGTAGCCATCGACGGAGAACACCCAGTGCGCCAACGGGAAATACACCACACAGACCCACAGCGCCGTGAAAACCACCCAGCTCCAGAACTTGGCCCGGTCGGCCGCCGCGCCGGCCAGCAGCGCCGCGGTGATCACCGCGAACATCAGCTGGAACATCGCGAACGCCAGCAGCGGGATCCGGTCGCTGTCCGGCCCGACCAGAGTCGCCGCGTCCCGCAGGCCCGCGTGGCCCAGGCCACCGAGCAAGCCACCACCCACGTCGTCGCCGAACGCCAGCGAGTACCCGAACACCACCCACAGCACGCCCACCACACCCAGGCAGACCAGGTTCATCATCATCATGTTGAGCACGCTCTTGGAGCGCACCAGACCGCCATAGAAGAACGCCAGGCCCGGCGTCATCAACATCACCAGTGCCGCGCTCACGAGCACCCACGCCGTGCTCCCCGCATTGATCACTATTCGCCTCCCGATCTTCCGAGAGTCGAATGATCACATCTCGCAACACGCACGAACATGACTGGGTGACCGGCTCACCCATCCGGAGCAGCCGGCCCCCCAGTCAGTCGTCGAACTACCCGGTGTCGTCGAACACGGTGTCGTCGAACACGGTGTCGTCGAACACGGTGTCGTCGAACACGGTGTCGTCGAACACGGTGTCGTCGAACACGGTGTCGTCGAACTACACGGCGTCGGAACCGCGTTCGCCGGTGCGGACCCGGATGACCGCCTCGACCGGAGTCACCCAGATCTTGCCGTCACCGATCTTGCCGGTGCGGGCCGCCTCGACGACGGCCTCCACCACCTTCTCGGCGAGGGCGTCGTCGGCCACCACCTCGACCCGCACCTTCGGCACGAAGTCCACGGAGTACTCCGCGCCCCGGTACACCTCGGTGTGGCCCTTCTGTCGGCCGTAGCCCTGCACCTCGCTGACCGTCATGCCCAGTACGCCGACCTGCTCCAGGGCGCCCTTGACGTCCTCCAGCACGAACGGTTTGACGATTGCCGTGACCAGCTTCATCTGAGCTCAGCCTTCCTGTCGAGCCGATGAGGTGCTCACTCCCGGCGCGGGTGGTTTGTCGACGCCCGCGCCCCAGGAATGCGTGCCGAACCCACCACCGACCCGACCGCCGAGATTCGAGAAGTCGTAGCCGGTCTCCGCGTGCTCACCCTCGTCGATACCCGTCGCCTCGGCCTCGTCGTCGACCCGGAAACCGATTGTCTTCTTGATGACCAGGGCAATGATGAAGGACGTCACGAACGAGTAGACCATCACGGAACCCGCGGCAATCGCCTGCTTGCCCAGCTGGGTGAACCCACCGCCGTAGAAGAATCCGTTGGCGCTCAGCGAGTTGACCTCGGTGGAGCCGAAGAACCCGATGAGCAACGTGCCGACCAACCCGCCGACCAGGTGCACGCCGACCACGTCGAGCGAGTCGTCGAGCTTCAGCTTGTACTTCAGCCCCACCGCGAGAGCACAGATCGCGCCGGCAATGAAGCCGATAGCCATGCCGCCGAGAAGGCTGACGTAACCGGCCGCCGGGGTGATGGCGACCAGACCGGCCACCGCGCCGGAGGCGGCGCCCAGCGTGGTGGGCTTGCCGTCCCGGATCTTCTCCACGACCAGCCAGCCGATAACTGCAGCCGAGGTGGCGATCATGGTGTTGGTGAACGCGACCGAGGCCAGGTCACCGGCGGTCAGTGCGGAGCCGGCGTTGAAGCCGAACCAGCCGAACCACAGCAGGCTGGCGCCCAGCAGAACGAACGGCAGGTTGTGCGGCCGCATCGGCTCACGCGGCCAGCCCTTGCGCCGGCCCAGGACGATGGCAAGCGCCAGACCGGCGGAACCGGCGTTGATGTGCACCGCGGTTCCACCGGCGAAGTCCAGCGCGCCGAGCTTGCTGGTGTTGGCGATCCAGCCGCCGATCGCGTCGGCACCCACGAAGCCGTCAAACGAGAACACCCAGTGCGCGACCGGGAAGTAGCAGATCGTCACCCAGAGCACGACCCAGATGCTCCAGGAGACGAACTTCGCGCGGTCAGCGATCGCACCGGAAGCCAAGGCCGGGGTGATCACCGCGAACATCAGCTGGAACATGCAGAACGCGAGCACCGGGATGGCATCAGGGCCAGGCCACGGCACGGGCGGGGTGGTGGTGGTCGCGGCGAACCCGGCCAACTTGCCGATCGTGTTGTGCAGCAGGGCGAAGTCGAGATTACCGACCAGGCCGGACTTCGCATCGTTGCTGAACGACAGGCTGAAGCCGTAGAGCTCCCAGAGCACACCCACGATGCCCAGCGTGATGAAGTTCATCATCAACATGTTCAGGACGCTCTTGCTACGGACCATGCCTCCGTAGAAGAACGCCAGGCCCGGGGTCATGAGCATCACCAGCGCTGCGCTGGCGAGCACCCAGGCGGTATCTCCTGCGTTGATCACCTCTTCGTCCTCCTGTCGTCCAGGTGGCGAAAGGATCTGTGCACCATGTTTCGCTCAAGGTCGCCTCTTGTTTCAGACCAGTGAACGCGCTGTCTTTGCACGTTACGAGCGAGTTACGTCGGATACACAGGTCACGAATGTGCAAGGTGAGACTGATGTTCCGTCACCTGAGCGGCACGATCACCGGAGTAGCGCGTCCACGAAAGCTTCCGGTTCGAACGGGGCCAGATCGTCCGGGCCTTCCCCCAGCCCGACCAACTTCACCGGCACTCCGAGCTCGCGCTGCACCCGGAACACGATGCCGCCCTTGGCGGTACCGTCGAGCTTGGTCAACACGATCCCGGTGACATCGATGACCTCGGCGAACACCTTGGCCTGCAGCACCCCGTTCTGTCCGGTGGTCGCGTCGAGCACCAGCAGTACCTCGTCCACCTCACCCTGCTTGGACACCACACGTTTGATCTTGCTCAGCTCGTCCATCAGCCCGGTCTTGGTGTGCAGCCGCCCGGCGGTGTCCAGTAGCACCGCGTCCGCGCCTCGCTCCACCGCCCGCTTGACCGCGTCGAAGGCGACGCTCGCCGGATCGGCGCCCTCCGCTCCACGCACCACGACCGCCCCGGCACGCTCGCCCCAGGTCACCAACTGCTCGGCGGCCGCCGCTCTGAAGGTGTCGACGGCGCCCAGCACCACGGTGCGCCCCTGCGCCACCAGGACTCGGGCCAGCTTGCCGGTGGTGGTGGTCTTGCCGGTGCCGTTGACCCCGGCCACCAGCAGCACGGCGGGTCGGCCGTCGTGGGGCAGCGCCCGGACCGCCCGGTCCAACTCGGGGGACAGCGCCGCGGTGAGCACCTCCTTGAGCAGTTCGCGTGCCTGCTCCGGGGTGCGGACACCCCGCGCGGCGACCTCCCTGCGCAGGACCGTGACCAGATCGTTCGTGGTCTGCGAGCCCAGGTCGGCCAGTAAGAGGGTGTCCTCGACCTGCTCCCAGGAGTCGTCATCGAGCTCCCCGCCGCCGAGCAGCCCCAGCAGGCTCTGCCCCAGGGCCGAGCGGGACCCGGCCAGTCGACCCCGCAGCCGCTCCAGCCTGCGCTCGGACGGCTCGACCGGCT
>JALYVZ010000072.1 GCA_030852965.1 Actinomycetota bacterium | reverse complement strand
CCCTGGCCCGGCTACACTTGATCCCGGCCACCAACGGCCAACCCGCGATCATCCCCCGACCCAGCCCGGTCCAGGCCCGGCTACTGGACCTGCTCGACGTCGACCCCACCCGACCGCCATAATCACCCCCAGACCGGGCTCACGGCCCACCCGACCTCATGTGCGAAATGCGGGGCTAGCAGACCTTGATGGCCAATCATGCTCCAAACAACGTGGGTCAGCCGCGGAGCATCTCGGCTACCAGGAAGGCCAACTCCAAGGACTGTTGGGTGTTCAGCCGCGGGTCGCAGGCGGTCTCGTAGCGGCCGTGCAGGTCGGCGTCAGAGATCTCCTGGGCGCCGCCGAGGCACTCCGTGACGTCCTCACCGGTAATCTCCACGTGCAGTCCGCCGGGGTGGGTCCCCAGTCCGTGGTGCACCTCGAAGAACCCCTGCACCTCGTCCACGATGCGGTCGAAGTGGCGAGTCTTGTAGCCGCTGATGGACTCCACGGTGTTGCCGTGCATCGGGTCGCACTGCCAGATCACCTGGTGCCCGGAGCCGGTCACCTTCTCCACGATCGAGGGCAGCACGTCGCGGACCTGGGTGCTACCCATCCGGCTGATCAGTGTCAAGCGGCCGGGAACGCCGTGCGGGTCGAGTCGCTCGACGTACTCGATCGCCTGCTCGGGGGTAGTGCTCGGGCCGATCTTCACACCGATCGGGTTGGCCAGCAGCTCGGCGAACGCGATGTGCGCGCCGTCCAGCTGGCGGGTGCGCTCACCGATCCACAGGAAGTGCCCGGAGAGGTCGTACAGCCTGGGTTCGTCGCCCCGGGTGTCCAGCCGAAGCATGGCGCGCTCGTAGTCGAGCAGCAGCGCCTCGTGGCTGGCGAAGAACTCGACACTGTGCAGGCTGGGGTCGTCCACCCCGCAGGCCGACATGAAGCGCATGCCCCGGTCGATCTCGGCGGCCAGCGCCTCGTAGCGTTCCGCGGCCTTGGAGTTGCGGATGAAGTCCTTGTTCCAGTCATGCACGCTGGCCAGGTCGGCCATCCCGGCGGCGGTCAGCGCCCGGGCCAGGTTCATCGCGGCGCCGGCGTTGGCATAGGCCCGGATCATCCGGCTGGGGTCCGGGATCCGCACCTTCAACTCGGGCTTGATCGAGTTGACGATGTCACCGCGGTAGGACGGCAGGCCCAGCGCATCGACCAGAGACGTCCGGGGTTTGGCATACTGCCCGGCGATCCGGCCGACCTTCACCACGGGCATGCTCGCGGCGTAGGTCAGCACCACGGCCATCTGCAGCAGGGTGCGTATGTTGCCTCGGATGTGCGGCTCGGTGTTGTCCGCGAATGTCTCGGCGCAGTCCCCGCCCTGCAGCACGAACGCCTCACCTCGGGCCACCTCGGCCAGCCGATCCCGCAATCGGTCGACCTCCTGCGGCACGGTCACCGGCGGCACGCTCTCCAGCACCGTGCGCACCTGCGCCACGGCGGCGGGGTCGGGCCAGTCCGGCTGTTGGGCGGCCGGACAGGCCAGCGCGTCGTCCAGTCGGTCGCGCAGCGAGCCCGGCAGTGGCGGCAGCTCGGGCAGCTCCTCGACCGGTACGTCAACGGTCCAGTTCACGGTTGTTCACCCTATGCGCTGCATGCTCCCCCACGAACGTCGCGCCTTCTCTCGCACGCCTAGCCCCACTCGGATGTGACAGGAATATCACTCAGACTCGTTTGTGCGCCGTTGTTATCATAGCGCTCTCCACCGACATCCCCGGTCGAGCCGCGCCGGCTGTCTCCGGCACGCCGGAGCCTCGAAGTCGCGTCGAATCCGGCGACCAGGGCGCCGGCTGGGCGCCGAATCAGCCGAAGAAGACTTCCGCTTCGGCGTAAAGTTTCGCGTCGACCGTCTTGAGCGTCTCGGTCGCGGCTGACAGTGGCACCCGGACGATGTCGGTACCACGCAATGCCACCATCTCACCCCACGCCTCGTCGTGCACCGCGTCGATGGCATGCAACCCGAATCGGGTGGCCAACCACCGATCCCTGGAGCTGGGCGTCCCGCCCCGCTGGACGTGCCCGAGCACGGTGGTACGGGCCTCCTTGCCGGTGCGCGCCTCGATCTCCCGGGCGATCGACTCCCCGATGCCACCGAGACGAACGTGCCCGAACGCGTCCTTCTCGCCGGCCACCAGTCCCATGGTGCCGTCCTTCGGGGTGGCTCCCTCGGCCACCACGATGATCGGCGCGTACTGGGTGCGGAAGCGGCTCTCCACCCAGTCGCAGACCTTGTCGATGTCGAACGGGATCTCCGGGATGAGGATCACGTTCGCGCCGGAGGCCAGCCCCGAGTGCAGCGCGATCCACCCGGCGTGGCGGCCCATGACCTCGACGATCAGCGCCCGGTGGTGGGACTCGGCGGTGGTGTGCAGCCGGTCGATGGCCTCGGTGGCGATGCCCACGGCGGTGTCGAACCCGAAGGTGTAGTCGGTGCCGGACAGGTCGTTGTCGATCGTCTTTGGCACTCCAACCACGTGCACGCCGAGTTCGTGCAACCTAGTCGCCACCCCGAGGGTGTCCTCGCCACCGATCGCGATCAACGCGTGCACCCCGAGGTTCATCAGGGTCCGGCGGATCCGCTCGACGCCGCCCTCGACCGCGAACGGGTTGGTCCGCGACGAGCCCAGGATAGTGCCGCCCCGAGGCAGGATGCCGCGCACGGCGGGGATGTCCAGGGTCATGGTCAGGCTGTCCAGGGGCCCACGCCAGCCGTCGCGGAAGCCGACGAACTCGAAGCCGTACTCGGGCACCCCCTTCCGCACGATTGCCCTGATCACCGCATTCAGCCCGGGGCAGTCGCCGCCACCGGTGAGCACTCCGATTCGCACGCCTCGAAGAGTCTCATGCCCGCGAGCCGGGCACCAATCCCCCAGTGCGGGCGAGCACCTCCTCGATCACCCGCCAGCGGGCCAGATTGTGCCGGGCGTCGGCCAACGCGTCGTGGGCGTCCGCCGGGGCCGACGGCAGCGGGGGCCGACCGACGTCCTCCCAACGTTGGCGCAGCTCCCGGGTGAACCGGGGCATCGGCCGCGGCAGCGCCGGCATCGCCCCCCACAGCTGGCAGAGTGCCACGTGGTCGTATGCCGCGATCCAGGCCCAGAGCTCGATGTCGGTGCCCGGCTCGGTGAGGTAACTCAGCAGATCCGCCCGAAGCCGCTCCCGGGTGCGCCACGCCCGGTCGCCCGGCGAGGGTAGCTTGGGCAACACATTGGCCCGTACCCATCGGCCCGCGCGTCGGTCGTCGAACTCAGTGGACACGGCGTAAAACTCCCGGCCGTCCTCATCCACCACGCCGATCGACACCAGCTCGATGGTCTGGCCGTCCTCGATGAACTCGCAGTCGTAGAAGTAGCGCACTCAGCTCGCCTTGGTTCTGGGCAGCCCAGGGTCGGGGCGGTAGACGGGCCGTCTGTTGACCGCCTTTTCCGCGTCCTCCTTCGCCTTGGTCGCGTACATGTCCACATACTCGTTGCCGGACAGCTCCATCAGGGCGTACATGATCTCATCTGTCATCGAGCGCTGAATGAACCGGTCGCTGGCCATGCCGTAGTAACGCGAGAAGTCCAACGGCTCACCGATCTTGATCCGGACCTTGCGCGGGCGCCACATCTTTGAGCCAATTGGGTTGACCTTGTCGGTGCCGATCATGGCGACCGGGATCACCGGTACCTCGGACTCCAGCGCCATCCGCGCCACGCCGGTCTTGCCCTTGTACAGGCGACCGTCGGGTGATCGCGTGCCTTCGGGGTAGATACCCACCAGTCGCTCCTCACGCAGCAGCCGAATCCCGGTGTCCAGTGCGGCGCGGGCTGCCGACCCACTGCCCCGGTCCACCGGTACCTGGCCGACGCCGGTGAAGAACTGCCGCTTCAACCAGCCGACGAACCCGGGCTGGTTGAAGTACTCCCGCTTGGCCATGAACGCGATGCGCCGCCCAAGCATCAGCGGCAGGTAGAACGAGTCGGCCACCGCGAGGTGGTTGCTGGCCAGCAGGGCGCCGCCGGTGGCCGGAACGTGCTCGGCACCCTCGATCGTCGGGCGGCACCAGAGGCGGAGCAGCGGTCCGAGGAGCACAAGCTTGAGCAGCCAGTACAGCACTGGACGCTGCCTCCCTCCGTCGACCGCGACCCCAGCCTACTTAAGGCTCCCGCGCCTGGGACAACACAACCACGCCGATCCTGATGCCATTGACCCGACGTCCGTGCCACCATGTCGCGATGAGCCCGATGGAACCCGACGACGGCGACGACCCGACCGGTCAGTCGGCCGGTCGGTCCGCCACGTTCGAGGACATCGTTGCCGACCTGTGGGCCGAGGGCGCGATGCCGAGCTGGCCGGAAGAGCGCTCGGCCACCAGCCGCCAGCATCTGGTCGACGCGGCACCGCCCGAGGTTGACCGGATCGCTCCCCCGCCGGCGGCAGACGACCACTTCGTGCCCCCGGAGCCCCCACCGTTTCCTCGGCTCGGCCAGGCTGCCGCAGTGGGCGTGGGGCTGCTCGCGACCGGGGTGTTGCTCCTGTTCGCGCCGCGCCTGGTGGGTCTCTCAGAGTCTGTTGGGTTGCCCCTGGGGCTGCTCACGCTGGCCTGCGGGCTGGGTTGGCTGGTGTTGCGTTCCTGGTCGAACGACCCGCCTGCGGACGGCGACGACGAGGACGACGGCGCGGTGCTGTGAGCCGGTCACCACGGAGCATCCCGCCCAGCGGCACGATCACGGACCTCGCCGAAGGGGTCATCATCTGGCTCATCACCCCGGGACACCTGGATGCGCTGCACGGCACGGCGTTCGTCCGCCGGGTCAGTGCTGGCCGCGCCCGTGTTCCCGGAGCCGGTGCCGGCACCCTCCGCCATGGCCATGCGCAGCACCGAGACCAGGCCTGCCGCCTGCTCGGCCATCCGCACCGCCAACTCGGACCGTTCACCGCGCAGCACGGTGATCACCGCGCACAGCGGGCACACCGCGCAGCTGGCCGGCTCCGTGGCATCGTCGCTGGGCTGACGGTCTCGCACCTGCTCGATCCAGGGCTCGATCAGGTTGAGCGCTCCGGTGAGGTACTCCCGCACCTCGTCAGCCAAGGCGTTGTGTCCGGCGGACCCCGGCCGGCTCACCGCAGCATCCACGCGGAGGGGTCCGGCCGGAACACCACGACCAGCTCGTCGATGCCGATCCGGGCACCGTGCACGGTGCAACGGCCGAGCACCGAGGGCAACGCCACCAACCGGCGGACCCCGCTGACCGTCACCGCCAGGTCGTCGTCGACCCTGGTCAGGTCCAACGGGGTGTCGCGCTCCAGCCCAGGCAGGCGCATGCTCAGCTCGAACTCCGACTCCAGCGAGGTGCCGTCGCCCTGGGTTCGTCGCACCGACAGCAGCGGAGCGCCGGTCGCCCCGGCCAGCGGCTCGTCGTCGCCGTAGAGCGCATTGGCGAGCTCAACCAGCGCAGGCACCCCGATCGGCTCGGTTGCGGTGTAGGGCACGGTACGCAGGCCTGGCCCGGCGCCGGCCTTACCAGGCTCGGGCCCGCCGAGCCGGCTGCCGTAGAGCGCGGCCAGCTCGCCGAGCACCTCCTGCTGCTCGGCATGCCGGGCCCGCAGCCACCGGGCGGCTGGTCCTCGGTAGGACGGCGCGATCGGCGGTGCGACGCGGTTGGCGATCACCCCGTCCACCCGCAGCCCGTGCAGCGCCAGCGCGGTCATCGTGCGCCGGGTCTCGGCGGCCACCAACCGCTCTGGGGTGAGCACCAGCCGGATGCTGGTGGTGTCGTGGTCGGCGAGCATGTCGCGCAGCCCGGCCAGGTGCTCGGCGAGCTGGCCGAGCGCCTCAGCGGCGGCATCCCAGCGCAGTGCGGACGCGCCGACCGCGCCGACCCGGCTCGACGGCACGCCGTTCGCGACGCCGGCCAGCAGACCACGCACCGCTCGCCGGTGCGCCGGGTAGAGCCGCTCCAGGTAGCTGGAGATCGCCTCGGGGAGCGCGAGCAGCCGCAACGTCTCCGCAGTGGGGCCGCAGTCGACGATCACGACCTGCCAGGTGCCGGTCCGGGCGGCCCGCTGCACCTCACCCAGCGCCAGCAGGTCCTCGACCCCGGGCAGCACGGTGAGCTCGTCGGCCACCATCTCGTCCACCCCGGCGCCGGCCAGCACCGTGCGGAGGTATCCGCGCAGCTCGTTCCAGGAGCCCTCCGCGAGCGCCCGGGAGTCCAGGTGCGCGGCGAACAGCCCGATGTCCACCTCGACCGGGTCACCGCCGAGCGCGATCCCGAGCACGTCACCGAGGGAGTGCGCCGGATCGGTGGAGATCACCAGTGCCTTGCGTCCGGTCCGTGCCACCCGGGCGGCCGTCGCCGCAGCAAGCGTGGTCTTGCCCACGCCGCCCTTTCCGGTGAAGAGCACGATGCGCAACGCGACTAACCCCGCTTCGACGTCTGCTGAAAGTCTGGAGGAGGCGCCCAAGCGTTGGACAGCCGAGCGCACGGACAATCGGCCCGGCGAGGATACCCCGAGGTCGTCAGCGACCTCCGGCACGCTCCACTCGCCGCTTCAGCTCCTTGAGAGCCTGGTCTATAATGATCTTCTCGGCCTTCCGCCGGAGCATCCCGATCATGGGGATGGCCAACTCCACGCTCAGCGTGTACGTGACGGTCGTCGACCCATCAGTGGGTGCCAACACATAGGAACCACGCTGTGCCTTCTGCATCAGGCCCTTGGTCAGGTGCCAGTGCACCGCCATGCCGTCCGGGGACCAATCGTAAGCCAGCGTGTAGCTGTCCTTGAAGGCACCGGCATCCAGCCTGAACGCCACCGACTGGGCCTTGCCGTCCGGGCGTTCGGCCAGCACCTCGGTGCTCTTCACCGCGCCAGCCCACTCCGAGTAGGCCGAAAAGTCCGCGATCACCTCCATGATCCGCTCGGGTGCGGCATCGATGGAGATCGACTCGGTGGTCTGGTCGGCCATGGCCGCACACGGTACATGCGGGTGTCTGCCCGCCAACTCACCAGGTGAGCACGAACGGCCGCTCGGTGCGGCGGAAGTGCCCGACGTTCACGCACTCGGTGACGCCGACCCGGGCCCGGACGGCCAGTGGCTGGTGCACATGCCCGAACAACGCAAGCCGGGGTCGGTCATTCTCGATGATCCGCAGCAGGGCGTCGCTGGAGGTCTCGGCACGCCGGGAGCGCACGTCGTAGGCCAGCTCCGGCACCGCCGGCGGCACGTGGCTGCACAGCACATCAACGCTCGTCAGTGCGGTGCACGCCTGGTCGAACTCCTCGCTCGGGCGCACGTAGGGCCGCCACGGCCCACCCCGGGAGGGGATCGCCCGCGGCGGCAGCGGCAGCCCACCGACGAACCCGAAGTGCAGTCCACCGATCTCGGCCACCTCGCCGTCGAGCATCTGGACGCCGGCGGTGAGGAACTCCGGCCACAGGTGCGGCAGGTCGACGTTCCCCGGGGTAATGAAGCACGGGGCCGGCAGCACGGCGAACAGCCGCCGATACTGGTCCCGCACGGCCTCCTCCAGCGTGCCACGCGCATCGGCCAGCCCCGCCCAGAGCGAACGGGCGAAACCGGTCAGCTCGCCGGGCTTGCCGCCGACCCGCAGCGCCGCGAACCGGGCGACGGCGGCCGGCCCGAACACCTGCCCCAGGATGCCGCCCGAGTGGTCGTCGTAGTCCACGAAGTCGATGAGGTCACCCAGCACCACCAGGGCGTCCGCGCCGTCGGCGGCCCTGGCCAGCGCGGCGCTGTTGCCGTGCACATCGGAGACCACGTGAACCCGCACCGCAGAAACCTACGTGCTGGTATCGGCACCCGCGCGCCGAATAAAGCCGAACTCAGCCGGCCACGCCCGGCTCGCCCGGCTCGCCCGGCTGGGGCGGCGGTGGCTCACCAGGGGGCCGGCCGTCCTCCAACAGGTCCTTGAGCCCCAGCGCGATGGCCTTGGCCGCTTGTTGGCGCCGGGACACCTCGGCACCGGCCCGCCGGGGCGACAGCGGCGCAGGCTTGCCGTCCGGGCCGGCCGGGTCCGCGCGCAGGTAGTAGTGCAGCACGGTGCCGTCCAACACCGCCTCGAACCAGACCTCCATGCTGCCCACCAACGCGCCCCCGACGATCCAGCGCAGGCCCTTCTCACCGCGGTCGGTGCCCACCCGTAGCCGCAGGTCGGGCCAGAATCGCCGCCAGCCGTCCGGGTTCGCGAACTCAGCCGCGAGGCGGCTCGGTGGGACCGTGATGAACGTCTCGTCCACCACGTTGACGGAGGTCATACGCCGAATCCTGGCAGAGCGGCCGCCCGGGCGTCGCAGCGTGTTGTTCCCCGCGTTCGGAGCGTCTCAGACCAGATGCGAAACAGCCCGGCTACCGCTACAGACCCGAAGTCCACGCGTCTGACGCGATATAGGGTCTACGCAGGTGATCATCACCCTTGAGTAGTCCGACGGCGAAGAACCGATCGCTGGAGATCGCACCGGCCTCGTCGAAGAAGGCGATCGCGCTCGGATGAGATCGGTGGAGTGTCGCCGGTCTCGGATGCTCGGGAGGAATTGAGCCAGTCATCCATCCCCCGTCAAGTCATGGTCCTTGATCGACCCAAGGCGTTCGATCTGCCTGTCGAGGTTGCGGACCTGAGTCGAGTCCGCGCCGAAGGCTTCTGCAACGAGTGGGCGGACCACGCCGAGCTCAGCAAGCGCCTCGTCGGGGTATCCCGCGGCCGCGAGCATCTGGGCGATGACGAAGCGGGACTCGCGGACCTTGTCGGCCTCGTCGTCGGTGGCGGTCGGGTCGGCGTTCTGGACGTAGAACCGCAGCTGCGGCAGGGCTTGGTCCGGCTTGCCGATCTCGGCGTAGGCGTGGCCCGCGTGATAGGCGCAGTCCAGGACGTAGGTGTCGGTCGGCGGCAGGTGCTTGCGGTAGTCCCGTCCGACGACGTCGAACAACGCGGCGGCCCGGGTGTACTCCCCCGCGTAGAAATGGGCGGCCGCCAGGAGGTGGCGCAGCTGAAGCCCGAGGAAGCGGTCGCCCCCGGCACGTTCGAGGCCGCCTTCGAGCAGGCTGATCGCCTCAGCCGGGCGATTGTGGTCCAGCAACACCGCGACGTTGGCCTTCAACCGATCGAAGTCGGTGTCGGTGAGCCTGCCCTGATCGCCGGCCGGTGCGCGACGCACAGCCGGGGCGAGCAGTGGGCGACGGAATGGGAGTGTCGGGTCGCGGCTCTCGTCAGCCACCGAGGGCGCGCTGGGAACAGACGCCTGTGGCACGAGCACGTCGTACACCGCCGCCGCGGCCGGCCGCGCAGCCGTGTCCTTGGACAGCATCGAGGCCACCAGCGCGTCGATGTCCTCAGGGATGTCGCTCCGCCGGCCGCGCAGCGATGGAGCCGGAGTCCGCAGGTGGTGGGCCCGCAGCGGCACATCGGTGGTGGCGTGGAACGGCACGTCGCCGGTGAGTAGTTCGCAGAAGAGGCAGCCGAGCGAGTAGACGTCGGACGCGGCTGTCACAGCCTGCCCGAGGCACTGCTCCGGCGACATGTATGCCGGGGTGCCGACGGTCCGGTCGATCTGGGTCAGCCTCGGCAGCGCACTGGCGCCGCGGAGCAGGGCGATACCGAAGTCGAGCACCTTGACCAGTCCGCCGTCGATCAGCATGACGTTCGCCGGCTTGATGTCACGGTGCACGATGTCGACCCGGTGCACGTCAGCCATTACGGCCGAGATCTGCGTGGTGATCGCCGCTGCCCAGGCGACGGGTGGCGGCGAGGCGGCGTAGTCGGTGTGGTCGAGCGTGGATTCCAGGGTCGAGCCGCGCAGTAGTTGCATGACCAGCCACAACCGGGTGGTGCCGTCGGCGAGGATGTCGACGCCGGTGTCGTAGACGGCCGGGGTTCCGGGGTGTTCCAGCCGCGCGGTGGTGCGTATCTCACGTAGGAACCGCTTGCGGTCACGCTCTTGCGCGTCGAGTATCTCGATGGCTTCCGGGCTGTCCGGAGCTGCCGGAACCACGCCTGGCGGTCGCAGCAGCTTGATCGCTACCCGCCGATCGAGGCGCTCATCGTAGCCGTGGAAGACCTCGCTCATTCCGCCCCGGCCGAGCGAGCCGTCCACCCGATAGCGCCCGGCGAGCACCCGGCGACCGTCCGACTCGTTCACCGCTATCCCCGGTCGTCACAGTCGGGATCGGCACGACGGTTCTCGATTGCGGTCAGCGCCCTGAGGTCGTCCAACTCTGCGGCCTCCGCGTGCTCAGCTTCCAGGGCTCTGCGGCGTTCGTCGAACTCGGCATACCGTTCGCCGGCCACCGCCTCCATGCCGGCCGCGGAGACGCTGCCCGAGCCGGTCAACAGGCTTCTCTCGTTGAAGTCGAGAAACCGGTCGGTCTGGCTGGCCCACTCCGTCATCAGCGTCGTCTGGCGGCGCTGGGCACGGTCTTCGGCGAAGTCGAGGAACATGGTTGTGAGCCGGTTGAGCTCGACGATCTCGGGTTCAGTCAGGTAGTTCTTGGCGATCACCACGTCGGCCTTGTAGACGCGGCCACCGCTCCAGGTGGTCAGTCCCATGCTCGGGGAACCGGCGTCCGACCGCTTCAGGACCAGTTCGGCGGCGGTGCTCCCGGTGACCGCGAAGATGAGTTTGTTCTGGATCGTGGCGAAGAAGGTCCTGGCCGTGTCGGAGGTGCCGTCGTAGTCGGCGCTGGAGGCGGCGAACAGGTCCCGAACCTTCTGGTAGAAGCGCTTCTCGGAGGCCCGGATGTCCCGGATCCGCCGCAGCAGCTCGTCGAAGTAGTCGGTGCCGGCCGGGTCCTTCAAGCGGGGGTCGTCGAGGACAAAGCCCTTGACGAGGTACTCCCGCAGAACGATCGTGGCCCACTGCCGGAAGTGGACCGCGCGTTGGCTGGTCACGCGGTAGCCGACGGCCAGCACCATGTCGAGGTTGTAGATCTTGACCTCGCGCCGGACGGAGCGAGCTCCTTCCACCTGAACTGGCGTTCCGCACTTCTCGAAGCCAATATCGCCCCCACAGGCTGGAGATCATGAACTCGTGTAGTTGGTGGTGGGGACGTCGAGCAGCTCGAGGACCTGCCGCTGGGTAGGCTAAGCCGATACCAGGTCTGAACGGGCGACGGGCATCGCTCGACTCCTTTCTCTCACAGCTGCATTGCCCGTCGGAGATGACCGAGTTCGCCGTGCAGCGCGCTGCCCCTGGTTGGCCGCGTCGCGGATGCCGTGTCCTTCGTCGGCGAAGGTAATCAGCGTGGCCCGATCGCCCAGCTTCTCCGCGAGTTGGCGCGCCTGGACGACCGGAGTGATCGTGTCCCGTTCACCGTGGATGATCAGGACGGGCGCGGTGATCGCGTCGGTGTTCGCCAGCACGGACCCCTGCGTGTGCTGGGCTGGCGATGGCGGCGCGAGGAGGAGATCGGCGTGGTGGGCCTGGAACTTCGGCGCCGTCTGCCGCCAATCCTCCGGGTCGATCACCGCATGCCGGACAGCTGCCGCAACGAAGACGTCGGTCGTGGCCACCGCCCGCAGCGCGGTGAAGCCACCGGCGCTGCAGCCGCAGATCGCTACCCGGGTTGGATCGGCGCGGCCGTCGGCTACGAGATGAGCCACGGCGTCGACGCAGTCGCTGACGTCGAGGACCCCCCAGTTGCCGCGCAGCGAGTTTCGGAAGGCGCGGCCGTAGCCGGTGCTTCCGCTGTAGTCAATGTCCAGCACGGCGAACCCGTGGCTGGTGAAGAACCCGATCCAGACGTCCGCGCGCAGTTGGGCATTCGCCGTCGGTCCCGGATGCGGCCGCACCAGAAGGGGCGGGCCGAGTCCGGACGTACCGCCGGGGCTGGTCGCTGGATGCAGCAGCCCGTGCACCCGTGAGCCTGATCTGGTGGTGACGCAGATCCGCTCGGGTCGCCCGACACTCCTGGCCGGCGGCCCAGTGGGGGTGAGTTCCTGGGTGCTGGCGGTATCGGGGTCGATGAGGGCGACGCACGGTGGTCGAGTGGGGGTGGCGCCGATGATCGCGATCCGACGACCGTCGGTGGCAAGGTAGGGCTTGATCCAGGTGTAGGGCAGCGGCACCGGTTCGACACGGTCAGCACCGCCGGCGCGCGCGATTCCGAGCCAGGTCTGGCAACCGTCCTGCACGACGACCGCGATACGTCCGTCGTCGAGGAACCGGTAGCTGGAGTAGCCGAACTCCCACGGCGCGGGCCCCAGCTCGGCGTCCAGCGAGATCACCGGTTCTCGGCGGCCGTGGTGGTGGCGTTCGAGGTTCCACCAGCCGGACCGGTCAGTGAGGTAGTGCAGGATCCCGTCGGGGCTCCACAGCGGCTGGGTGACCGATTCGTCCGCGCCGCCAGCGACCAGCATCGGCGTCCCGAGGTGCCCGTCCGGGTCGATGTCGGCGACCCAGAGCCAGGAGCCGTCCCAGGGCATCAGCGGGTTGGACCAGGTTACCCAGGCCAACCGGGAGCCGTCGGGGTCCAGCCGAGGCGAGGAGTAGAAGTCCCATCCCTCGGCAATCACCTGACACTCGGCCGCGGGGTCACCCGGCACGAGCACCAACTCGTTGATCACCTCGCCTGGCTCGTGGCGCTCCCGCACGCCGATCACTGCCCCGCTGGGGGTGAGCTGCAGGTCGGCGTGCCGGTGCTCGCCGTGCTCGGGCAACGGCGTGAGCGGATGCAGACCGCCTTTCGCGGCGTGCCAGATCCGTTGATCGTCGGCCCGGACGAACCAGAGCCCGCTGCGGTGCGCCAGGTAGGCGCCGCCGCCATACTCGTGAACCGTCGAGCCGACGTGCACACCGGCCGGAAGCACATCCCGGGTGCGGCCCTCACCCCGGCAGACCAGGACATCGCCCTCAGGGCGGCCCTCGATCCAGTACAACCGCCCGTCGATGATGCTCAACGCATCCAACGACCGCACCGAACCCGTCCCGACGCTCACCCGGCCGGACGCCCCAGCGCACGGGCGTGCTCGTCCAGCGCCGACGCAGCGCCTCCGAGGCCAGCCTGCGCGAACTCCCCACGCAGGTCCCAGACCTCGTGGACGCCGGCCACGGAACCTCGGGTGGCGAACGTTGTCAGCGCGGCGGAGGCCAGCCTGAGCGCTTCCTCGCCATCCCCGATCGCCAGGCGAGCCCGCGCCAAACCGACGCTGATCCGCGCACCTCGCCGGTCACACGGGGCAGGCAGAAACCGAAGCGCGTCCTCGAACGACTCAGCGGCACGACCCGGCTGATCGACGGCGAGGTAGCAGTTGCCGGCATGGGCGGCCAAGCTGCCCTGATCGAAGTCGTACATCCACGGGTCGCTGACCGCTTCTCCCTCAGCGAGCAGTTCCTCGGCGCGACCCAACGCCGCGACCGCCGATTCAGGCTGACCGGTGCGGGCCAGTGTTTCGGCCTCCAGAACCGTCAACCACGAGCGGGTGGTCCCTGACAACGACCCCCGGCCCATCCGTGATGCTTCACGGAGGTACGTCAGAGCGTGGCCGGGCCCTTCCGAGCGGGCGGCGATGATGCCCTGATAACCCCGAATGTAAGCGCCCAGACCCCGGTCGCCCGCCTCCCCGACGGCCGCGGAAGCGTCGCGGTAGAGGCTTTGGGCGCGGAACAGATCACCCAGGTCGAGCCACAGCCACGCGGCGAACCCGGCTGCTTCCGCCGCCGCGGCGGCGATGCGTGGACGTAACCGATCGGTCTGAAGGCCGTCCAGCAGTGCCGTCAACAGCCCGAGATGGGCGCGGACGTGCACGAACATCTCCGCGGACGCCAGCTCGTGGTACAGCCGTCTCTGCAGGTCGGTGGCCTGCTCCAGATCATCCACAACTTGGGTCGTGACCTGGGACGATGCCCCGCGTCCGCCAGCCGGTCCCAATCGACCTCGTTCCCCAACGCGGTCCCAGGGGCACCTGCCGGCGCACCGATGCCGTGGTTGTCTGCTGATCGGCGGGAACGCCGCACGATTTGCCGGCGGTTGCGGGCATCGGCTTGCTCACGGATCACCCCAGCCAACAGCGTCACCAACCGGCCGTTTGCCAGCAGCGCCATGTCACACGCCATCGCGACCGCCTCCGACGGCACCACCCTGGCCCGCTCCACCGCACCAAGATGCTGCGGCGAGTACCCCGTCAGCTCCGCCAGCGCCTGCAACGTCCAGCGCCGTCTACCCCGCAACGTGCGCAGTTCGGCACCGAAGGCACCGAAGGCACCGAGCGCCGAGCCGGCGGCGTTCACGGGGTGCGGGGGCGTCCAGGTCCGCGTCGACGTTCGGCGTCGCTCGGCTCGGACACTGCACATCCCCCGATCATTTGCTCATGGTTGCGAGCAAATGCCCCCGCATCATTATCTATGAGGCATGACCCGCAGAACAGATTCGACGGCTGGGCTACTCACCGTCTGAACGGAAAGGAGCTGACCACGCGGCCAACTACCTGACCAGCAAGAAGCCCTACCTGGACTACCAGACCGCCCTGGCCAACGGATGGCCCACCGCCACCGGCATCATCGAAGGCGCCTGCCGCCACATCGTCAAAGACAGAATGAACATCACCGGAGCCCGCTGGGGCCTCAACGACGCCCAAGCCGTCCTCACCCTACGAGCACTGGTCTCCAACGGCGACTTCAACGCCTACTGGAGCTACCACCTCGACCAGGAACACCACCGCGTCCACCAAGCCCAATACCGAGACAGCTACCAACTCGCAGCATGATCACGTCACTCCAGAAGAGCCGCACCCAATGCAGATGACAGCACCGTTTCCATACACAACGGCGGCCGCCTTCCGTGCCGCGGTCAAAGCTCGGTTCACCGACATCGCCAAACACGGCCGCAGGTACTCCGTCGCCGAGCTACAGCGACAGTTCGCCTACGACCGGGTCCTGAGCCGCTGCTTCTCCGCCGATGACGCCGACCGGTGGATTCTCAAAGGCGGCGGAGTGCTGCTCGCACGACTGCCGATCGCTCGACACAGCAATGACATTGACCTCCTCTATGTAGAGCGGGCCGCAGCTCCCGATGTCGCCGTCACCGCGCCGGCCAAAGCAATCGACCGGGACCTTGGCGATCATTTCCGCTTCGAGATCGCCAAGATCACTCCCCTCCAGAAACCGCAAGAGGACGTCGCCTCCACCTCCGTGCGTACCTCGGGGTGCTCTACGCGACATTCCACGTCGACCTCGTAGTCGACACCGCGCTCACCGGAAGACCCGACAGCGTGCCGCCCCTGCCGCCGCTGCACATCGACGGTAAACATTCAGTCCCGCCCGATGGCGTGGATGATCACCGGTGGCCCGGGGGTGGGCTTCGGTGGTGGTGAGCGTGGGGCTCGGGTCAGGTGGGTGCGGGCATCGTGGGCATCCATGGTCGTCCGAT
>JALYVZ010000268.1 GCA_030852965.1 Actinomycetota bacterium | reverse complement strand
GTGCTATCGCCTGCCCGGCCCACCGGGCACCGAGCTGGCCGCCACGGTGGCGCTGCGCGCCCTGCGCGCCGCCGCGCTGGTCCTACCGCCGTCCGTGCGGCCACGACGCCGCTAACTCCACCAGAGACGCCGCTAACTCCACCAGAAGAGCGTCCCGAGCAGGAACAGAGTCCCCACCACTCCGAACGCGGCCAGGTAGCCACGCCGGTCGGTCCGGCTCAGCGCCACCCGGTGCAGCATCAGCGCGACAGCCGCCCCCAGGACCTGCCCGACCAGCATGGCCGGTCCCGGGCCAGCGGAGCCGGCGGTCGCGGCCAACGCCCAGGCCACCAGCAACCCGATCGCGAGCACCACCAACCCGGCCACCACAAGCCCAGAGAACCTACGCGCCCACCCCATCGGACGGCTCACCCTCGTCGAGCCACCTGCCTCGGGTGCGCTCACGGAGCCAGTAGTGCCCACGGCTCAAGGTCCGGCGCCGCCGCCAGTCCCTCTGGGCAGTGCCGACGGAAGTCACAGAAGGAGCATCCGGACGAGGTCCGGGGCGGGAACAGCAGCTCCGGGTCGCCACCGGCGGCCAGGGTGTCTCCGGCCAGGGTGGCGTCCTCGGCGGCCTCCTCCATCCGGCCCAGGTGCCGCCGCAGCGACGGCTCGCTGTGCTCCCACACGGCGATCTCGCCGCTGGGCAGGTGGTGCAGCTCGACGCGGCGGCACGGCCGGCGCAGGGTGCGCCGGGCCGCCAGCGCGTACAGCGCCAGAGCCTGCGAGGAACGGACGTCGTCAACAGTCGGGGCTCGCCGTCCGGTCTTGTAGTCGACGACGACCAGTTCTCCGCCGCGTTCGTCGATGCGGTCCACCCGACCCCCGGCGATGATCTTCTCGGTGGGCATCGACACCCAGCGCTCCACCCCGACCGGCTCGTCGGCGACGTCCAACTCCGCGACGTAGTCCGCCACCCAGCCCCGAGCCCGTTCCCGGTAGCGCTCGACCTGCTCGCCGTCGCGGAAACCCTCGCCGTTCCACTGCCGGTCGATCAGCCGGGCGGCGGCCACCGGGGTGCGCTCGCTCACCGGCAGATCGAACAGTCGATGCAGCGCGTTGTGCACCACCGCGCCGAGAGTGCTGTGCGCCCAGGCCCCACCCCGAGGTGGGGGCGGTCGGTCCAGGTAGGTCATCCGGTAGCGGCGGGGACAGTCCAGCCAGCTGGCCAGCCGCGACGGCGTGACCTTGAAGAGCCGGCGCGGCATGCCGTCCAGGCTCAGCTGTCCCTCCACGCCGCTACGGTAACGTCCCGCCCCGACAGGTCCACCTCGCGCCCGGTCCAGTGCCCGGTCCCGATCTCCAGCGCCCGGTCCCGATCCGGGTCCAGCCCGCGCCCGGCCCAACGCCGGTCCCGGCTCGCCCGGTCCGGGCGTGATCGGCCGTTCAGGCGGTTCGACAGCGGACATCGCAGCGGATCCGCCACGATCGGCGATCACCTCGTCACGGGTCAGCCCAGGACCGGGGTCGCGGTGGCTCTCTCGACGAGCCGCTCGAACATCTCCGGGTCGGTGGTCTCGGCGCCGATCCGGGTCTCCTTGTTGGCGCCGTGGTAGTCACTGGACCCGGTGACCAGCAAGCCGACCTCGGCGGCCAGTGCCCGCAGCGCGGCCCGGTCCTCGGGGACATGGTCGGGGTGATCGGCCTCTACGCCCACCAGCCCGACCGCTGCCAGCTCGGCAAGCACCGAAGGCTCCACTACCCGACCCCGCTTGCGGGCGAACGGATGGGCGAAGACGCACACTCCACCGGCCTCGGTGATCATCTCAATGGCGTCGACGACGGGGGTGTCCTCCCGGCGCAGGTAGTACGGACCGTTGTTGTGCAGCAAGGTGTCGAACGCCTCCCGCACGCTGCCCACCACGCCTTCGTCGACCAGCGCCTGGGCCAGGTGTGGGCGACCGGCGGGCAGGTCCGGCGGAAGTCGGTCCAGGAACGTCTCGGGGTCGACTCCGTGTCCGTCGGCGGCCATCAAGGACACCATCTGGACCAGCCGCTCCCGACGCACTGCCCGCAACCGGGTCTGTTCGGCCAGGACGCCAGGGTGGTCGGGGTCGAACAGGTAGGCCAAGAGATGGATCGCCACGGTGCCGCCCAGCCCGTTCGGGCTCACGCAGGACAGCTCAGCGCCGCGCACCAGCCGCAACCCGCTGGGCAGCGCCGACAGAGCCTCGGCGGCCGCATTCCAACCAGCGGTGGTGTCGTGGTCGGTCAGCGCGACGACGTCCAGACCGGCCGCGGCGGCCGCGCGCACGAGATCGGCCGGGTCGTCGGTGCCGTCGGAGGCGTTGGAGTGGGTGTGCAGGTCGATTCGCACGGCGCCGCTCATCTCCTAACGACCCCAGACCGCGCCTTTCGGCCGGCCCAGGTTGTGCGATCGGGTCTTCCCCTTCTCACCGAAGATCAGCTCGGTGAGCGCCTCGTAGATCTCCTCGGGCTGCGGAGCGAACTTGATGTCCTCCAGGCCCTGTTTCTGGCCGGCCGACTCGAACCGCATGTGGCCGTATCCCATGAGCCGGCCGGTGAACGTGCGTTTGAACGTCAGGTCGGTGACCTTGCTCAGCGGCATCATGTCGAGTTGGTGGGTGAGGATGCCGCCCGCCCTCATCACCCGCTTGTCGGTGATGACGAGGCGCTCCACCCACCACTCCGCCACGAAGATGGCCAGCCGCACCACCGCGACCAGCCCGACATACCAGGTGATGGTGTGAACCACCTCGTTGTTCACCTTGGCGTCGAGCAGGCGGAGCAGTCCCAGCACCAACGCGGTCTGCGTCATGTGGTCCAGCATGACAACCCAGTGGGTGCGCACGCGGATGACGCGGCGCTCGTTGGGCAGGATGTACTCGTCGATCTCTTTCGGTGCCAGCACGTCCGTCCCTGCCCTGAGCTACTTGAAGACGCCGTTCATGAACGTGACCATGCTCGAGCCGGCGGACTTGAGGCTACCCACCAGACCGTTGACCGAGCCGCCCGCGCCGCTCGGATCGGAGATGATCCAGAACAGCACGAAGATGATCACGAGCGGGCCCACGAGTTTCTTGATGTTCACCGGGTACCACCGTCCGAAGCTCCGTCAGGCCTGACTGGCCCATGTCACATCTTGTTTTACCGCACGGAGTGGGTTGCTGTGAATCCGACAGGCGGGCATAGTCCAATTGAGTGGCAAAGGCTGGGCCGAAGCGGTGAACGATCACGTTGTGTTGTGTGTGGGCGCCGTGATCCACGATCAGGGTGACCGACTGCTGCTGGTGCGGCAAGGCCGAGACCCCGGATGGGGGCTGTGGTCGATACCCGGGGGTCGGGTGCAGCCGGGCGAGTCCGACCATGAGGCGCCGCGCTGCCAGTGGTCGAGGGCATGCAAGAGATCCTCGCGGACTGGGACGCCCTACCTCCCAACTGGCCGCATCCCTGACCCGTCCCTTTGAGCGAACGGCACTTTCGCACATATCCAGCGTACGAAAGTGCCGTCGCTCGGGGGAGGAGTCAGTCGGGCGGGACCACGTCGGCGAGTTCGAGGATGCGGCTGGAGGGAGGTGTTGCTCTCGGATGGTGGAAGGTCGCCTTGACCACCTTGGCCGCGCCCGCGAACGTCTTGTCGACGTTGCCGTACTGCCGGGTGTCGTCGTAGATGACGTTGCTGCCGGCCAGCGGCCACAGCGGCTCGGGTCCAGGGTGTGTTCTCGGGTGGAGACCGGGTCGAGCGGTTCGTAGCCGACCTCAATGAGCTCGCAGGCGTCTCTGGGAGCTCCGTAAGAAAGCCGCGTGCAGCATGTCGAGCACCACCACCACGTCATCGACGTAGCGGCCCCGCCCGGTCAGCAGCCGCAGATCCTCAAGCCGCTTGACCCGCGAACCGACATTCCTGCCGGCGATGGACTCACGCACTGGCCGTCCCCCGGTCAGCCAGCCGCGCAACCGCTTCGGTGACGCCATCCAGATGGACTGGTACCCGGTACACCGGCATAGGTTCCCGGACAGTGCTTCCTTCACCTCCGAAGTCAGGAAGTCTCACCGGGTCTCCGCCGGGCGGTGGGTACCGGCCGACCGGGCTGTTCGCCGCCGCGCGCCTCGCCGTAGCTCACCTTGGGCACCATCACCTTGCGACGGAATGTGCACACCACGGTGCCGTCCTGGTTGTAGCCCCTGGTCTCCACGTAGACCACGCCCCGGTCGTCCTTGGACTTCGACGGGGTCTTGCCCAACACCTCGGTCTCGCCGTAGATGGTGTCGCCGTGGAAGGTGGGCTTGATGTGCTTGAGCGACTCCACCTCCAGGTTGGCGATGGCCTTGCCGGACACATCCGGCACCGACATGCCCAGCAGCAGCGAGTAGATGTAGTTGCCAACCACCACGTTCTTGCCGAACTCGGTGGTCTCGCCCGCGAAGTGCGTGTCCAGGTGCAGCGGGTGGTGGTTCATGGTCAGCAGGCAGAAGAGATGGTCGTCGTACTCGGTGACGGTCTTGCCCGGCCAGTGCTTGTACAGCGCGCCGACCTCGAACTCCTCGTAGTACCGCCCGAACTGCACCCGACCCGCCTCCTGCCCAGAACACCGCGGGACTCGATCACCGCAGGTTGGGGATAGCCTATGCACTGACACTGAGCGACCACGCCGCGGTCGTCAGGCACAGTGGTAGGCACAGCGACTACCCCACGGTGTTGCTGGTGATCCTGGTCGTGTTGCTGGTGATCCTGGTCGCGGGCAGCTTTCGGTACCGGACGTCCCGCCAAAACAAGTGGCTGTAGCTACTGGAGCTGGCCGACGCGGTCCATCTGGTCCGGGCAGTAGGCGCCGGCTGCCGCGCCCACCGCGGTCGAGACGTCCTCCACGGAGTAGCGAGCGCTTGAACTCCCCAGTGCGATCTCACCTGGGCTGGTCCCGCCCTCCAACTGGCCGCACACGGTGTGCCCGATCGCGATCAGAGCGTCGTCGGTGACGCCGGCGAAACCGGGCTGTTGGCGCACGATCTTGACAAAGCCGAGGTCAGCGGGCGATCTCTGCACAGACGCCGTCCCCGGCAACGGGTCACCGACCGGCGCTCCCGGATCGGTCAGACCCACGATTGCGACACCGATTCCGGTCGCCACGACCGCGGGTACCGCGATGAACAGCAGCTTCCGCCGCCGCGACGGTGGCTCGGGAAGCGGCTGAGGGTCGACCGCGGTCCGAGGGGTCGGAATCACCCCTGGTGGCAGCGACCCCAGGCCGTCGATCCGCTCATCGGTTGGCTGGGAGGTTCGCCCAGTGGCCATGGCGTGGACCCCTTTTCTCAGCTAGGTGACATGTCACACTCACCCTTTGTATGATCGCTGTCACAGTAACGGTTGGAAGCCTGGTTGCACTGGTCCAACTCGGTGACACTTGATCCGGCATTCCGGGTAACCCAACCGTCTCCCGGCTGGTTCGATTCGCCCACCACGCGGCCAACTACAGTCGACCCGGTGAACACCGGAGGTTGCGGCCCGCTGCGGCGGCTTCGAGCGCCGCCCTGGCCGGCCCAGCCACCCCGCTGGGCGGACGCCGAGCCGGCCGTGATCGAGGCGGTGTTGCGACGGGCGCTGGCCCGGCCGTCCGGCAACTGGTTCGTGCTCTGCGCCACCCGCGAGCTGGGCGCAGGCCGTGAGTTCGGCGCCGGCCGTGTGCTGGGCGCGCGGCGCAAGCTGGGCGTCAG
>JALYVZ010000267.1 GCA_030852965.1 Actinomycetota bacterium | reverse complement strand
GGCCAGCGCGGCCTGGGCCAGCTCGGTCACCTGCGCCCAGTCGCCGGACTCCAACAGCGGTTCCCGCAGCGCCCGGATGAGGTTCGTCACCATGGACGCAGCCGAGGCCAGCCGGGGCCCGAACGGATGGTGCAGGTCGACCAGGTCGCTCTCCAGGCCCGCGCGGGCGGCCCGCCAGGTGGCCGCGCGCAGCAGCTCGTGCCGGATCCCCGGCATCGGCGCACCGACCTCCTGCTCGGTGCGGGCCCGGGTGACCAGGGCGCGGAACAACCCAGCCAGCAGCACCACGGTGTCCACCGACGGGCAGGCGTCGCAGACCCGCAGCTCCACGGTGGGTACGTGCGCCGACGGGCGGACGTCGAAGTACACCATCCCGGGGTCGCTGATCGTGCCGGACGCGACCAGGTCGGCGATCAGCGCGTCGTACTCGGCGGCGTCGGCCACCGGCGCCGGCGGGCCGGCCGTGGGCCAGCGCTGCCAGACCAGGGTCCGTGAGCTGGCGTACCCGCTGTCGGCGCCCTGCCAGTACGGCGAGCTGGCCGAGAGCGCCAGGAACGCCGGCAGCCACGGTGCCACCCGCTGCACCACCGCGACCGCGAGGTCCCGGTCCGGGACGTCGACGTGGAACTGGACGCCGCAGATGTGCTGCTCACGGGCCAGCATCTGGTACTCACGCTGCATGTTGGCGTACCGGGCGCCGTGCGAGACGTCGTTGTCCGACGGGTCGACCAACGGCACCGAGCCGGCGGCGACCACCCCGAGGCCGAGGCCGTGCGCCGCTCCAGCCAACTCTCCGCGCAGCCGGACCAGGTCGGCCCGCAAGTCGTCGAGAGTGTCGCACGGCACGGTCTGGGTCTCGACGAGGGAGCGCTGCAGCTCAGGGGAGAAGCAGTCGCCGGTGAGCCGGTCCAGCAGTGCGTCCACCTCGGGGGCCGCCTGGCGGGTGGCCAGATCGACGACGTGGAACTCCTCCTCCACACCGATCCGCGTGTCACCCATAGGAGCAAACGTAGGAGTATCCGGTGTCTTGTGCATTACGGCGGTGTTTCCTGGCGCCGGCGCTGAGTGGCCGTAGGCCGGCATCAGTGCCTCAGGAGGAAAAACAACACCGCCGTGACGACGACGGAGACCAGCACGGAACCCAAGCAGCCCAAGCGGCTGGAAAACAGGAAGAACATGTCATCCGTTCTACCTCGTTTCCGCGCGGACTGTCTTCGCCCAAGCTCGAGATGATCGACGACATCGTGGGTTCGTGCTCGTGCACGGCGGTGTGCCGGCGCCGTAGCTGCTCGCGCCAAGGGCCGTCACGTTCCTCTGGCACGGGCGAGCGCTGTCAGGGTGTGGGCCGGCGGGTACGGCGAGCGCGCCAACACCTCGGCTTCGGTATGCTCGCCGGCCAGTGCCGCCCGACACAGTTCGGCGACCTCCGCCAGCTCGGCCTGCTGGGTGATCAGGAACGCCCGGTCGACCGGGTCGCCGTGGCCGGGCACGGCCACCCGCGGACTCAGGGCCAGCAGCGCGGCCACCGCGGCTGCCAGTTCGGCCCCTGCACCTGGTCACCCCGGGTGTCCACCACCAACGCCCGCTCTGCGCCCACCACAGCCCGACCGTGAGGTCCAGCTCGGCGTAGCGGCGGGCCAGTACTCCCTCGGCCAGCTCCATCCAGCACCCGTCTGATCGCCTCACCAGGGGAGTTTGGCAGGATCCTCCGGGCCACCTCAATGAGCTCGGCAACGAGCCGCGCGTCAGAGCATGCCGCGGCAGCGCGGAACGCGACGTCGAACCCGGCGACCACGTCGTCGGACCAACGCCGGCGGTGATGACCTCCACGGCCCGGCGTAGTGACCCTGCTTGCCAGCTCGGCCGCCGGTTCGGTGACCCGGCGGCGGAGTCCGAACTCGCGGGTTGATCGAGCGAGCTCGAAACACTCCGCCTCCTGGCCGGGGCGCATGGTGCTCCTGATCTGGCTCGTCCCCAGCTCGCACGTCTTGCTCGCGCAGTAGCGGGCGTTGTCCGTCAGCCCGCCTCGTGTAAGGTTGTCGGCCGCGTAACGCACAAGGCCACCGCAGACTCGCGGTCGCCGTTGGCTTCGACGAGCTCCGCGAGGGCTGTCGCCGCGGCTCCCGCACCCGATCATCGCCACTCGGGGCGGCGCTGGGTAGTCGGTTGGCTCACGTAGCCACTGGAAGGCACTGAACACCTCGGCTCGTCCGGCTTGATCGCTGAACAGCAGGGCGGCTACGGTGGCAGCCCACCCACCTGGGCGTCATTCAGTCAGGTGAAGAACCCGTCGAGATGAGCTCTCCCGTGGACGTACCGAGCAGTCTTGAGCCGGCAGGGGAGCTGTTGGATCCCGGCGAGCCCGCCACCGACACAGCACCACGCGTGCGCCTCGACGATCAGCTGCTCGCGCTCCAGGCCGGCATCGATCGGCTCGAGGGCCGACTCGCCGCGGACTCGGAGCGCGCCGCGGCGCGCGAGCGGGTGATCGACCGGCAGCACGCCGACATCGAGCGGCTGCGCGCCCAGCAGCGGGCCGGTCAGCTCCGGCCCACGGTCATCGACCTGTACCGGCTGCGAAACGACCTCCTGCGACAGGCCACGACGGTTCCCCTCGAGATGCCCGGAGCCGACGTCGTCGCACTGCTGCGTTCCTACGCCGACTCGGTGGAGGAGGCGCTGGAGCGGTGCGGCGTCACAGTCCTGCCGTGCGAGGTCGGCATGTCGTTGGTGGCCGGCCACCACCAAGTAGCGGCAATCACCGACACCGACGAGCCTGCCCACGACGGGACGGTGGCAGCCATCGCGCAGGACGGCTATGCGGAGATCGACGGCACGGTCGTCACTCCCACTCGGATCAGGCTCTATCGCTACGTTGCAAAGGATACGACGGATGACTGACGGCGCTGGCCGGGTGTTTGGCATCGACCTCGGGACCACCTACTCGGCGATCGCGTTCGTCGACGAGTCGGGGCGACCGACCGTGTGCCGGAACGCGAACAACGCCGAGACCACACCCTCGGTCGTCTACTTCGAGACGCCGACGAACGTGGTCGTGGGGGAGAACGCCAAGCAGTCCGCGTACATCGACGCGGACAACGTGGTGAGCCTCATCAAGCGCAAGATGGGGTACGAGGAGACCTACTCCTACCACGGTGAGTCCTACACTCCGGAAGCGATCTCGGCGTTCATTCTGCGGGGCCTCGCGGCGGACGCAGCCACGCACACCGGTGACGTGGTGGAGCAGGTCGTCATCACCGTGCCCGCGTACTTCGGCGGCCGGGAGAAGCAGGCCACCGAGAACGCCGGCGTGATCGCGGGTCTCGATGTGGTGGGCATTCTGCCCGAGCCGGTGGCCGCCGCCGTGCACTACGACCTGATGAGCGGCGGCGTCGAGAAGACAGTGCTGGTCTACGACCTCGGTGGCGGCACGTTCGACACCACAGTCATCCGGGTGGGCGCCTCGGACATCACGGTGATCTGCACCGACGGGCACACCAACCTCGGCGGGGCCGACTGGGATGCCCGGCTGCGCGACCACGTCCTGCAGCGGTTCATCGAGCAGGCCGCGCCCGACGAGTCGCCTGAGGACGATCCGGAGTTCATGCAGGAAGTGGCGATCAAGGTCGAGGAGTTGAAGAAGCAGCTCTCCCAGCAGGAGAGCCGCTCGATCCAGCTGCGGTTCGCCGGAAAGGCCGCGAAGATCGAGGTCAGCCGCTCCGAGTTCGAGACCATGAGTGCCGACCTGCTGGACAGCTCGATCGGAATCGTCCGTCGAACGCTGGACACACTGGAGCAGAAGTCACCGGGCGCGACCATTGACGAGGTGCTGCTGGTGGGCGGATCCACCCGGATGCCCGCCGTTGCCGCGCGGCTGAGCACTGAGTTCGGCTGGGACGCCAAGCTGTACGACCCCGACCTGGCGGTGGCCAAGGGGGCGGCTGTCTGGGGCCTGTCCCGGGTCGTCTACCGCATGCAGGAGGAGGCGCGGAAAGAGACCATCGACAGCGGCGGCTCCCAGCAGGACGCGGACCGGGCGGCGGCCGAGGTCGTCGACAAGGCGGCACGCGACCACGGCTTGTCGGAGCAGGAGTTTCGGCCGCTCGTCGAGAAGCGCACCCACAATGTGTTGCCGCACGCATTCGGGATCAAGCTGCGGGACGAGCACGATGCAACCCGGGACTACGTCAAACATCTGGCGTTCGCCAACGACCCACTCCCGACCGGCGACCGCACGCTGACCTCGGGCACGGTGGCGGACAACCAGACCAGCGTGCGCATCGAGCTCTACGAGCAGGAAGGAACGCTGCTCAGCGAGGAGCTCTCGCACAACAAGGCGCTCACCGGCGGCAGCGGACTCGTCGACGGCATTCCGCCGCAGCCGAGGGGCACCCCGATCGACATCACCATGTCGATCAACGAGGACGGACTGCTGGAGCTGCGTGCGAAGGAGCGGCGGTCCGGCACGGAGCTGACGATCAGCGTGACCGTCGGGATGTCCACCAAGGAGGTCGACGACGCGATGGAGCTGGTCTCTAAGATCTCGGTCTCGAGCTGAGCCGTGGCGGCCGTCGATCTCAAGGCGTACGAAGACCAGGTGCTCAAGCCGCTGCGCAAGCGGCTGCCCCACCTGCCCCACGACCTGCTCACGCGCTATTCGGTGCGGCTCGACATGCCCGAGGCCGAGGTGCGGGAGCGGGTGAAGGCCGTCGTCCAGCACTGGAACAAGGTGGCGATGCGCGCCGGCGCCCTGTCGCTGGTCTGCCAGCAGCTCAAGCGCGAGCACGACCAGTATCTGAAGGACGACCCGAACGCATTCAACAGCCTGGCCTGGTGGGTGGCCAGGGAGAAGGCCCGTCACCAGGAGCTGGGGCCGGAGATCGCCGATCTCGCCAACCAGTTGAAGGTGCAGTACGGCCCGCTGGGGATGATCACGGGGGCGCGGCTGCGGGCCGAGGCGGCGGCTCACGGCAAGCTGGGTGACGCCGAGCTGGACGCGGCGCGGGAGGCTGCCGGGCTCGAGCTCATCGAGCCGCTCGCGCTGCCGATCGCGGCCGGAACGGCTGGGCAGTTCACCAGCCTGGTCACCAAGCTGCTGGCCACGAACGTGGACAGCATCGCGCGCCTGGTCCATCCGATGCTTACCGAGTTCGGATTGGTCGGGGGTTTCACTGTGACTCCCGCTCCGAGCGCGCTCGGACCCGCGTTGTCCGATGCGGCGCTCAAGGATCGAGCCATCGAGTACGACAAGCTTCCCGACAGCACCGAGGTCCGGGCCGGCAAGGAGGCCGTGCAGTTCCTACGGACCGAGCTGAGGTCCGGTACGGACCTTGCCGCGCTGACACTGTTCCACCTGCTCGCGGCGGTGCGGGTGAAGCGTGCTGAGGGGGCCGGGGCGCTGCCGCTGTTCACCCTGCTCACCAAGACCCGCCTGCGCGCGGGCGATGCCGGCCGTATCGCGCTCAGTCTGCTCTCCGAGACCGCCGTCCAGCGTGATCCGACGGACGAGGTCAACGAGTTGTTGGCCAACGGACAACTGGTCGCCGCTGAACAGCTGGCCAGTACGCTCGCCGGCGCGGATGCAGACGCCGCGCGGCAGGCGGTCGAGCGCAAACACGCCCAGATCGACGAGCTGCGCGGCAAGGCCCGGGAGGATCTTGCGGCTGGGCGGCACGAGCAGGCCGGCGACCGCTTGCGGGAAGCGCTGCTGCTCGCGTCCGACCTGCCCGGGCTCGCCGAGGAGC
>JALYVZ010000071.1:10102-15526 GCA_030852965.1 Actinomycetota bacterium | reverse complement strand
GGTTCGCCGCCGCCCGGCCCCGGCCGTTCACCGCAGCCCGGGTGGGGCCCTCCGACGACGAGACCGGCGCCGCGCACACGATGGTGCTGGACGCCCCGCTCGGTGAGCCGGCCGCGTCCCCGCTCGGCGACTCGGCCGGGCCCGGATCCGGTACCTCCACCGTGCTGGACGAGATGGTCGCGGTGATGGCTGGCGGTCAGGTCAATGACCCGCCGGCGCACGAGGTGTGGCTGGCGCCGTTGGACGAGCCGCCACCGCTGGACCGGCTGCTGGCTCCGCTGGGCCGAGGCAACCGGGGTCTGGGCACTCGGGAGCCGGGTGGTCTCCGGGTACCGGTCGGGCTGATCGACCGCCCCTACCACCAGCGGTGGGATCACCTGGTTGCCGACCTGTCCGGGCCCGCCGGGCACGCTGTCGTGGTGGGCGCCCCGCAGTCGGGCAAGTCGACGCTGCTGCGCACGTTGCTGCTCGGGCTGGCGCTGACCAACACCCCCCGTGAGCTGAGCGTGTTTGCGCTGGACTTCGGCGGCGGGCTGCTTGCCGCGCTGGATGGGCTGCCGCATGTCGCAGGGGTGGCCGACCGGCAACAACCGGACGTGGTGCGTCGCACCGTTGCCGAGGTCACCGGGCTGCTGGCCGCCAGGGAAGGCTCGTTCCGGGATGCCGGGATCGAGTCGCCGGCGGACTACCGGCGCCGGCGGGCGGCGGGCGGGTTCACCGAGGACCCGCACGGCGATGTGTTCCTCGTGGTGGACGGCTATCAGACGCTGCGCTCGGAGTTCGAGGAGCTGGAGGCTCAGCTGCTATCGTTGGCCAGCCGGGGGCTCTCCTACGGGGTGCACCTGGTGTTGTCGGCGAACCGGTGGTCGGAGCTCCGCCCGGCGCTGAAGGACTTGCTCGGGACCCGGTTCGAGCTGCGGCTGGGCGACCCGGTCGACTCCGAGACAGACCGGCGCAAGGCGGCCGCGGTGCCCGCGAAACCCGGTCGAGGGTTGGCGCCCGACGGCGGTCAGTGCGTGATCGCCCGGCCAACGGCGGACGCCATCACCGGCGGGGGGCTGGCCGCCACGGTCGCCGCGGTGGCCGCCTCCTGGTTGCAGCCTCCGGTGCCCAAGGTCCGGCTGCTGCCCGACCGGTTGCCGTACCCGGAGCTGGTGGCCGCTGAGCCCGAGGCGCCATCGGTGCACGCGGTGCCGATCGGGGTCGACGAGGCCCGGCTGGAGCCGGTGTGGCTGGACTTCTCCGACGAGCCGCACCTGCTGTGCTTCGCCGATCAGGAGAGCGGCAAGACCAACCTGCTGCGGGTGGTGGCCAGGGGCGTGACCGACCGGCTGGCTCCCGAGCAGGCTCGGATCGTCCTGGTGGACTACCGCCGCACCCTGCTCGGGATGGTGCCGGACACCCACCGGATCGCCTACGCCAACACCGGGGAGACCGCGACGTCTGCGATCACCGAGGTGGCCGCGTCGTTGCGGCGTCGGCTGCCCGGCCCCGGGGTGACCCAGAAACAGCTGCGGGAACGTTCCTGGTGGACCGGCCCCGAGGTCTATGTGCTGGTGGACGACTACGACCTGGTGGTGACGTCCGGCGGCGGCACCGCTGGCCCGAACCCGTTGCTGCCGCTGCTGGAGTTCCTACCGCAGGCCAAGGACGTCGGGCTGCATCTGGTGCTGGTCCGCCGCGGCGGCGGGGCCAGCCGGGCGCTGTTCGATCCGATCATCGCCAGGTTGCGCGAGCTGGCCTCTCCCGGACTGTTGATGAGCGGCAGCCCGGACGAGGGCCCGCTCCTGGACGGGGTGAAGCTCACCCCGCAGCCACCGGGGCGGGGCGTCCTGCTCGGGCGACGTTCGACGCCCCGCCGGATTCAGGTCGCGCTGCTCGAGGACCTCCCGACCGAGCCCGGTGCGACCGCGCCTGGTGTGAGAGCGGAGGCTGGTGCCTGGCCCGGTGCCGGATCTGGTGCCGTGAGGGACCGGATGTGAGGCTGGCCGTCGAGCTCGGCGGCGACCATCGGCGGCTGGCCGTTGACGGGCCGGACGGTCCGCATCTGCTGGCCGCGCCGCCCGGCCCGGCCGACGTCGTGGACGAGCTGGTGCTGGTGCACCCGCCGCACTGGTCGGCTTCGATGGCGCGGGCCGCGTACGGCACCGCGAGGGCGCCCACGGTGGTGTGCTCCTCGGCGATGGCGGCGGCTCGTGAGCTGGCGAGCCGGGTGGAGCTGCCGCCCGGTCCGCTGGCCGTGCTGGACGTCGGCCTGACCCAGGTCTGCGCGACCATCCTGACCAGCCCGGACGGCGCCGAACTGGCGAGTGCGCATCGGAAGCTGCCGGCGGCCGACAGTGCTGGGCCGGCGTGGCTGGAGTCGTCGGTGGAGCTGCTTGTGGTGGCCGCCACCGAGGCCGGTCCCGCGCTGCCAACGCTGACCGGGGGCATCCTGCTGGTCGGGGCCCGAGCCGACACACCGGAGCTGTCGCGGCGGCTGACCCAGGTTTGCGGCGAGACGCCGTGGTTGCCCGGGGAGGCGGCCGCCGTACTCGGCGCGCTGCGACCGCCAGCGCCCTACCGGCCCGTAGTCGCGCCCGGACCTGCGAAGCCGCCCGGACCTGCCGAGCTGTCCGGATCTGCCGAGCCGTCCGGACCTGCCGAGCCGTCCGGACCTGCCGAGCCTCCCGGGGCACCGGCCCGGCCGCTCGGGGTCGGGCTGCTTCCCCCTCGTGTGACCGGTCGCCGCCTGGCCAGCCCCGGAGTGGTCGCCGCAGGGGCAGTGGTGTTGCTCGGCGGGCTGCTCGCCGGGGTCGTGGCATCCAGGGCGGGCGCCCCGCCGACCAGTCCGCCGCGGCCTGGCGTACTCGCGCAGTACGACTACACCCTGCGGCTGCCGGCCGGGTGGCGGCACTCCGGTGGCCTACCCGAGCGCAGGCGCACGCTGCTGACCCCAGTAGCCGCGCCGGAGGGTTCCGACCTGGTCTCGATCGAGCAGACCCCGCTCGGTTACAACAGTGCAGCTGAGCGGGACCGGGCCAACCGTGAGCTGTACGAGCGTTTCGAACAGGCCGCCAAGGCCGATCCGGAGCTCGACGGACTCACCCTCGACGCCACGTTCGGCGGGCGGGAGGTGATCGCCTACCGGCAGGCGCTGCCCCGCACCGGCGCCACGGTTGACTGGTATGTGTTGTTCGATCAGGACACCCAGCTCAGCGTCGGTTGTCAGCACACCACGTCGGGCGCCGTGGCGGTGGCCGACGCATGTGCGGAGGTGGTCGCCTCGCTGGCCCACCGGGACTCGTCCCCGACGTCCCGCCGGGCCGCGCCCCGCTGAGCCCGGGGGGCGGGGCAACTGTCGCGTGAGGGCAGATAGCCTGGTGTGGCGGGTGTGACGAGTCGGGGGGACTCGCCAACACCCGCCACCAACCCGGCGCCGTAGGGGATGTCGCGTGGCGTCGGGAAGCCCTCAGCCGTGCTTGTCGCTGCGGGGCTCGCGCGAGGTGTACTCGTCGAGCTCGGGTGGCGCGTAGGCCGCCAGGAGAGTGTCCATGGTGGCGACGGCCTGAGCGAGCTGCTCGGCGACGACCACCGGCGCCGCGTGGCCGCCGATCGGACCGCCAACGGCCGGTTCAGCGGGGATCTCGCGTTCATGCGACTGCGTTCCCAATGTCGCCGTTTCTACGAACCTGACGAGACCCAGATCCAACACGCGGACGTGACCACGACCGACGTGCATGGCTGGGACTACCGTCATCCAAGCCTTTGCCGCGACCGGGTGAGCCCGCCACACTCGCTGACAGGCGGTCATGACATCCCGCATCTCATTGTCCCGCACGATCTCCTGCCGCCGGCGAACCGTGCCCCCGTAGAACGTGTTGTTCTCGAACGTGTTGTTGCAGCCGGACGTCTGCGGGAGGGCTTGATCGCTCGTTAGACTAGCGCGCGGTCGCGCAGGTAAGGACGCAGAACCTCAGGGATCTGTATGCGCCCTTCGGCCGTCTGGTGGTTCTCAATAACGGCCGCAAGGAGTCGTGGCGTCGCGACCGCAGTGTTGTTCAGGGTGTAGACGAAGCGCACCCTGCCGTCAGTGTCCCGGTAGCGCAGGTTTGCCCGTCGAGCCTGCCAGTCGTGCAGCGACGAGCAGCTGTGAGTTTCGCGAAGCATGTTCAATGACGGGAACCAGGTGTTGATGTCGTTCATCCGGAACTTGCCCAAGCCCATGTCGCCGGTGGAGCACTCAACGACCTCGTAGTGCAACCCGAGTTCCTGCAAGATCTGTTCAGCGCAGGACAGGAGGTTCTCGTGCCACCGATCGGACTCGTTGGGGTCGGCTTCGCACAGCACGAACTGCTCGACCTTCTCGAACTGGTGCACCCGTAGCAACCCGCGTACGTCGCGACTGGCGCTGCCGATCTCCCGCCGGAAGCAGGGGGAGATTCCGGCGTATCGGACCGGAAGCTGCTTGCGGTCGAGGATCTCCCCTGAATGCAGGCCCACGAGCGCAACCTCGGCGGTACCGGCAAGGAACGCATCGTCGGCTGGAAGTGCGTAGGTCTCGTCCCGCCCTTTGGGGAACATCCCGCTGCCGATCAACGGGTCCTCGCGCACCAGGGACGGTACCGAGATCGGGGTGAAGTCCTTGGCGCTCAGGAGGTCCAGCGCATACGAGTGCAGCGCTCGCTCGATCATCAGCAGGTCGCCCACCAGCGCGTAGGCACGCTCGCCCGCGACCTTCCGTGCCCTGGCGAACTCTGCCCATCCACGTTGCTCAGCCAGCTCCACGTGGTCCAACGGTGTGAAGTCGAATACCGGCGGTGCACCGTGGGTGCGGATGGTGACGTTCGCCGACTCGTCCGCCCCGACAGGGGCACCGTCCCACGGGATGTTCGGCGTGAGCAGCATCAGGGCGTTCAGTCGATCACCGACCTCGGTCAGCGCCTCGCGCAGCTCCTGAAGCCGCCCGTCGAGCTGCCCGCTCTGCGAGCGCAGCTCCTCGCGACGCTCCGTGTCGGCCTTCGCGAAGCACTTGGACAGCGCCTTCTTCGCGGCCAGGGTCTGGTCCAGCTCGAACTGCGAGCTTCGGCTCTGCTCGTCGAGCTTCAGGATCAGGTCGACGTCCAGATCAACGCCCTTGACTCGGACCGCGTCCTTGACCGCGGCGGGGTTATCGCGGATGAAGCGCTTGTCCAGCATGTACCTACGCGTCCCTCGGTCGATCCTGTCGGTTGGTGCGCTCGACGTGAGGACGCTACCAGCGGCGGCGGCAACACCGGCGCGCCGCTACTACGTGCCGGCTCCCCTGCGAAGGTGGCTCCGACGGCGACAGCAGGTGGAGCTGGCTGGCACCAGGCGCCACTCACCCGCGAGGTCCGAGCGGGCCGCCGCCGGGTAGGGCCTCGGAACGAACGAGATCGTTCGCGATCGCACACGATCTCGTTC
>JALYVZ010000071.1:0-10092 GCA_030852965.1 Actinomycetota bacterium | reverse complement strand
CCCCACGGTTTCGCCACCCGCTGCCAACGTGATCGATATCCGAGCTGACCGGCCCGGGAGACCACAACGAGAGGCAGCGAGATGGCAGTCGGGTACGGCACCACCATCGAGGAGATGCAGCGGGCAGCGCAGCGGGTTGCCGCGGTCAACGAGCGGGTGCAGGCGGACCTGTCCGCGCTGCGCAACCAGCTGGCGCCGCTGGCCGGTGCCTGGCGCGGCGAGGCATCGACGGCGTTCCAGGGTCTGATGGCCCGGTGGGACGCCGACGCCCGGAAGCTCAACGATGCGTTGCGCAACATCGGCGAGTCGATCCAGGGCTCCGGCCAGAGCTACGCCCGGCAGGAGGAGCAACAGGCCCAGAGCCTGTCCGCGATCAGCGGCGCGCTGGGCTGAGACAACGAGACAAACGAGACAACGAGACAACGAGACAACGAGACAACGAGACAACGAGACAACGAGACAACGAGGAGACAACAGACATGTCCGAGATCAAGGTGACCTTCGGTGAGCTGGCAGGAGCTCAGCAGAACGTCGCCGGCACGTCGCAGCGGATGAACGCCCAGCTGGCGGACCTGAAGCGCTTCCTGGCGCCGATGGTTGCCACCTGGAGCGGCCAGGCCGCCGAGGACTACCAGGTCAAGCAGCGGCAGTGGGATACCGCGGCGACCGACCTGACCGCCGTGCTGTCCCAGATCGGCGTTGCGGTCGGGCACGCGAACGACGGATACCAACAGGTCGAGTCGGCGAACGCGCGCCGTTGGACCTGAGCCTGCGAGCGGGCGAGTCGGCCGGGAGTGGCCTTCGGGAAGTGTCTGTGAAGCGCCACTCCGGCCGTCCGGCCGACCCGTTTTGACCCGGCCGGACAGCGACGGGTACCCTTAAAAGCCGTTGTGCTGCGAGCGGTGACCCGTTCGTCTGAGCACCCAGGGGCTACGGTATCCATCCTTGCCCCTGGCAAGCTGTTCCAGCCAGAGACGACGAGGTAGATCCGTGCGCACGTTCAGTCCGAAGCCAGGTGAGGTTATCCGCGCCTGGCATGTCATCGACGCCACCGACATCGTCCTGGGCCGGCTGGCCACCCATGCCGCCACGCTGCTGCGTGGCAAGCACAAGCCGATGTTCGCCCGGCACATCGACACCGGCGACTTCGTGGTGATCATCAACGCCGAGAAGATCGCGGTTTCCGGCAACAAGCGGGACGGCAAGTTCATCTACCGACACAGTGGCTACCCCGGCGGCCTTCGCCAGCGCTCGGTCGGCGAGATGATCGAGAAGTTCCCGGACCGGCTGGTCGAGAAGGCGGTGAAGGGCATGCTGCCCAAGAGCCGTCTCGGCCGCGCCCAGGGCAAGAAGCTGAAGGTGTACGCCGGGCCGGACCACCCGCACGCGGCGCAGCAGCCCACGCTCTTCGAGATCACTCAGGTCAGCCAGTGACCAGCCCGGATCGCGGCCCCGCCGCGGCAATCGACGCAGCAGAAGAGGCGCAGCACGTGAGTACCCCCGATCAGGAGTTCCCGGCCGCCGAGGCCCCGAAACCCGTGACCCCGAAACCCGTGACCCCGAAACCCGTGACCCCGGAATCCGTGACCCCGGAATCCGTGACCCCGGAATCCGTGACCCCGGAATCCGTGACCCCGGAATCCGTGACCCCGGAATCCGTGACCCCGGAATCCGTGACCCCGGAATCCGTGACCGCAGCCGTCGAGACCTCGGATGTCGAGACCCCGGTGGTCGAGAAGGCCGTACCGAAGTCCGCCGTCACCCGGTTGGCCGGCGACAAGCCGATCCAGACCGTCGGCCGCCGCAAGAACGCTGTGGTCCGGGTCCGGCTGGTCCCGGGCAGCGGCAAGTTCCGGCTCAACGGCAAGGACCTAGCCGCCTACTTCCCCAACAAGCTGCACCAGCAGCTGGTCAAGGACCCGTTCCTGACCGTCGACAAGGTCGATGGCTATGACGTGTTCGCCAGGCTGCACGGCGGCGGCATCTCCGGGCAGGCCGGCGCGCTGCGGCTGGGCATCGCGCGGGCGCTGATTGTGGTGAATATCGACGATCGTCCGGCGCTGAAGGCGGCCGGCTTCCTCACCCGGGACGCGCGGGAGAAGGAGCGCAAGAAGTACGGCCTGAAGAAGGCTCGTAAGGCTCCGCAGTACAGCAAGCGCTGATTCCCGCCGTTACCAGGCCGTGTCCCGCGGATCATTCAGCCGGCTGCGCGACGCCCGGACGCCGCCTGGATCGCCGCTCGCTCGGCATGGATCCGCGGGACCCGGCCTAGTGGGTCGGCTCTTCGGGACCGACGGGGTCCGCGGCCTGGCCAACGCCGAGCTGACGCCTGAGCTCGGGATGGCCGTGGCCTCGGCGGCGGCGCGGGTGCTCGCGGAGAGCGATCGCTCACATCGCCCGGTGGCGGTGGTGGGTCGTGACCCGCGAGCGAGTGGCGAGATGCTGGAGGCCGCCGTACTAGCGGGTCTCGCGTCGGCCGGCGCGGATGTTCTGCGCGCCGGGGTGGTGCCGACCCCGGCGGTCGCTCAACTAACCGCCGAGCTGAACGCCGACCTGGGCGTGATGATCTCCGCGTCGCACAACCCGATGCCGGACAACGGCATCAAGCTGTTCGCGGCCGGTGGGCACAAGCTGCCGGACGCGCTCGAGGACGCAGTCGAGGCCCGACTCTATGAGCCGCACGACCGCCCGACCGGCGACCGGGTCGGACGGGTCCGAGACTTGGCCGATGCACACGAGCGCTACCTGCGCCACGTGCTGCGGGCCTTACCCGTCGGCCGCACCCTGGACGGCCTGCGCGTCGTGGTCGACTGCGCCAACGGTGCCGCCTCAGCCCTGGCGCCCGAGGCCTACCGGCGGGCCGGCGCCGACGTGGTGGCCATCCACGCCCACCCGGACGGGCTGAACATCAACGCCGGCTGCGGCTCGACGTACCTGGACGAGGTCTGCACTGCGGTCCGGGAACACGGTGCCAGCCTCGGCGTGGCGCACGACGGGGATGCCGACCGTTGCCTGGCGGTCACCGCTTCCGGTGACGTGGTCGACGGCGACCAGATCATGGCGGTGCTGGCGTTGGCCATGCGCGACGCTGGCGAGCTGACCGCCGACACCCTGGTCGCCACGGTGATGAGCAACTTGGGGTTGCACCTGGCCATGGCCGAGGCGGGGATCGCGGTGCGCACCACCGCCGTCGGTGACCGTTACGTGCTGGAGGAGCTGCGGGCCGGCGGGTTCGCCATGGGCGGCGAGCAGTCCGGCCACCTGGTGCTGCCCCGGTACGCCACCACCGGGGACGGGATCCTGACCGCGTTGCTGCTGATGGCCCGGATGGCGGTCACCGGGCGCGAGTTGGCCGAGCTGGCCGGTGTGATGGCCGTGCTGCCGCAAGTGTTGGTGAACGTGCCCGTGGCGGACAAGGCGACCGTGGCCACCTCGGCGCGGGTCCGGGACGCGGTGGCCGAGGTTGAGTCGGAGCTGGGCAAGCGGGGTCGCGTGCTGCTGCGGCCGTCGGGCACCGAGCAGCTCGTGCGGGTGATGGTCGAGGCACCGAGCAAGCCGGTCGCGCAACGCTTGGCGCGCCAGCTCGCCGACGTGGTCGGCGCCGCCTCCTGACCTGTGACGGGTGGCTCAGCCGGCCTGTCGCGGGTGAGCTACCGATCGGGCCGCTGGCCGAGTCCGTCTCGGCGAGCCCGCAGGACGGCCTCGGCCCGGCCGGGTACCTGGAGCTTGGCGAAGATCGCTGAGGTGTGGTTGTTGATGGTTTGTTTTCGGGGCCAGGCCGAGCTTGGTGGCTATGGCGGTGGTTGGCAAGCCGTCGGCGAGCAGCGCGAGTACCTGTAGTTCGCGGTTGGTCAGCTCGGAACCGGTCCACAGCCAGCTCAGCTCGGGGTAGTCCGGCACGGCCAGCCAGGGCCGGGGCGCGCCGGGGAACGATGTCGGATCCGATCCGACCTCGACCGCGAACACCACGCTTTCGAGCGCGACCGCGCTGGCCGCGACCCGCCACCGCCGGCTGAGCAACGTGCCATCCGGGAACAACAGCAACGCCAGCGGCAAACACAGCGCGATCGACCACGGCCAGCAGTAGGCCACCAGGGTGGCGGTCGTGCGCTGTGCCAGTCCGGCTACGGCCAGATCGGTGTGGGGGATCAGGAACGGCACGCCGGCGGCCGTGCCGCCCTGGAAGGCTCCGGCCGCGATCAGCAGCCAGCCCACCGGGTTGCGTGGCCGCTGCCAGGCGATCAGCACGCCGGCCGTCGCGCAGGACAGCGCGATCGCGGTGTCGGTGCGCACGAAGGTGTCCCGGATCTCCGCGACGCTCATCTCCTTGGCGACCGCACCGCCCAGACCGGTGATCGCCTCGACGCGCACGAGCCCGAACGCGCCGGCGGCGACGACGAGCGTGGTGCGCGGGGTGCGACCGTGCTCGTCGCGGCTGTGCATGGACACATCATGGAGCCCTGGCCGCCCGATGTCCCGGGCAACTCCCGGCTCGGACCGGGATACCTCCCTTCCGGCCGGGACAGCCGCGGGGCCACGCTCAGCCTGACACCACCCATGCCAGGAGACCCCGATGCCGACTGCCGCCCCTGCTCAGGCCACACCCGTCGATCGCACGACCGCATGGCGGATCACGGTCGCCGTGGTCGCGGCCACGGGCCCGGCCGCCGTGGGCGCAGTGCGCCTGCTGCTGCCTTACGACACGACCGACGGCACCGCCAGCGTCGTCACCCGCCCGGTACTCGGCGCCATCGCCGCCGTGGTGTCCTGGCTCGGGTTCGGCAGCCTGGCCGCGTCCGTGATCATCCCCGACTATGCGGCGCTGGCCGCCGTCACCAGCGGGGCGCCGAACAAGACGACCGTCGCGATGCTGGACTCGCTCGCCGGTCAGGCACCGACGGCGACCGCGGCGATTGTATTCATCCCGGTGATGGACGCCGACGACCTGAGGCGGGGCCTCGCCGCGCTGCCCGCTCTCGGGTCCGAAAGGTGAGTGCAGGGCCGACAGCTGCGCCGCCTCCCGCCCTGAGCGCTCCAGATCGTTCGCGATCGCACAGAGATTGCGGCGTTCCGCCCCAAGCGCGCCCGGCGTCGGCCACGTTGCCCGCCATGGACATCAATGTGGATCTCGACTCGCTGTTGCATAGCGCGGACCGGTTGAGCGCGCTGGCCGGCGACCTGATGGCCGCGGCGCACCGGCTCAGCGGGGTGGTCGGCGCCGAACGCCGTTCACGGCCCGGCAGCCTGGCCCAGCGCTGCGCGGGGCTGGGTGCAGGGCTGCGTTCGGATGCGGCAGAGCTGCTGGAGTGCACCGGGCTGCTCCGGCAGGACCGCGCCGGGTTGCTGGCCGGCGAAGCGTCGGCCCTTGCCGCGGTGGCGGACCCCGACCGGCTGTTGGGTGAGCTGCCTGGTTGGGCACAGTGAGCGGCCGCCCGCTCGCCGAGAACCCGGTGCTCGGTCCGGTGCTGGCCGACGTGCGCGGCCGTGGCCCAGAGTACCGCCGCTGGTGGGGTCGCCAGCCGGGCCCGGAGTCGGAGTTGACCGCACCCTGGTCGGACGGCGACGAAGAGCGGGTCGCCCAGCTCGGGTCGCCAGACCCGTGGTGGCTTCGATCGGTGGCCGACGAGCTGGAACAGGTGCGCCGGGATGTGCACGACGTGGGTGTGGCGCTGGCCCGGATCGCCGGGGCCGCGATCGGCGGGCCGGCCGCCGCGGTCTGTGCCCGGTTGGCGGCGAGCAGCCACGAGCGGGCGAGCGAGGCCGGCGCGCTCGCGGTCAATGTGCGCGACTCCGGCGACAAGGTCGAAGAGGTGCTGGACACCCTGGTGCGGCGGGTCACGAGGGTGACCGACGTCCAGGCCGACGCCCAGCCCGCGCCGTGGCGGGAACCGCCGCCGTCGCAACCGAACCAGCCAGGCTCGGACGACCGGTTCGAGGGATACATTGCCGTGTTGCGAGCGGTACGGGCGGAGCTGGCGGCCGCGATCGAGCAGCTGCCCGCGCTGGTCCTCGGACATCCCGAGGAGCCATGGCCGCCAGAGCCTTGGGCACGCGAGCCCCGGGCGTCCGAGCCTTGGGCACCCGAGCCGGGGGCCTGGAGGCCGGAGCCAGGCGTGGGCCCATTGATGCCCGATACGCAGGCCCGCCGGGTGGAACCGGGCTACGGGGTGCGGATCGCGCGGCTTCCGGACCAGCCGTAGCTACCGGTGCAGCACCAGCTCGGTGCCCTTCACCTCGCCGCTGACCAGCTCCGCGACCCGGCGCTCGCCGAGCAGGTGGTGCAGCAGGAACCCGGTGACCAGGGCGCGGGTCAGTTTTGCGGTGGATGACTGCGGACTGCCGGCCAGCAGCACGTCCACCAGAGCCCGGCCGGACAGGAAACCAAGGTGGTTGGCCTTGGGCAGGGTGCGCAGCACCACCGGGCCGGCCCAGGCCGCGGCCAGCGGCTCTGCACCGGCCACCGGCGGGCTGACCTGGTCTTTCCCTGCGGCCAGGTGCAGGCCGGGGGTGGTCACAGCCCGGGCGGCCTCGATCGCGGTCGGCCTGGTCTCCGCCGCAGCCAGGGTGACCACGGCGGCCACCTCGTCCGGCCCGGTCCGGTCGGCGGCGGCCAGCACCGCGCAGCCGCCGCCCATGCCGTGGCCGGCCAGGGCCAGTCGACGACGGTCCACACTGATCGCGCCGTCCCCCAGCCGCACGCCCACACACACGTCCAGCGCGGTGCGCAGGTCGGCGCCGAACCGGGCGTGGCTGGGCACCACCCCGCGTTGGGAACCGGGGGCGGCGGCCACGATGCCCCACGACGCGAGGTGGCGCAGCAGGGGCAGGTACCGGTCCGGGCTCTGCAGCCAGTCGTGCCCGAACGCCACCGCCGGCAGTCCCAGACCCTTGGTCGGGGCGAACACCACCCCGGGGATGCCGATCAGGCCGAGGTCACCGCGCAGCACGGCGTACGGCCCGGGCCGTGACAGCATCCCGACCAGCTTGCGGGCCGAGGTGGGCAGTTCGGGCAGTTCGGGACCGGCCTGGGTTCGGGTGCGGACCACGCCCGAGACGCTATCCCACCTCGCGACGGCGTCGCATGTCGGCGCGCGCCCTAGGCTGGGGGCATGTGCGGAATCGTGGGCTATGTCGGCCACCGCCCGGCGCTGGAGGTCATCCTGGATGGTCTGCGCCGGCTGGAGTACCGGGGTTACGACTCGGCCGGAGTTGCGGTGCTGGACGGGGTGGGCGGGCTCGCGGTCGAGCGCAAGGCCGGCCCGCTGCGCAACCTCGAGGCCAGGGTGGCCGAGGTCGGCGCCCTGTCCGGCAACAGCGCGGTTTCCGGCAACACGGCGTTCAGCGGTACCGCCGGGATGGGGCACACCCGGTGGGCGACCCACGGTGGTCCGACCGACCGCAACGCGCACCCACACCGCGATGTCGCGGGCAAGGTCGCGGTGGTGCACAACGGCATCATCGAGAACTTCGTCCCGCTGCGCGCCGAGCTGGAGAACGCCGGCGTGGAGCTGGCCAGTGAGACCGACACCGAGGCCTGTGTACACCTGGTCTCCCAGGCGTACACGCAGGGTCCCACCTCGGGTGACCTGGCCGCCAGCGTCCGGCTGGTGTCCCGGCGGCTGGCGGGGGCGTTCACCCTGCTGTTCACCCATGCCGACCAGCCGGACATGATCGTCGCCGCCCGCCGGTCGTCGCCGCTGGTGCTCGGGTTGGGCGACGGCGAGACGTTCCTGGCCTCGGACGTCGCGGCGTTCATTGAGCACACCCGCGACGCCGTCGAGCTGGGCCAGGATCAGGTCGTGGTGATTACCCGGGACGGCTACCAGGTGACCGACTTCCATGGCGCGCCGGTCGAGGTCTTCCCGTTCACGGTGACCTGGGACCTGGCCGCGGCCGAGAAGGGCGGCCACGAGTACTTCATGCTCAAGGAGATCGAGGAACAGCCCGTCGCCATCGCCGACACCCTTCGCGGGCATCTCACCGACCGGCGCATCGTGCTCGACGAGCAGCGGATCTCCGACGCCGACCTGCGCGACGTGGACAAGGTGTTCGTGGTGGCCTGCGGCACGGCCTACCACTCCGGGCTGCTGGCCAAGTACGCCATTGAGCACTGGACCCGGCTGCCGGTGGAGGTGGAGCTGGCCAGCGAGTTCCGGTACCGCGACCCGGTGCTGGACCGCCAGACGCTGGTGGTGGCGATCTCCCAGTCCGGCGAGACCATGGACACCCTGGAGGCCGTCCGCCACGCCAAGGACCAGAAGGCCCGGGTGCTGGCGATCTGCAACACCAACGGCGCGCAGATCCCCCGCGAGTCCGACGCGGTGTTCTACACCCACGCCGGCCCCGAGATCGGGGTGGCCGCCACCAAGACGTTCACCGCCCAGATCGTGGCCACCTACCTGGTCGGGTTGGCACTGGCCCAGGCCAGGGGCACCAAGTACCCCGACGAGGTGGCTCGGGAGTTCGCCGAGCTTGAGGCCATGCCGGACGCGGTCGCCACGGTGCTGCAGGGCGCGGGCGCGGCCCGCGAGGTGGCCCGGGAGCTGGCTTCGTCGCGTGCTGTGCTCTTCCTTGGCCGCCACGTAGGTTACCCGGTGGCGTTGGAGGGCGCGCTGAAGCTCAAGGAGCTGGCCTACATGCACGCCGAGGCGTTCGCCGCCGGCGAGCTCAAGCACGGTCCGATTGCGCTGATCGAGGACGGGTTGCCCGTCGTGGTCGTGATGCCCTCGCCGAAGGGTCGCGCGGTGCTGCACGCGAAGCTGCTGTCCAACATCCAGGAGATCACCGCCCGCGGCGCGCGCACTGTGGTGATCGCGGAGGAGGGTGACGAGACGATCCGCCCGTTCGCCCACCACCTGCTGGAGGTGCCGGCGGTGCCGACGCTGCTGCAGCCGCTGGTCTCGTGCGTGCCGCTGCAGGTGCTGGCCGCCGAGATCGCCCGGGCCCGGGGCTACGACGTGGACAAACCGCGCAACCTCGCCAAGTCCGTCACCGTGGAGTAGCCGATCCAGTCCATGTGTAGGCCTGCACATGCTAAGGTCTGCACATGGCGATGCTGAACCATCGACTGCAGGTGCTTCTCGACGACGAGCGGCTGGCCCGTCTGGTGAAGGAAGCCGAACGGCGTGGCAGCTCGGTGGCGACTCTGGTCCGGGAGGCGATCGATACCGCGTTCCCGGCCGATGGCTTGAGTCGAACCGAAGCAGGGCGACTCCTGCTCGACGCCGAGCCGATCGAGGTGGGGGACTGGTCCGAGCTGAAGGACGAGATCGAGCAGATGTACCCGTCCTACCAGTGACCCGGTTCCTGCTCGACACCGCGGTGTTCCTTTATGCCCGGGGCCGCGAGCACCCATATCGGGATCCTTGCCGGGAGTTGCTACGCCACTTTCAGGAAGGCTCGCTCGTTGGTGAGGCCAGTGTCGAGCTGGTGCAGGAGTTCGGGCACGTGCTCCGCCGCCGAGGTCTGGACGGACGGACCGTACGAGATCAGGCACTTGCTGCGGCAGCCTTGTGCCGGCTGCACGGCTTCGGAGAGGCTGAGCTTCGGCTCGCTCTGAATCTCGTCGCGGCCGTTCCAGCGCTGGGAATGCGGGACGCGGTGCACGCGGCCACCGCTCTGCGGCAGGGAATCGGCCTCGTCGTCTCACCGGACAAGGCGTTCGACGAGGTACCTGGCGTGGAGCGGCTGGACCCGGCTGGCGCGGTCACCCGTCTCCTGGCCTCTCCACCCGCTCCTCGCCCTCCGACCGGACGGACGCCGACATGACCCGCTGGCTCCATCCCGCTCGCCGAGCGTGGCCGGCCGGCCGTCCTCTAGCGTCACTGTGATGAGGCGGATCTTCACAGCCGGTCAGGTGCGCGACGCCGAGGACGTGTTGCTCGCGCGCACGCCGGAGGGTGCACTGATGCGCCGGGCGGCCTTCGGCCTGGCGCTGGAGGCGCTGCGGCTGCTGCGGGAGCGCACCGGCGTGGTGACTGGGCGTCGGGTGACGCTGCTGGTCGGGGCCGGTAACAACGGCGGGGACGCACTGTGGGCGGGCGTCGAGCTGCGCCGCCGGGGTGTGCGGGTGGACGCCGTGTTGTTGGACCC
>JALYVZ010000070.1 GCA_030852965.1 Actinomycetota bacterium | reverse complement strand
GGTCCGGCGCGTAGCCGCCGCCCGGGCCCAGCACCAGCAGCTCGCTGCCGGCCTCGGCGGCCGCCGCCCAGGGCCCGGCCAGCCCGGAGGCGCCGTGGTACACGAAGTCGATCACCAGCTTGGCGGACTGTGGGTCGACCGAGCGCAGCGTGTAGGTGCGCAGGGCCGGCCACTGCTCGCGAGGCAGCTCGGCGCGCACCCGGGCCATGTCGAACGGCTCCGAGTACCGCACCCCGGGCTGTCGGAAGATCACCTTGACGTAGCTGTCGGTGTGGCCGGTGTCGACGAAGCGGCTGATCTCCGGCGGGTTGGCCGGGATCGCGGTGATCCGGATCAGGTGTGGGGTGATCTTGTCGGCGCGGCGGACCACGAGCCGGGTGGTCTGTTGCGCGGTCTTGGATGTGCGATTCTCCATCGCGGCTCCGGTCATCTAATTAGGCTAGCCTATGTTCATGGGTGATGATCAGCCGGCCTGTACATCCTGCACGGGTCGTGCTTGATCTCCCTGAGCCAGACGGCTTCGTACCCGCGCTCCTCGGCATCCCGCGCGGCGCCCAGTCGCCCACCTGGCCGTCGCAGTGTCGCGTCGACCTTCACCGTGTCCTCCGCTCGGCACGACGCCCGATCGTTTGACCATAGAGCATCGACCCGCGAACCGTACGCCGTACGGTGCCAGGCTGGGCGCGGCGGATCTCCTCGACGAGGTGGCGGCGGCCGAAACATCAGCACCGGGTAACCAGACGCCCCGGCGGGTCGTTGACGGAGACAGACACCGGGACCGCTACGCTCGGTGCCTGGTTCGTGTCAGCGAGTGATCGAGGAGTCGCCCAGATGTCGGATAGGTCCCGCGTGCTCAGCCTCGCGGCCACCACCGGCAGTGCCGACTCTGCCGACTCCGGGGGCCGGCTGCGCCAGCTCGACGCCTTGCGGGTGCTGACCTGTCTGTCGGTCGTGGCGGTGCACTCGATCATGGGACCTTACCCGAAGGATGATCCCGGCCTCGGAGTCGCCACCTCGCTGCTGCACTACAGCCGGGAGATCTTCTTCTTCGTCTCCGCGCTGGTGCTGGTGCGTACCTACGTGCCCCGGTTGGGGCCGGCCGGGCGGCTGGCCGACGAGACGGGGTTCCGCCGCCGTCGGCTGCGGCTGATCGGGCTGCCGTACCTGGTGTGGACCACGATCTACCTGTTGATCTGGGTGTGGCACACCCGCGGTGTCGAGCCGATGTCTCAGATCGTCAACGAGCTGCCGCTGCGCTGGGTGTACCTGGTGGCCACCGGCAACGGGTGTTATCACCTGTACTTCCTGCTGGTCACCCTCCAGTTCGCGGTGGTCTTCCCGCTGTTCCTGCGGCTGTTGGGTGCCACCCAGGGCCGCCACGGCTGGCTGTTGGCCGGGTCGGGCGTACTGCAGCTGGCCACCCTGGCCGGCTATCACCTGATCGGGCTGCCCAACGACGGCTGGCGGCCGATCATCGGCGACTACAGCCTGTTCGGCTACCAGCTGTGGCTGGTCGCGGGCGCCCTGGCCGGGCTGCACCTGGAGCGGATGCACACCTGGCTGACCGAGCACCGGGCGCTGGTGGTGGGCGCCGTCCCGGTGACGGCCGCGGCGCTGCTGTGGAGCTATTGGGCGCAGGTGCCAACGCTGGGCGTGCTGGAGGCGAGCACCCCGCTGCAGCCGATGATGGTGGTGTGGTCAACGGTCATGCTCGGCGCGCTGTACCTGGCCGCGGTGCGGCTGTCTCGGCTGCGTTCCGCACTGGCCAGCATGGTGTTCGGCTACGGCGCCCAGCTGTCGTTCGGGGTGTACCTGGCCCATCCGCTGGTGCTGGACCTGGTGCTGTCGGGGTCCCAGCGGGTGGGGCTGTTCGCACCCTCGCCCTGGCTTGCGGTGGTCTCCTTCGTGCTCACCGTCGGCGGGTCGGTGGCGCTGTGCGCCCTGATCCACCGCACCCGGTTCAGCCTCGCTCTGCAGGGTCGGGGTCGGCTCGACCCGGCGCTCGCCCCGCACCTGGGGTGGCCGCCCCGCCGGCCCCGGTTGGCCGCCACGTCCGCGTCGCTGCTGCTGCTGGTGACCGCGACCGTCGGGCTGCTCATCGGCAGCGACCAGGGCCCGGGTAGGGCTTCGCCCCCCCACGGTTGGGCGATAGGCAGCGACCGTCCTTAGGCCGCACAGACGCCCTGTGACGGGCTCGACGTGATGGGTGCCGGGTCATCTGCGACAATGGGTGGGCGGGCGTCCTTGGTTGTTGGAGTTTGTGTGCTGTGTGCGCCCTTGTCCGTCCATACGAGACGGTGCGCCCACGAGAGAATTGACGAGACCCGACCTGTGACCACCGATGTATCGTTCCACCCTGCCGTAACCGCCTTCACCGACCTCCCGCTCGACCCGGCCCTGCTGGGCGCGGTGGCGGAGCTCGGATACGACCGCCCGAGTCCGATCCAGGCTGAGGCCATCATCCCGTTGTTGGAAGGGCACGACCTGCTCGGCCAGGCAGCCACTGGTACCGGCAAGACCGCCGCGTTCATGCTGCCCATGCTGCAGCGGCTGGCCGACCGCAGGGCCGAGGAGCCCCATCGCAAAGGGGTCTTCGGCCTGGTGCTGGCGCCCACCCGGGAGCTGGCGATGCAGGTCAACACCGCCGCCGCCCGCTACGGCGCGGGGCTCGAGGTTCGCACCCTGGCCGTCTACGGCGGTGCCCCGATCGGCCCGCAGCTGGGGGCACTGCGCAAGGGCATCGACGTCGTGGTGGCCACCCCGGGTCGGGCGATCGATCTGATCAACCGCGGCGGGCTGAAGCTGGACGAACTCGAGGTCGCGGTGCTCGACGAGGCCGACGAGATGCTCGACATGGGCTTCATCGAAGACATCGAGACGATCCTGGACGCGACCCCGGACACCCGTCAGACCATGCTGTTCTCCGCGACCATACCGCGCCGGATCGAGAAGCTGGCGCAGAAGTACCTGCACAAGCCGGTGACCGTGCGGATCGCACGTGAGGTCGTCGCCGAGGGTGCCGTGCCGCAGGTTCGCCAGAACGCCTACCTGGTGCCGCGCACGCACACCACCGCCGCGCTGGGCCGGGTGCTCGAGTTGGAGCGGCCGCGCTCGGCGATCGTGTTCTGCCGCACCCGGGCCGACGTGGACGCGGTCACCGAGGCGCTCACCGGGCGGGGGCTGCGCGCCGAGGCACTGCACGGCGGTATGGATCAGGAGCACCGCACGCGGGTGGTGCAGCGGCTGCGCAGTGGGCGCACCGAGCTGCTCGTCGCCACCGATGTCGCGGCCCGCGGTCTCGACATCGACCTGCTCACCCACGTGGTGAACCACGACGTCCCCCAGACCCCCGAGGCCTACGTGCACCGGATCGGGCGGGTCGGCCGAGCCGGCCGTGAGGGCGTGGCGATCACCCTGGTGCCGCCGTCCAAGCGCTACCTGCTGGCGTCGGTGGAGCGACTCACCGGCCAGTCGATCACGGTGGCCTCGGTGCCTTCGGTGGCCGATCTGCAGTCGGCCCGACTGACCCGGACCCGGGCCGAGCTGGTCGAGCAGTTGGACCGGGCCGAGGCGGCCGAGCTCGAGCCGGCCGAGGCAGCCGAGCTGGTGCGGGCGATGGTCACCGAGTTGGCGCACGAGTACGACCCGATCGCGGTTGCCGCGGCGGCGGTGCGGCTGGCCCGTGCGGCCGCCGGTGCGCCCACCGAGGAGGAAGACATCCCGGTGATCAACCCGAGTTCGTCGGCGCGCGGGGCGGGCCGGGCGGCCCGGGAGGGTGACAGCACGGCCGAGCGCGGGCTGCGCGCGGGGGGGGGCCGGCCCAAATCGGGGACCACCCGGTTGTTCGTGGCGGCCGGCCGGGCGGCCGGGATTCGTCCGCAGGATATCGTCGGCGCGCTGGCCAACGAGTCCCGGCTGTCGGGGCGGGACATCGGCACCATCCAGATCCACGAACGCCACGCGCTGGTCGAGGTGCCCGAGTCGGCCGCCGACGACGTGGTTCGCGAGCTGCGTGGTTCCACCGTGCTCAAGGGCCGGCGGGCGAACGTGCGTCGGGACAAAGACTTCCGGAGATGAAGGGCGACCCCGCGGCGTTGCCGGATGACTGGCGGCGCTGGCGAGAGCGGGTCGACCTCACCGACTACGACGAGCGCTGGCGTCGGATGGCGGCCGCCGGGCACAACCCCCACGGCGAGGCGGACCTGGTTGAGCGCTACCGCCCCCTCAGCGTGCTGGATGCCGGCTGCGGCACCGGTCGGGTGGCCATCGAGCTGGCCCGCCGGGGTATCCAGGTCCGGGGTGTGGACGCGGATCCGGACATGATCGCCGCTGCCCGGGCCAAGGCGCCGAAGCTGGACTGGCAATGTGTGGACCTGGCGCGGTTCGTGAGCGCCGACCGGTTCGACCTGGTGGTGCTGGCCGGCAACGTCATCCCGTACGTGGCGCCCGAGTCACGGGCGGCGGCCGTGACGGCGTGTGCGGGCGCGCTGCGACCCGGGGGCGTGGTGATGGCTGGCTTCAGCCTGCGGCCGGGCTGGCCCACCGCGCAGGACTACCAGGGCTGGTGTGCCGACGCCGGGTTGACCTGCGAGGAGCAGTTCGCCACCTGGGACGGCGAGCCGTACCGGGACGGTGGCGACTATGTGGTCGCGGTGCATCGGCTGCCGGGATAGCGGCAGCGAACATCAAGGCTGGGGCTGACCAGCCGGGCTGGCGCGCCACGGTCACCGTCGAGTGAGTGGCCATCGAGACGCTCCGCGATGAGCACGTCCTCCGCCAGAGCGTCCTCGACCGTAACGACGACCAACCTGTGCCGCCAAGTGCCGATGATCATGCGATAGAACGTCTCGAAAGCGACTTCGTCCCCATGCAGGTCGTTGGCCGACCACCCCGCCACGCAACGAAGGTCGGCAGTGACCTCCCGGCGGGGAAGCGTGCAGAGTGCGGTCAGTGGCAGAGTGCGGTCAGCGGCAGAGTGTGGGCAGTGGCAGAGTGCTCAGTGGCAGAGTCAAAGATTCGGCCACAGCGCCGCTGATCTCGAGCACGGGATCGGTGAGGGTGGCGGGAGCGGGTTGGCTAGGTGCGTCCCGAAGCGCGGGAACCCGGCGACGGGGCGTTGCCTCGGGGAAGCGTCGAGGCAGAGAGCCAGGGCGCCGAGCTGGTGCCCGCGCGCCAGGCCGCCCCGATCTGCCGCAGCATCGGTGGGTACACCATGACGTGTCGGAACGGCTTGATCGCGGCCATGTAGGCGGCTCCGAACAACCCGTTCGGTTTGACGTAGACGGCCATCTGTCCGTGGTAGCCGCCGTTCTGGTCCGGGACCCAGCCGAGGTGCATGACTCCGTGCACGGTCCGGTTGGCGATCTCGCCGGCCCACTCGTCGTGCAGCAGGTACAGCGGGGTGAAGGCAGTGCGTCGAAGTCCGGGCCGGATGGGGCGTCGCGCAGATCCGCCGGGAGCCGGTCGCGCAGCGTCGGCACTCGGGAGCCGAGGCCGTTGTCGGGGTCGTCCCAGCCGAGCAGCTCACCGATCTTCCAGCGGATCGCGAACAGCGATCTGGACGACGAGCGAGGAGCCCTGCCCGGGGTCGCCCGAGGCGATCCCGGGCACCAGCCGGGAGAAGTCGTCCGGTCCGCCCGGCGTGGGCAGCGCCCACACGTCCTCCAGTCGGAAACCGTCCGTGAGCTCGTGGATCCGCCAGGGCCGGGAGGTGTGCGCGTCGTTGAGGAGCCTCATCGGGGCCTCATCCATACACTAGTGTACGGATGGAGAGTAGGTGAGTTCCTCGGCGGTAGCAATGCCGGGCGGCTTCTACTGGCAGTTCGACCCGCCGGGCTCGTCCGGCTAGGTACGGACAGGTAGCAGCGCCGTCAGGTAGGCGCGCAGCGCGTCCGGGTCGGACACGTCGAACAGGCCGTTGGTGAACACCAGCGACAGCCCGATCCGGCACAGCGCGTCGGTCAGGATCCGGGGGTCGATGGCCGGCAGCTCACCGCGCTCGATGTAGTGCCGCACCCCGGGCACGACGAGCGGCTCGACCTGCTCGATCAGCCGCCCGGCGTGGGTGGTGAACCAGGGCAGCAGTCGTTCCGGGGTGTCGCGCATCACGACCCGCAGCAGCGGGTGCGCCCGGGCCTCGCCGACCACGAACGTCATCACCTCGACGAGGTGCTCACTGAACGTCCGGTGCTGGTCCAGTACCGGCGCCAACCGGGCCAGGAACGCCTCGAACTGGTGCTGGATGACCGCCGCAATGATCGCATCCTGGTCGCCGACGTACTTGTACACCGTGGGCCGGGACAGCCCGGCGCGTCGGGCGATGGTCGAGTGCAGCCGGGCGATCTGGAAACCGCCCTCCAACAGGGTCTCCTCGGCGGCCGCCAGCACCCTGGCTCGCATTCGTACCGCCGGATCCACCGTCGAACTCTCCTTGTTGACACTTGGTCGTGAATCGTCATCGTAGCTGTTGCATCCGGCGGCCCAGGATGTTTACAGTTATAGTATTAATGTCAACGCAGACGGTGAGGTGTGGCATGGCGGTGACCGAGCCGCGAGGTCGGCGACTGCGTGGTGCCGACGTCGGCATCCCGCCCCGCCAGCTGGACTTCCAGCTGCCGGCGCAGCTGCCCCGCTGGATGTACGCGGACAACCGGACCGCCACCACCTACCTCGTGGTGCTCTCGGCGTTCTTCCCACCCGGCGAGGAGTTCTTCGTCCGTTCGGTGCAGCGCTTCGCCGCCGGTGTCACCGACCCCGTCCTGCGCGCCCGGATCGCCGGGTTCACCGCCCAGGAGGTCATCCACGGCCGCGAGCACGACCGGCTCAACGAGCTGCTGCGCGAGCGGGGCTTCCACATCGAGGTTGCGGAGAAGACAATCGTGGTGGCGCTCGCGCTGCTGGAGCGGCTGCCGGCGCGCCAGCGGCTGGCCTGCACCGCGTTCATGGAGCACTTCACCGCGGTGCTGGCCGAGGAGACCCTCGCCGCCGAGGACGCCGGCAAGGGCTACATCCACCCCGACCTCAACGATCTCTGGCTCTGGCATGCGCTGGAGGAGCTGGAGCACAAGTCGGTCAGCTACGAGGTGTACGAGAAGATCGGCAACCGGTGGCCGGAGCGGCTGCTCGCCGAGCCGCTGGTGTTGGCCACGGTCGGTCCGGCGCTGGTGGCGAGCTGGGTGTGGCTGCTGGCTACCGAGGGCGCGTTGGTCCGGCCCGGGGATGTGGCCGAGGGGCTGGAGCTGATGTTCGGGCCGGGGGCGATCCTGCGCACCGTGTTCGCCAAGCTGCCGCTGTTCGGCCGCCGCGACTTCCACCCGGCTCGTCGGGACACCACGGCGTTGGAGCAGCGCTGGCGGGAGTTGCTGTTCGGTGCGGAGGGCACGTTGCGGGGGCAGTTGCGCCGTTCCTCGTAGCCCGGCCGCCGGGACGGTTGCGTGCGAAAGTGATCCGGTGGATCTGGAACGCATGATCTCCCCGGGTATGCGGATAGCGGTGGCCGACGGTGTCGGCACCCCCCGCGCGCTCTACCCCGCGCTGAACCGCGCCGCCGCCCGATACGGCGACCTCCGGCTGCTGCTTGGCTGGACGCCGTACCCCGAGACCGAGCTGGACCACTCGTTGTTCGCCGACGCCCGCACCGTGATGTCGGGGTGGGGGCTGCGCGCCGCCGTGAACGCCGGCACGGTGACCCCGGTGGTGGCCCGGCTGTCGGCGGTGCCGTCGCTGTTGGCCGGCCCGCTGCAGCCAGACCTGCTGTTGGCCACCCTGGTGCGCACCGCCGACGGGTTGGCGCTGTCCTCCGAGGCGTCCTGGATGCGCGGACTGATCGAGTCCGGCGTGCCGGTGGCCGCCGTGATCAGCCGGGCCGGCCCGCATGCCGACGCCGGCCACCCACTGCCGTCCGACTCGATCACGATCCTCGGCGATCCCTCCGGTATCACAGACCCGCCGCGCGAGGTCGACTTCACCGCGCCGACCCCCGAACACGAGGCGATCTGCCGGCACGCCGCCCAGCTGGTGCCCGAGGGAGCCCGGCTCCAGGTCGCCCCGGGGCAGCTCGGAGCGGCCATGCTGGGCACCCTGCGCACCCCGGTCCGGGTGGACTCCGGGTTGTTGCCCGAACAGGTCGTGGACCTCGATGCCCGCGGCCTGCTGATCGGTGAGCCGATGGCCACCTACCTCGTCGGGAGCTCACGGTTGTACGCCTGGGCGCACCGGCGTCCGATCCTGCATCCGATCGAGGTGACCCATGACCTTGGTCGGCTATCCAACGGTGAGCCGTTCGTCGCCTTCAACACCGCTGTCGAGATCGACGGGGCCGGCCAGGTCAACGTGGAGGGCACTCCCGCCGCGATCGTGGGAGGCATCGGCGGGCACGCCGACTACGCCGCGGCGGCAGCCCGCTCCCTCGGCGGCCTGAGCATGATCGCGGTGCCCAGCACACACCGCAGCCACTCCACGTTGGTGCGCACCCTGTCCCGGCCGGTGTCCACCCCGTCGCAGGATGTGGACGTTGTGGTCACCGAACGCGGCGCGATGGACCTGCGCGGCATGACCCGCGCCGAGCGTGCCGCCGCGCTACTGGACATGTGGGGTCCCGCCGGTATCCGCGAAGGCTGAGCCGCGCAGTGCGAAGTCGAGCTGGAAGTCCACCAGCTCGGCGAGCAGCTCGGCGGGGTCGTCGATGCGGCGTGCCGTTAATGAACGCTAACATCGTTAATGATCGCTAACCTTGCGGGAGGAACTGGCGACGATGGAAGCACCGCGGCTGAGCAGCGCCGTCGATCCGAAGGACCCTGAGTACGAACGCAACGCCGCGTCGCACCAGAAACTGGTCGCCGAGCTGCGCGACCGGCTGGCCACCGCCCGCCTCGGCGGCCCCGACAAGGCCCGGACCAGGCACACCGCCCGTGGAAAGCTGCTGCCCCGCGACCGGGTGGATGCCCTGGTCGACCCGTCCAGCCCGTTCCTGGAGCTGTCCGCGCTGGCGGCCGGCGGTATGTACGACGGTGCCGCCCCTGGCGCCGGGATCATCACCGGGATCGGGCGGGTGGCGCAAAGGGAGTGCGTGATCGTGGCCAACGACGCCACCGTCAAGGGCGGCACCTACTACCCGATGACGGTGAAGAAGCACCTGCGCGCCCAGGAGGTGGCGCTGCACAACAACCTGCCGTGCATCTACCTGGTCGACTCCGGCGGCGCGTTCCTGCCCGAGCAGGACGACGTCTTCCCGGACCGCGAGCACTTCGGCCGGATCTTCTACAACCAGGCCACGATGTCCGCGCGGGGCATCCCGCAGATCGCCGCCGTGCTGGGCAGCTGCACCGCCGGTGGGGCGTACGTGCCGGCGATGAGCGACCAGGCGGTGATCGTGCGCAACCAGGGCACGATCTTCCTGGGCGGCCCGCCGCTGGTGAAGGCGGCCACCGGCGAGGAGGTCACCGCCGAGGAGCTCGGTGGGGGTGAGCTGCACTCGCGGGTTTCCGGGGTGACCGACCATCTCGCCGACGACGACGCGCACGCGCTGCAGATCGTCCGGTCGATCGTGTCCACCCTGGGGCCCCGGACCCCCCGGCCTTGGGACGTCGAGGCCACGGACGCGCCAGCGGTCGACGAGAAACAGCTCTACGGCGTGGTTCCCACCGACTCCCGGACCGCGTACGACGTGCGCGAGGTGATCGCGCGCCTGACAGACGGCAGCCGGTTCGTTGAGTTCAAGCGCGAGTACGGGTCGACGCTGGTCACCGGGTTCGCCCGGATCCACGGCCATCCGGTCGGCATCGTGGCCAACAACGGCGTGCTGTTCAGCGAGTCGGCGATGAAGGGCGCGCACTTCATCGAGCTGTGCGACCAGCGCTCGACGCCGCTGGTCTACCTGCAGAACGTCACCGGGTTCATGGTCGGGCGCGAGTACGAGGCCGGCGGTATCGCCAAGCACGGCGCCAAGCTGGTCACCGCGACGGCGTGCGCCCGGGTGCCCAAGTTCACGGTGGTGATCGGCGGCTCGTTCGGCGCCGGCAACTACGCGATGTGCGGGCGCGCGTACTCGCCCCGGTTCCTGTGGATGTGGCCGAACGCCCGGATCTCGGTGATGGGCGGCGAGCAGGCCGCGACAGTGCTGTCGCTGGTCGGCAACGTCGACCAGGATGCGATCCGAGAGCAGTACGAACGCCAGGGCAACCCGTACTACTCCACCGCGCGCCTCTGGGACGACGGCGTGATCGACCCCCGCGACACGAGGATGGTGCTCGGCCTGGCCCTGAGCGCGGCCGCCAACGCCCCCCTCGCCCCAATCCGCTACGGCGTCTTCCGAATGTGAGCGCCGTGCCCTGGGGCAATGAGCCCGCGCATTACCGGTCGGAGGCCCACGCGAAGGGCAATGAGCCCGCTGATTGCCCAGGTAGGGGAGGTGCTCGTGTTTGACACCGTTCTGATTGCTGATCGGGGGGAGATCGCGGTTCGGGTGATTCGGACCTTGCGGGGGCTCGGGGTGCGGAGTGTGGCCGTGTTCAGCGACGTTGACGCTGGTGCGCGGCATGTCGCGGAGGCCGACGTGGCCGTGCACATCGGCGCCGACCCCCGCTCCTACCTCGACATCCGCGCGGTCATCGACGCCGCCATCCGGACCCGAGCGCAGGCCGTGCACCCCGGCTACGGGTTCCTGTCCGAGAACGCGTCGTTCGCGCGGGCCTGCGCCGAGGCCGGACTGGTGTTCATCGGCCCGCCGCCGTCGGCGATCGAGGCGATGGGGGACAAGATCCGGGCCAAGGCGACCGTGGCGGCCGCCGGAGTGCCAGTGGTTCCTGGTGCTGGGGCCCCTGGCATGGACGACGCCACGCTGGCCGAGCTGGCGGTGGCGACCGGTTTCCCGGTGCTGCTCAAGCCGTCCGCCGGTGGGGGCGGCAAGGGGATGCGGCTCGTGACGGGCACAGCCGACCTGGCCGACGCCATCACCGGTGCCCGCCGGGAGGCGCAGGCCGGCTTCGGGGACGACACGCTGCTCGTGGAGCGGTTCGTCACCGACCCCCGGCACATCGAGATCCAGGTGCTCGCCGACACCCACGGCACCGTGCTGCACCTCGGTGAGCGGGAGTGCAGCCTCCAGCGCCGGCACCAGAAGATCATCGAAGAGGCACCCTCTGCTCTGCTGACCGAGAAGCAACGGGCCGCGATGGGCGCGGCGGCTGTCGAGGTCGCCCGAGCGGTCGGCTACACCGGCGCGGGCACCGTCGAGCTCATCGTCAACGGGTCGTCACCCAAAGACCCGGCGGACGACTCCGCCATCGAGTATTTCTTCCTGGAGATGAACACCCGGCTGCAGGTGGAGCACCCGGTCACCGAGCTGGTCACCGGCCTGGACCTGGTGGAGCTGCAGCTCCGGGTGGCCGCCGGGGAGCAGCTGCCTTTCCGGCAGGACGACGTCCGACTGACCGGGCACGCCGTCGAGGCCCGGATCTACGCCGAAACCGTGTCCATCACAGGCGGTGCCCGCGGTTTCCTGCCCACCGGCGGACGGGTGCTGCGGCTGCACGAGCCGACCGGCCCGGGCATTCGGGTCGACTCCGCGCTGCGGCTCGGACTGGAGATCGGCGGTGCCTACGACCCGATGCTGGCGAAGGTGATCGCGCACGGTCCGGACCGGGAGACCGCGCTGCGCCGCCTGGACGGTGCGTTGTCCGAGACGACGCTGCTTGGGGTGTCCACCAACGTGGCGTTCCTGCGCGCGCTGCTGCACCACCCGTCGGTGCTGGCCGGTGACCTGGACACCGGGTTGGTGGAGCGGGCCCTGGACGGGCTCGTCGAGCACACCATCCCAGATCCCGTGTACGCGGTCGCCGCGCTGCAACGGGCGCTGGAGCTGGAGCCGGCCCCAGGACCTACCGATCCGTGGGACCTCCCCGGTGGCTGGCGGCTGGGGGAGTCGGCGTGGAGCACCTGGCGGTTCGAGCTGTCCGGCCACAACCCGGTGGACGTGCGGGTGCGCGGCCGGGCCGGCGCCGCCGAGGTGTCGGTGGGCGGCGGTGAGCCCGTGCGCTGCGCGTTGCGGGCCGATGATGGCGACCTCGTACTCAGCTACGCCGGCGCCACCCAGCGGTACACGGCCGCCGGAGCCGACGGCAGGCGTTGGCTGGGCCGACGCGGACGAACCTGGGCGCTGGGCGAGACCGACCGGCTGGTGGCCGCCCGCAAGGACGTCGGCGCGGCGGCCAGTGGCACGCTGCGCAGCCCGATGCCCGGCACCCTGCTCTCGGTGGCGGTGTCCGACGGCGAACGGGTCAGCGCCGGCCAGCCGCTGGTGGTGATCGAGGCGATGAAGATGGAGCACAGCGTGCGGGCCCCGTTCGACGGGGTGATCGGTGGGCTGAGGGTGCAGCCGGGTGTCACGGTCGCGGTGGACGACGTCCTGGTCACCGTGGTAGCGAAGGAGTGATCGACTGTGATTGACCACCGTTTGCCAGAGGAGTACGAGGACCTGCGCAAGACCGTCGAGGCGTTCGCCCGCGAGCAGGTGGCGCCGGTGATCGGCGGGTTCTACGAGCGGGCGGAGTTCCCGTACGAGCTGGTCGCCCAGATGGGCCGGATGGGGCTGTTCGGGCTGCCCTTCCCGTCCGCGCACGGCGGGATGGACGGCGACTACTTCGCGCTGTGCCTGGCGTTGGAGGAGCTGGCCAGGGTCGACTCGTCGGTGGCGATCACGCTGGAGGCGGGGGTGTCGCTGGGCGCGATGCCGATCTACCGTTTCGGCTCCTCGGCGCTCAAGGAACAGTGGCTGCCCGAGCTGTGCGCCGGGACGAAGCTGGCCGGGTTCGGGCTGACCGAGCCGGGCGGTGGGTCGGACGCCGGCGCCACCCGCACCAGCGCCGTGCTCGACGGGGACAGCTGGGTGATCAACGGCTCCAAGGCGTTCATCACCAACGCCGGCACCGACATCACCAGCGCGGTCACCGTCACTGCGGTGACTGGCGCCCGCGAGAGCCGGAAGGAGATCTCGGCGATCCTGGTGCCGTCGGGTACTCCCGGGTTCGCGGTGTCGAAGAAGTACTCCAAGGTCGGCTGGAACGCCTCGGACACCCGCGAGCTGTCCTTCGACGATGTCCGGGTGCCAGCGTCCAACCTGGTCGGTGAGCGGGGCAAAGGGTACGCGCAGTTCCTGCGGATCCTGGACGAGGGCCGGATCGCGATCGCCGCGTTATCTGTAGGGCTTGCGCAGGGTTGTATCGATGAATGCCTGCGCTACACCCGGGTGCGCGAGGCCTTCGGCCACACCATCGGCTCCTACCAGGTCATCCAGTTCAAGCTGGCCGACATGGAGGCCCGGGCGCACACCGCGCGGCTGGCCTACTACCACGCGGCCAGCAAGATGTTGCGCGGTGAGCCGTTCAAGAAGGAGGCGGCCATCGCCAAGCTGGTCTCCTCGAACGCGGCGATGGACAACGCCCGGGAGGCCACCCAGATCTTCGGCGGCTACGGGTTCATGAACGAGTTCCCGGTGGGGAGGTTCTACCGGGACGCCAAGATCCTGGAGATCGGCGAGGGCACCTCCGAGGTGCAGCGGATGCTGATCGCCCGCGAGATCGGCGCTACTGGGTGAGCCCGAACAGTGCCACATCCTGGCGTTCCAGGTCGAGCAGGGTGCGCTTGCGGTCCAGCCCGCCGCCGTAGCCGATGAGCGCGCCGCTGGCCCCGATCACCCGGTGGCAGGGCACGATGATGCTGATCGGGTTGCGCCCATTGGCGGCGCCGACCGCGCGGCTGCCGTTCGGGTGACCCAGGTTGGCCGCGATCGCCCCGTACGAGGTGGTCTCGCCGTACGGGATGTCGAGCAGCGTCTCCCACACCTGCAGCTGGAACTTGGTGCCCCGGGGCGCCAGCGGCAGGTCGAACTCGCGGCGCTGCCCGTCGAAGTACTCCTCCAACTGGCGCCGGGCCTCGTCGAAACTGTCGTCGTCCCGAACCCAGTCGGCACCGACGTCCGGCGCGTGTCGGTGCTTGGCGCCCAGGTACACCGCCGTCAACGACCGGCCGTCGCCGATCAGGGTCAGCTCGCTGACCGGGCTGGGCATCGTGGTGAAGCGCGGCGTGCCGGGCTGTGGTTCCAGGAACGGGGGTTCCAGGAAAGGGGGTTCCAGGAACGGGGGTTCCAGGAACGGTGGTTCGAGGAATGGGGTCACGTCCGGCACTCTGCCATCCAGCACCGACAGATCGCTGGCGGTATCCGGACAACCTCACTTCCCGTTCTTCCAAGACCAGCCGTTTCCTTGATGGGACGGTGGACACCATGAGTGAGAACATCGAGCTGTACCCCAGGTTGGTGGTCGACGGCGCGGACGCCGCCCTCGACTTCTACGTCCGAGCGTTCAGCGGAACAGTCAGCGAGCGGTTCACCGATCCGGACGGCCACGTGGTGCACGCGATGGTTGAGGCCGGCCCGGTGCGGTTCGCGGTCAAGGACGCCGACAAGTACGACCCGGCGCCCTCCGCTGACAGCGTCCCGGTGATCATCGCGCTGTACGTGACCGATGCCGACGCGGTGGCGGCACGGATGGTGGACGGGGGCGCCGAGGTGATCTTCCCGGTCGCCGACCATGACTACGGCGACCGCGGCGGCCGCTTCCGGGATCCCTTCGGCCACCTGTGGATGATCGCCCAGAAGCTCTGACCGGCCCGACCGACATCGGTTGACGTCGCAACCCATGGGCGGGGACAGCACCGACGAAGGGGGATAGGCACGAATGGCAGCATCATGCGATGATCTACTTGATGAGGAGGAGGCTGGCGAATGCGGACCACCTTAGCCCTGGACGATGATCTGCTGGCCGAAGCGCAACGCCTGACCGGCACCATGGAGAGAACGGCTCTGGTCCGTGAGGCGTTGCGCGCGTTGATCGAACGGGAGAGCGCCCGGCGGTTGGCGCGGCTGGGGGGATCCGAACCCTCGCTGCAAGCGGTACCGCGTCGCTGAGTCAGGGGAGCAGGGCGTCGATGGCTCGGTAGATGCGTTTCTCGGATACGGAGTACCGGGTGCCCAGGTTCTGGGCGTAGAAGCTGACCCGCAGCTCCTCGATCATCCAGCGGATCTCGCACACGGCGTTGGCCGAGCGCCGGTCCGGCGGCAGGGACGCCAAGAGCTCCTGGTACGCCTCGCGCACCGCCTGCGCCCGGCCCATCCACTCCCGGTCCCGGGTGGGCTGCTGTGGCAACGTCTCCAGCCGGCGAGACGCGGCGCGCAGGTAACGGGTCAGATCGGTCAGCCGGGACGCGCCGATCGCCGTCACGAAACCCGGGTACACCAGCGCCCCCACCTGCGAGCGGACGTCGTCCAGGGACGGCGCGAGCCCGGGACCGCTCACGTCGGCCAACCGGACCCGCACCTCGGTGGCGGCCTGCAGCACCTCGACAACCGCGCGGACCACATCCGCCAACGCGCCCCGCAGCTCGGCCGACACGGTGGCCGACAGCGCGGCGAACCCGGCATGGTCCCAGGCCGGACCGCCGGCGGCGGCCAGTCGAGCGTCGACGGCGCAGTCC
>JALYVZ010000266.1 GCA_030852965.1 Actinomycetota bacterium | reverse complement strand
GGCCAGCTCCCCGCCGTCCACCAGCGACACTCGGCCACCAGAAACCTGCCGGGCGGCGACGGTCACGAACGACACCCCGGCCCGGTCGGCGGCGGCCCGCAGCGCGCCGAGCAGCACCCGGTTGTCCACCGCGAGATCGCCGGGCACGGACAGGCCGCCGCGGCCGTCCGGGCCGATCGAGGGCTCCAGCCGGCGCAGCTCCCGAGCGGTGACCCGCTCCACCTCCCGACCGAGGCCCGCGAGGAACGAAGCCAGCTCGTCCAGCTCGGCCCGGTCGCCGGCGCCGGTGGCCACCACCACGGTGCCCTCGCTCCGCAACCCCGCCGGCACCCCCGCGAAGGCTGCCAGCGCCGCCGCGAAACCCGGCCAACGATCCAACGACGACAACCCCAACTCCAGCAGCGGCTCCTCGCCGGGCCAGGCCTCGGTGACCGGGGCGAGCATGCCGCCGGCCACCCAGGACGCCCCAGACGCCGGCGCCGGATCGACCACGGTCACCCGCCACCCGGCCTGCGCGGCCCGCCAGGCGCAGCTCAGCCCGATCACACCGGCCCCGACGACCGCGAGCTCTGCCGTGTTCACGCTCATCTCCCGCACACGCGAGCCCGGGCTCGCGTGCGCAACCATCGACCACCATACGCGTTCCGGCCGATAGTGTCGGCCCATGCCTGATCTCGACGGCGCCGCGCTGCGCTCCCGGCTCGCCGATGCCCGGCTGTACCTGTGCACGGGGGCCCGCCGCGACCGGAGAGATCTCGCTGAGTTTGCCGACGCCGCACTGGCCGGTGGGGTGGACATCCTGCAGCTGCGGGACAAGTCCGACAGCGGCCCGCCCCTGGAGGCCAAGCAGGAGCTGGCCGCGCTCGAGGTGCTGGCCGAGGCCTGCGCCCGACACGGGGCGCTGCTTGCGGTGAACGACCGGGCGGACATCGCGCACGCGGTGCGGGCAGACGTGCTGCACCTCGGGCAGGACGACCTACCGGTGTCGCTGGCCCGCCGGATAGTCGGCGACGAACCGGTGATCGGCCGTTCCACGCACGCGGCAGACGAGGCGGCGGCGGCGGCCGAGGAACCCGGCGTGGACTACTTCTGCACCGGCCCGGTTTGGCCGACGCCGACCAAACCGGGCCGTCCGGCCCCCGGGCTGGACCTCATCCGGGCGGTGGCCGGGAACGCGAAGAACGCGCGAGCCTGGTACGCGATCGGCGGCATCGACCGCCCGGAACGGCTGGAGCAGGTGCTGGCCGCCGGGGCCAGCCGGATCGTGGTGGTGCGCGCGATCACCGAGGCGGACGACCCGCAAGCGGCCGCCCGTGCGCTGGCCGACCGGTTGGCGGGATTGGCACCGCTCAACGGCGCGGGGACCCGATCGTGGGCAGCGGCAGCGGGGAACTCGGCGTGATCGACACCGACGGTGGCTGGACACGGTCCTTCGGCGTGGTGGGGACCAGCGACGGTATCACCGAGCGCTCCGGTTGCGAGGAGGCGGTCGGCGCGGCACGTTCCGGCTCGACCGGACGCGGCGGGACCGGCGACGGCGGGATCAGCGACGGCGGGATCGGGCGCGCGTCGGCCGCCTGAGGTGTGAACACATGACCCAGGCTGGTGCCACCGCTACCACCGGACAGGGGCGAGCCCTTGGCCCACTCGATGCCGGTGACCACGCCCAACGCCAGGCCGAAGATCAGCAAGGTGCCAATCAGGGACACCCGCAACACTCGGCGCAGCGGTAGCCGGCCAACCGCGGCGACCGTCCGCTGCCGCGGTGCGGCCGAATGGGGCATCCGGCGGGCGACCCGGTCCCGGGCATGTTCCAGCGTGCGCTGGTAGATGGTGGCGCCCACGGTGGTGACGACGGAGCCGACCGCGGCACCACCGACGGTGCCCAGCACGCCGTAGTGCGAGCCCACCACGGCGGAGGTCGCCGCGGCCATGCCGCCGGCGAGCACCTTGCTGGTGCTCAGCTCGGCGGCTCTGGAGACGGGCAGCGGGCGGGGAACGGCATCACCGCCGAGGTCAGAACGGGTATCCGGCTGGTGTTCGAGCTTGTCAGTCATGTCTCCACGGGGGGTCGTCGGACGAGTGGACTGATAGCTAGGACGTTCGGTCCGGCCCAAAGATGCCCCGCCCGGCCACATCGTGAGCCGACTCACCGTGACGATGAACGAGGGTGCCGGATGCCCGGATGGTCCGGCGGCAGCGCACTGCGCACCAGCGGCCAGGAAGCCAGCACACAGACCAGCAATGGCATCCATGTCAACGCCCTGGCGACGCCCAGCGCGAACACCTGGTCGGCCCGGTAGAGCGGCACGAACACCGCCAGCCGGGCCAGGTACTGCCCCACCCACAGCCAACTGGCCCGCCGGTAGCCCCTGGCCAGGTCGGGATCCGAGCGCCACCGGAACCGCTGCCCCAACGTCAACCCGACGACCACCCCGAGCAGTGGCCAGCGGACCAGGATGGACACCGCCCAGACCAGCGCGCTGGCCGCGTTCGAGGCGATCTGCAGCAGGAAGAAGTCGGCGGCCCGACCGGTACGCAGCGCCACCGCCGCGGCGAGCACCACCCCCAGCAACCCGAGCAGCACCGCCGCCGGACGTCGACCGGTGGACCAGCGATAGCCGGCCAGCAGCAGGCCCGCCGCCACCCCCGCACCAGCACCCCACCACAGGGCCGCCCTGGAGTCGTCTCCGCCGCTGCGCGCCCAACCCACGACGAACGCGGCCGCCGGCCCAGCGGCATCCAGCAGGCCCGTGCGGCCTCCGAGCAGCTCGGTCAGTGACGGCGCCGATTCGTCAGGTTCCCGCCGAGCCACCCCACCACTGTGCCGTATCCGTGATCTGTGCCGTACGTGATCTGTGCCGTACGTGATCGGAACCCCGTTGCGGTGAGCGCCACCCTCCCGACTGGACCCGGTCCCGGAACCCGCCCCGCCCCGCCGTGATCAACTCAACCTGACGCAGGATCGAACATGATCGAAGCTGCGTCAGGTTGAGCTCGGCGGGCGGACGCTCATGACGCCTTCCGGTCCTGCGCGTCGGGCTCGGTTGTCGGTGATTTCCGCCAGCGCGCGAACGATCAACCGGTCACGCTCCGCACCGCATCGGCCAGGATCTCCAAGCCCTCGTCCAGCTCGTCGTCGGTGATGGTCAACGCCGGCATCAGCTTGGCTACCTGGTCCTTCGGGCCGGCGGTCTCCATCAGCATCCCGCGCTCGAACGCGGCGGCCGCAACCTTGTCGCCCAGCGGTGCTTCGGCGAAGCTCAGGCCCAACGCCAGACCCCGACCCTTGACGTGCACCCCGGGAGTTGACCCGGCGATGGCCTGCAGCGCGGACTCGACCTTCTCGCTCTTGGCCTTCGTGGCGAGCTGGAGCGCGTCGTTGGACCAGTAGTGCCGCAGTGCGGCGGCGGAGGTGACGAACGAGGGGCACTGGCCGCGGAAGGTGCCGTTGTGCTCGCCAGGGCTCCACAGGTCGTGCTCGGGCTTGAACAGGGTCAGCGCCATCGGCAGCCCGTAGCCGCTGATCGACTTGGAGATGCAGACGATGTCCGGCTCGATGCCGGCGATCTCGAAGCTGAAGAACGGCCCCGTACGCCCGCAGCCCATCTGCACGTCGTCGACGATCAGCAGCAGGCCATGCCGGCGGCAGAGGTCGGCCAGGCCCTGCAGCCACTCCACCCTGGCGGCGTTCAGCCCGCCCTCACCCTGCACCGTCTCGACGATCACGCCGGCCGGCGCGTTCAGGCTGCTGCCCGCGTCGTCCAGGAGGCGCTCGAACCAGACGAAGTCGGGGGTCTTGCCCCCCAGGAAGTTGTCGAACGGCATCGGGGTGGCGTGCACCAGCGGGATCCCGGCCCCGGCGCGCTTCTTGGCGTTGCCGGTGACGGCCAGCGAGCCGAGCGTCATGCCGTGGAAGGCGTTGGTGAAGTTGATCATTTGGGGACGGCCGGAGACCTTGCGGGCCAGCTTGAGCGCGGCCTCGACGGCGTTGGTTCCGGTGGGACCGGGGAACATCACCTTGTAGCCCAGGCCGCGGGGCCTGAGGATCAGCTCGGAGAACGTCTCGAGGAACTCGGCCTTGGCCTGGGTGTGCATGTCCAGCGAGTGCACCACGCCGTCCCTGGCGAGGTAGTCCAGCAGCGGCTGCTTCAGCGCGGGGTTGTTGTGCCCGTAGTTCAGCGCGCCCGCACCGGCGAAGAAGTCCAGGTAGGACCGGCCGTCCGCGTCGGTCATCCGGGAGCCCACGGCGGTGTCGAAGGTGACCGGCCAGCTTCGGCAGTACCCGCGAACCTCCGACTCGAGGGCCTCGAAGATCGGCGACACCGTCATTGTGCACTCCTCAGTCTGCCGTCGGCTCCGCACTCTGCCTTCGGTCCGCCAGCGGGCCGAGCGGAACCACGTCTGCGGCAGATGGTCGTCGCCGAGCAGTTCCTCGTCAAACAGCTGCTTGCGCTCGACTCAGCATCGATCCCAGTGCGGGGGCACCCCGAGGGTGTCGCACAAGCCGCGACGGCCCAGCTCGGTGACCAGCACGGCCCGCCGCCGTTCGGTGCGTCGGATCCAGTCGAGCTCGAAAAGACGGCTGGTCAGGGCCGTCCCGAGCGGCCCGGCAAGGTGGTGTCGTTGCTCGGACCAGTCCACGCAGTATCGGATCGCCGGGCGGTGGCGGCTGACCGCGTCCAGGTCGAGGCCGAGGTCGACGAGCTCCCGGCGTCCGGTGGGGGTGAGCCGGTAGGCCAGGTCGATCCCGGGCGCCGACAGGCGGTCCCGGCGGGCGGTGTCCGGGTCGTGCCCGCCGTCGCCGCCGGTGAGCAGCTCGCGGTCGAGCAGCGCCGCCATCACCGCGACCCCGAGCCGCCCGGCCAGGTGGTCGTAACAGGTCCGGGCCCGGCGCAGGGCGTGTGCCCTGGTGCCCTGGCGCAGCGAGCGAATCGGCTCGGGTGGCGCGATCCGGGCGAGCGCTTCGAGCGCCTCGGCCACCGAGGGGCTGGCCAGCCGGAAGTATCGGGCGCGGCCCTGGCGCCGCACCCTGAGCAGGTTCGCCTGACACAACCGGGTGAGGTGCTCGCTGACCGTCGAGGGCGTGACGCCGGCCTCGACGGCCAGCACGCTCGCCGACAGCGCCCGACCGTCGAGCAACGCCATCAGCACCCGAGCACGCGACCGGTCCCCGATGAGGGCGGCCACACTGGCGATGTCGGCGTCGCCCTCGTTCGCCGGCATCTGGTTGATTGACACGACTCGACGGTAGCCGGATGACGCTTCGGCGCCCACCGAACGACTCCGGCACCAGAATGGAGCAGATGAGTTGCACTGAGACATCCCGGTCCGACCACGACACCCCGGACCCGAGAGCCGCCGCCTCTCCGAGGTTCGTGTTGTTGGTGATGTGTGTCGGCTACTTCCTGGTGTTGCTCGACGTCACGATAGTCAACGTGGCGCTGCCCTCGATCGACACCGGGCTGCACGCCGGGGTGGCCGGGCTGCAGTGGGTGGTCGACGGCTACGCCCTGGCGCTGGCCTGCCTGATGTTGGCCGGTGGCACCATCGGTGACGCACGCGGGCACCGCCGGGTCGTGCTCACCGGGCTGGTCACGTTCGGGGTTGCATCGCTGGGCTGCGGCCTCGCGCCGACCATCGAGGTGCTCGTGGGCGCCCGGGTCCTGCAGGGCGTCGGCGCTGCTGCTGCCCGGCACGCTGGCCGTGGTCGGCAACGCGTTTCCCCGGCGCGCCGAGCAGGCCAGGGCCATCGGTATCTGGGCCGGCGTGGGC
>JALYVZ010000265.1 GCA_030852965.1 Actinomycetota bacterium | reverse complement strand
GCTCGGGCCGGCGAGGAGCCGGGCGGCGGTGGCCGAGCTGGTGGCGGCCGGCGAGCTGGAGCCGGTGGAGGTGGCCGGCTGGCGGGTTCCGGCCTACCGCCATCACGCCGTCCGGGTACCGCGTGCGGTACGGGCGCGGGCGCTGCTGTGCCCGTTCGACCCGCTGATCTGGGAGCGGGCCCGCACCGAGCGTCTTTTCGGGTTCCGCTACCGGATCGAGATCTACACTCCGGAGCCCCGGCGCCAGCACGGTTACTACGTCTTCCCGTTCCTGCTCGACGATGCGCTGGTGGCGCGGGTGGATCTCAAGGCCGACCGCAAGGATCGGGTGCTGCGGGTGCCCGGTGCGTTCGTCGAGCCGGGAGTGCCGGTGGCCCGGGTGGCGGTCGAGCTTGCCGCCGAACTGTGGCTGATGGCGGGTTGGCTGGAGCTAGACGACGTGGTGGTCGGGCAGCGGGGTGAGCTGGCCGGCCCGCTCGCCGTCGCGCTGCGGGTCAGCTCGCCGCCCGGCTGACGAGCACATTTCCGCTGCCGGTGCGCCCGTGTACGACCAGGGTGGGCGCCCCGGCCGGAGAACCGTCCCGAACGTCCAGCTCGCTGCGGACCCGCCCGGAGCTGGAGGTGAGGTCCAGCGCGGCGGTCACCCCGGCGTGCACGCCGACCCGCAGGTCTCCGGAGCCGGTGCTCAGCTGCAACCGACCCGCCTCGGCATCCTCGATCAGCAGGTCTCCAGAGCCGGTGGTGGCCCGCAGATCAGCATGGACGCCGCCGAGCCGTACGGTGCCGCTACCGACCTTCACCTCACCCGGCCCGCCGAGGTTGGCCAGGGACAGGTTCCCAGAACCGGTTTTCGCGCGGGTGCGTCCGCGCATGGCGCCGGCGCTGACGGTGCCGCTGCCGGTGGTGAGCTCGGCGTCCCCGTCGACCGCATCGAGCCGGAGGTCACCGGAACCGGTCCGCACGGACGTGTCACCGGCACGCCCGGTCACGGTGATGTCGCCAGACCCGGTGCGCAGCGTCAGCCGGGACCGCGCCGGCGCGTGCACCGTCACCACAAGTGACACCAGGCGCAGCGGCATCGTGCTCGACGAGCGCACCACCAGCCGTCGCGTCGACTCCGACCAGCTGACCTCGGCGGCCCGAACGGCCTCCTGGCCCAGGTCCCGTCCGAGCAGCTCACCGAGGTCCAGGTCGCCGCCGAACGGGAAGCTCCGGCCACCGACCCGCACCGAGGCCTGCCCGGTTCCCCCGCCCAGCCAACTGAGCAGGCCGGGCAACCCCTGGTTCCACGCCGTCCCGCCCAGCGGCCCGGCCCGCAGCTCCACCTCGACCGTCGAGGCGGCCTCGGTCAGCGTCAGCTCCAGCCGTCCCACCTCAACCGCGAGGTCCAGCTCGGCCGCGCCATCGCAGGGCCAAGTCTCGGTGCGGGTCGTGTCGTCGGTCGATACTTCGTTCATGGGTCGTCCTTCCTCTTTAGCTTTGTACCCAGCCGCGAAGGCGGTGCTCGTTGTCGCGCGACCGACCGCGGTCCCGGTCGCGTTTGCCCGAGGACCGTTGGCCGTACAGCGCGCCTTGCACGGCCTGCGAGATCCACGAGTTCAGCGACACGCCCTGCGAACTGGCTGCCTGTTCGGCGTGGTTCTTGAGCTGCTCCATCAGTCGCAGCGTGATTCTGCTCACATCACCCGCCGCGCTCTCCGGGTCGAACGGTGGCGGCAGAGCCTGGCCCGACGGCTGGGCGGGCTCGGTCAGCGCGACCCGTACCTGCCGACCGTCCAGTCGGACCTCGACGGTTCGTTCATCGCCGAGTGCCTCTGTGACCTCACCGGCCAAGTCCGTCAGCGCATGCAGCAGGTTCAACCGGGCGGCCGGCTCGATCGCGGCGGCCAGCAGTGCGGCGGTGCGCTGGGTCTGCTCGTCACCGGCCGCGGCCGCCGCGAGGAGGTCCTCGCGCAGTGAAGTGACGTAGGGCGTGACATCCATGACGCCACTATGGCGTCATTTCTGACGTCATGCAAGCATCAATTTGATGGCGTGGCGGGTGGGGGTACTTCTGTCGGGCGCCGCGGCTAGGCTGCGACGCATGGCTGACACCGTCCGTCTGAAGGTCCAGCTGGTCGCCAAGACACAGTTCCTGCCGCCACCGGACGTGCCGTGGGAGACCGATGCGGACGGCGGGCAGGCGCTCGCCGAGTTCGCCGGCCGAGCTTGCTACCAGTCGTGGAAGAAGCCGAACCCGACCACCGCGACCAACGCCGGCTACCTGCGCCACATCCTTGAGGTCGGCCACCTCTCGGTGCTCGAGCACGGCACCGTCAGCTTCTACCTCACGGGGGTGTCCCGCTCGCTCACCCACGAGCTGATCCGGCACCGGCACCTCTCCTACTCCCAGCTGTCCCAGCGGTACGTCCCCGGCCGTGGCTCGGCAGTCGTCGAGCCCGACGTGATCGCCGACGACCCGGAGCTGCACGCGGTGTTCGTCGAGGCCAGCGAGGCCGCCGAGAAGGCCTACGACCAGCTGCTCACCGGCCTTGAGCACCGGTTCGCCGACGAGCCGAACGCCATGCTGCGCCGCAAGCAGGCCCGCCAGGCGGCCCGTGCCGTGCTGTCCAACGCCACCGAGACCAAGATCGTGGTCACCGGCAACTACCGGGCCTGGCGGCACTTCATCGCGATGCGCGCCACCGAGCACGCTGACGTGGAGATCCGTGAGTTGGCGATCGAATGCCTGCGTCAGCTGCGGGCCGAGGTGCCGAACGTGTTCGCCGACTTCGAGATCGCCATGCTCACCGACGGCTCCGAGATCGCCTCCAGCCCGCTGGTCAGCGAGGGATGAGGCTCGCATCGGGGGAGCGGGCCGCGCTCTCGTCAGCCGCTGGCCTCGCCCGGCATCCTGATCGGTCCGCTGAGCGGGATCACCGAGGCCGCCATGCGGTCCTACGCAATACCCATCGTACCGCCGCGGCGGTACGATGGGTATTGATGCGCGCCCCTCACTAGGGCGGCGCCCGCGCGCCACGTCCGAATCCCGAGCTGGCGCGCCCTGAGCCCGTCGCCGCCTTACCCGCCGGCGACATGACAAATGGCCGACTTCGAGCCGGCCGCGAAAGTTGTTGACCTGTGAATCGTCCTACCCAGAGCTCCCGCCGATCCACCAGACCGGCCGAACCGGAGTCCAACCCCGAGCTGCCTGTCACCGCTCCACCGAAGCTGCCAGAAGGCGGCCTGCGCATCGTCGCGCTCGGCGGCATCGGTGAGATCGGCCGCAACATGACCGTGTTCGAGTACGGCGGGCGGCTGCTCATCGTCGACTGCGGCGTGCTCTTCCCCGCCGAGGACTCGCCCGGCGTGGACCTGATCCTGCCCGACTTCCGGGCCATCGAGAACCGCCTCGACGACATCGACGCGCTGATCCTGACGCACGGCCACGAGGACCACATCGGTGCCATCCCGTTCCTGCTGCGGATGCGCCCGGACATCCCGATCGTGGGATCCAGGTTCACCCTCGCGCTGGTCGCGGCCAAGTGCAAGGAGCACCGACTCACCCCACACATGCGTGAGGTCCGGGAGGGTCAGCACAGCTTGCACGGGGCGTTCGAGTGCGAGTACTTCGCGGTGAACCACTCCATCCCGGACGCGATGGCGGTCGCCATCCGTACGCCGGCCGGGCTGGTGCTGCACACCGGTGACTTCAAGCTCGACCAGCTGCCACTGGACGGTCGGCTCACCGACCTGGCCGGCTTCTCCCGGCTTGGCGACGAGGGCGTCGACCTGCTGCTGTCCGACTCCACCAACGCCGACGTGCCCGGCTTCGTGATCGCCGAGCGGGAGATCGGGCCGGTGCTGGAGGGGGTGTTCGACGCCTCCCCGCAGCGGATCATCCTGGCCTGCTTCGCCAGCCACGTGCACCGGGTGCAGCAGGTGCTCGATGCCGCGGCCGCCCGGGGCCGCAAAGTCTGCCTGGTGGGGCGTTCGATGCTGCGCAACATGAGCCTGGCCGCCGACATGGGCCTGCTCAAGGTGGCCGACGGGCTGCTCGTCGAACTGGACGACGCCGTCAAGCTGCCCGACCACGAACTGGTGCTGGTCTCCACCGGCTCGCAGGGGGAGCCGTTGTCCGCGTTGTCCCGAATGGCGCGCGGCGAGCACCGCCAGGTCCGGATCGTGCCGGACGACACCGTGGTCCTGGCCAGCTCGCTGATCCCGGGCAACGAGACCGCCGTGTTCGGCGTGATCAACGGGCTGACCCGGCTGGGCGCCAGGGTGGTGCACCAGGGCACCGCCAAGGTGCACGTGTCCGGCCACGCGCCAGCCGGTGAGCTGCTGTTCCTCTACAACGCGGTGCGCCCGAGCAACGTCATGCCGGTACACGGCGAATGGCGCCACCTGCGGGCCAACGCTGCACTGGCGATCAAGACCGGGGTGCCCGAGGAGAACGTGGTGCTCGCTGAGGACGGCGTGGTCGTCGACCTCGTGGACGGCCGGGCGACGGTGACCGGGCGCGTCGAGGTGGGCCGGGTGTACGTCGACGGGCTGTCGGTCGGCGACATCGGCGAGAGCACCCTGGGCGACCGGCTGGTGCTCGGAGAAGGCGGCTTCATCGCGATCACCATCGCGATGTCCACCACCACCGGGAAGGCAATCGCCGCGCCGACGGTGTCCGGACGCGGGTTCTCCGACGACCCGAAGGCGCTGCGCGCGGTGGTGCCGCTGATCGAGAACGAACTGTCCCGCCTCGAGGTCGAGGGCGTCACCGACCACCACCGGATCGCCCAGGCGGTGCGTCGGGTGGCCGGACGGTGGGTTGCTGACACCTACCGCCGCCGACCGATGATCGTGCCCACCGTGATCGGAGTCTGAACGGCGGCGCCGGGCCGGGTTCGCCTCCGCCATTTCGACTCCTGTACGGGTTACCGTGTCAGACATGGCGGGACGATCGACCACGGGCAGGCGGACCACCAGCACCCGGGGTCGGCAATCCGCCGCTCGTCGCGCACCGGCCCGACGCCCCACCGCCGGCCCGCCCAAGGACGTCATCCACCTGCTCGGCAAGCTGTACCGGGCGCTGCGCGCCGGGCTACGCCGAATCGCTGAGATCGATCCGGCGCACCGCCGCGACGGTCTTGCGCTGGTGCTCATCGGGCTCGCGGTGATCGTCGGCGCCGGGGTGTGGTTCGACGCCGGTGGCCCCGTCGGGCGGGGTGTGCAGATCGCGTTGACCACGGTGGTCGGTGCAGCGGCATACCCGCTGCCGCTGCTCATGGTGGGCGTCGGTCTGTATCTGATGGGCACCCCACCGGCCCCGGAGACCCGGCCGGGGGTTGTGTTCGGCGCCCTGCTGTTCGCTCTCGGCGGCCTCGGACTGACCCATGTGCTGGCCGGTGCGCCGATGCAGCTGCCCGCTTGGCGGCACGCTGGCGGTGCACTCGGCTATGTGGCCGGTATGCCGTTGACCGTCGGGTTGACCGGCTGGGTGTCGGCGCCGGTACTGGTCCTGATCTCGTTGTACGGACTGTTGCTGCTGCTCGCAACGCCGGTCCGGGCGCTGCCGGGCCGGATCCGTGGACTGTTCGGCCGCAGAGTTGACGGCCAGGCGAGCGGAGATCCCGAGGCCGACGGGCTGCAGCTACTGCCCGATCTCGCGCCGACCGCGCCTGACGCGGTCCGGCTGCGCCGGCCGTCCCGACGTCGGCAGGCTTCGGGGGTCGAAGATGGCGCCGGCGACGACACCCTCGACGTGGCGTTCCGCGAGGCCCGGGCCGCCGCGTCCCCGACC
>JALYVZ010000005.1 GCA_030852965.1 Actinomycetota bacterium | reverse complement strand
CCTCTGAGAGGCTGGCAACATGCCCTTGCGGGGCGTGGCGCGTGGGGACGGGGTGGGCCGGGGCGGGGCGCTTGGGAACGGGGTGGGCCGGACGTCGAGGACCGGCGGTGCGGCGTCCCCGGAGTCGATGAATGGGCGCGCAGGCGCGGGATTCGGGGGGCGACGGCGGCGCGCCGGGGCTATCGGTCGAACGGCGGCCTCAGCGAGAACGTCCCGCTGGGCCTGTTGGGCCAGCTCCCGCAACTGATCCAGCGCGCCCCGAAGCGTACCGCCCGGACCGGGGTGCCCGGCCATGTGCACCGCGCGGGCCAGCCCGGCGGCGGCGGTGGCCGAATCGATGCACCAACGCTCGACGAGCAGCTCCGCTAGCTCGTTCCAGGCGGCCAGGTCGCCCTCCGGGCTGGCTTGCCCGTCGGTACCCCAGTCAGCGAGCAGTGCGGTGCCCTCCGACCCGAGCACGACAGCCTGCGCTCCGACCGCTCCGTGGGCCAGGCCGGCCGCGTGCACCTCGATCAGCGTGGTGGCGACGTCGGACAGCAGCGCGGCGGCGTTGCCCGCAGTGCGGTGCGAGCCGTCGTCGAGCAGGTCAGCCAGTGTGGGAGTCGCCGAGGTGGTGGCGACCAACCAGTCTCGGCCGGCCTGGTCGACCAGGTCTGGCAGCATCGGCAGGACGCCCGGCAGAGCCAGCTCCGCCAACCGGCCGATGGTGCGCAGCAGCACGCCGGGCTTGACCGCGGGGTGCAGCAACAGCAGACCGGCCGGCTCCTCGTCGGGGCCGACCGCAGGGAACCAGGTGCCGGCCCGGGTGGTGCGCACCCGGGAGCCACGCCGATACGCCCCGACCCTCGGGGCCTCTCGCGGGGTGCGCGCAGACGTGGCGCTGAAGGTGCTCATGGCAGTTGAAGACGATACGGACTGCCCGCCGAGTCCACCATGACACGGGTACCCACCCACCGACTGAGTGGGTAGCTCACCGGTCTTGCCTGCATACATCGATGCAACCACGCGGCCGATGGGCTGGCGGGCCACGATCCACCGCGGCACCTCATCCGCCTGCTCGAAGATCGAAGTTTCAAGACGCCCATTGGCGTGACGTGGTTCGGCACCAATGCCGTTAAGTTAGGCACAGAAGTCGATCTCCATACAAGACATCATCGCAGGTCGCAGGGGGCTCAGCGGCCTCGAACCGGGCCAGGTCCGTCGGGGTACCGAAGAGAGCGTGACCCGAAGGGGGTGCTGCGCTACGGGCAGTCGCTGCGCCGGGTACTCATCCCGCCCGACGCCGTCGGCTCTCCGCTGCTGGCCAGACGGAGCCTGACCTGGCGGTTCGCCGCGCTGGACGTCCCGGTGGCCGACCTGAAGGCGGCCGGAAAGGCGGCCGGCGGCTCCATCAACGATGCCTACCTGGCCGCGCTGCTCGGAGGCTACCGGCGCTACCACGAGGCGATGGCGGCGTCGGTGCCCGAGGCGATCCCGATTGCGATCCCGATCTCGGTGCGCAAGCCGACTGACCCGCCGGGCGGCAACCGGATCTCCTCCGCCCGGATCTCAGGCCCGCTAGCGAACGCCGATCCCAAGGCCCGCATCGAGGAGGTCCGGGCGCTGCCGGTATTGACACCACCAAACACAACTCACGTTCACCGTGAAGGCGATGACTGAGTTCCCCGAACAGCGGGACTGGCTGCGCGCGGACTACGACGGCCGGATCGGCGGTGCTGTTCCACCCGTCGGCCAACCGCGACGCCGAGGTGTTCGACGACCCGGAGAGGTTCGACCTCTCCCGCGATCCGAACCCACATGTCGGGTTCGGTGGTGGCGGTAGTCACTTCTGCCTGGGCAGCCAGCTCGCGAGGAGCGCGCTGCGTGCGCTCTTTCACGAGCTGTTGACTAGAGTTCCAGACTTCGAGGCCGGTGAGCCCGAGCTGTTGGGCGCCAACTTCATGCGTGGTGTGAAGCGGATGCCCTTCAGGTTCACTGCGGAGCAGTAGAGGAGCGCAGATGCGCATCGTGGTCGATCGCGACAAGTGCACCGGGCTGGGCATGTGTGAAGCAGAGGCGCCGGACCTCTTCGAGGTGCAGGACGACGGTTCGCTGGTCCTACTGAACGCCATGCCGAGTGAGGCCCAGCGCGCGGAGGCGGAGGTAGCCGTGGAGTCGTGTCCGACCGCGGCCTTGTCGATCGTCGAGGACTGAGGCGTGCGGATGCGTCTGGTGGTGGTCGGTGCGTCGCTGGCCGGACTGCGAGCCGTACAGACCGCCCGAAAGATCGGCTACGAAGGCCCACTGACCATGGTCGGCGGCGAGCCGCATCTGCCCTACGATCGGCCACCGCTGTCGAAGGCATACCTGGACGACGCGGAACCGGCGACGACGGTTTTCCGCACCGAGGATGAGCTGCGCACCGAGCTCGACGTCGACCTGCGGCTGAGCACCTGGGCCACCTCCCTGGACCCCGAGCGCAAGGTCATCGGCCTGAGCACCGGTGAGGAGCTGGAGTACCACGCCGTGGTGATCGCCACCGGGGCGGCAGCGCGCACGTTGCCGGGTACCGACCACTTGGCGGGGGTGCACTGCCTGCGCACGCTGGACGACGCGGTCGCCATCCGGGCCGCCCTGGACGCCGGTGCCCGCACCGTGGTGGTGGGCGCCGGGTTCATCGGTTCGGAGGTGGCGTCCGGGGCCCGCAAGCGGGGTCTCCCGGCGACCATCCTGGAGGCGCTGCCGGTGCCGCTGGTGCGCTCGGTGGGCGAGGAGATGGGCCACGCCTGCGCCGAGCTGCACCGGGCCAACGGCACCGACCTGCGCTGCGGGGTGAAGGTGAGCGAGCTGACGAGCAGGGACGGCACGGTCACCGGCGTCGTGCTCGCCGATGGCGAGACCATCCCGGCCGACCTCGTGGTGGTCGGGGTGGGGGTGAGTCCGTGCACCGAGTGGCTCAAGGGGTCCGGCGTCACATTGCACGAGCGGGACGGCGGCATCGTCTGCGACGAGACATTGGCCACCGGGATACCGGGGGTGTACGCCGCCGGCGACGTGGCGCACTTCCCCAACACGCTGTTCGACGGTGAGCTGATGCGTCTGGAGCACTGGACGAATGCCGCCGAGCAAGGTTCCCTGGCCGTGAAGAACGCGCTCAACCCCGCCGAGGCGCAGCCACCGGCGGCGGTGCCGTACTTCTGGTCGGACTGGTACGGCCACCGCATCCAGTTCGTCGGCATCCCGAAGGCAGACGAGATCCGGGTGGTCAGCCAGGAGCTGGGCGAGGAGAAGTTCCTGGCGCTCTACCGCCGCGGCGACCGGATCACTGGGTGCATCAGCATCGACCGACCAGCCCAGATCATGAAGTTCCGCCGCCTGATCATGCAACAGATGTCCTGGCCGGACGCCCTGGACTTCGCCGGCGTCAGCGCGCGGCCGGTCCACCCCGAGTGATCCGCTTTCGCACCGAACCGTGGATCATCCGCTCAGAGGAACGAGCAGGCAGGGGAGTGCGGGGCCCGAGGTGGACGTGAGCCACTCCTACAGGCCCAGGGCCCGGCCGACGACTTCCTTCATGATCTCGGTGGTGCCGCCGTAGATGCGGGTGATGCGGGCGTCGGCGTACGCCCGGGAGATCGGGTACTCGGTCATGTAGCCGTAGCCGCCGTGCAGCTGCAGGCAGCGGTCGAGCACCCGGCCCTGCAGCTCGGTGCACCACCACTTGGCCTTGGAGGCGTCCTCAGCGGTCAGCTCGCCGGCGTTGAGCAGCCGCACGCCCCGATCGACGTAGTTCTGCGCGAGGTCGATCTCGGTGGCGATCTCGGCGAGCACGAACCGACTGTTCTGGAACGATCCGACGGCCTGCCCGAACGCCTTGCGCTCCTTGACGTACGCCAGCGTCTGCTCGAACGCGATCTGCGCTGAGGCCACCGCCGCAACCGCGATCGACAGCCGCTCCTGTGGCAGGTTCAGCACCAGGTAGGTGAAGCCCTTGCCTTCGTCTCCCAGCAGGTTCTCGACGGGTACCGGCGTGTCGGTGAAGGAGAGCTCGGCGGTGTCCTGGGCGTGTTGCCCGAGTTTGTCCAGGTTGCGGCCGCGCTCGAAGCCGGCCATCCCGCGCTCCAGCACGATCAGGCTCATGCCCTTGTGCTTCTGGGACGGATCGGTCTTGACCGCGGTGATCACCAGGTCAGCGTTGACACCGTTGGTGATGAACGTCTTCGCGCCGTTGACGACGTAGTGGTCGCCGTCCCGGATCGCGGTGGTGGACATGGATGCCAGGTCGGACCCGATGCCCGGCTCGGTCATCGCGATCGCGGTGATCAGCTCACCGGAGACGATCCCGGGCAGCCAACATCGCTTCTGCTCGTCGTTGCAGTACGCCAGGAAGTACGGCAGCACGATGTCGTTGTGCAGGGTCAGCCCCAGTCCTGCCGCCGTGGCACCGACCCGGATGGCCTCTTCACCGAGCACCGCGTTGAACCGGAAGTCCTCGACTCCGCCGCCGCCGTACTCCTCGGGCACCGCCATGCCGAGGAAACCGTTGTGCCCGGCGACCTCGAACAGCTCGCGGGACACAACACCGGCCGCGTCCCATTGCTCGAGGTTCGGCACGACCTCCTTGGCCAGGAAGGCGCGCACCGACTCGCGGAACGCCACGTGATCGGCCTCGTACAGATCCCGCCGCATGTCCGTTTGCTCCCTGGTGTCCCGTCAGCGTCCGGTCTCCCGGCTGACAGTTGGCAGTCAGGTGTGACCGCTGACGACACTAGCGGCTTGCGGGTCAGTAACCGAGGTAACGGCCGGCCGCGTCGGTGCGGCCTCCGTGCAGGACGGTGCGCAAACCGTAGTTGGCCACCATGTAGCGAACCCCCGCAGTGATGTTGGCGACCGGGTTGGTGATCGGCAGGTGCGCGAACTCGGGGAGCACGTAGGCCCGGAAGGTACTCGGAATGGTCTGCATCAGCCCCTGCGACGGCCGCCCAGCCCACGCGTTGCTGTCGGACCGGTTGACCGCCCTCGGGTTGCCCTGCGACTCCTTCATGATGATCGCTCTGATGCTCGGGGCGAGCGACTGCGACATGTCCATCTTCACCAGCGCGAGCCGAATCCAGTCGTCCAGGCCGCCCCCACCGCTAAGGAGGAAGGCCTCTTTGGACGCGGCGGCATGGACCGCGGCCGCCTCGATGGCCAGCTTCTCCGCCTTGTGCAGCATCTCCACATCGCGCTTGTCGGACGCCTCGAAGTGCTCGCCCGGCGCGGCGACCGGTAGCAGCGCGGTACTCATCGAGCCGGATTCGAGGTTGGCGGACTTGTAGGCGGCTTTGTGTGAGCCCGACTGGTGGTAGTCCAGTGCCTGGCTGGCATTCGCCAGGTCCGTCGGGGTGAGGTTGATGCCGGCCGCGTCGGCGACGCTGCGCGTCGATCCCGGATGGGCTGCCGCGATCAGGCTGCCGGTGACGACAGCTCCCAGCGCGGCGGTCGCCCCCACGACCGTGTTGGCGCGGACGGGTGACTTGGCCGGTGCGCGGTGCGGACGGCCGGCATGCCCGACAGCGGCGATCACTACCGTCGCCTCAACGACAGGCAGGCCGTGTCGTCTGGCGACCGGCGCGCGGTCCGAGCGCGGTTCAGGCAGGTGGCCTGGAACTACGCAGCGGCCGCCTGGGGAGCGGTGACGTGCCACGAAAGCTATTCCCTTTCCGCGATGCAACTTCTCCGCGAGGACAACCGGTCGGGGTCCGGGAGCTGGTCGGGGAGTCCAGCTCGTCCTCGTGTCGAAGTCGGATCGTGATGTGTGCGGGCAGCTTAGGGAACATCGCCGCCGAGGGCCAGACCGCCCCTCGGCGTATCGGCCCAGCTCATCAGGGAAATCCCAGATGAGAGGCAGGACACACTCTGAGTAGCAACGATGAGCGGTCTGTTCTTGCGCCGGATGGCGGGTTTCAGCCTGAGGGGAGCTCCACCATTCGGTCCTGCAGCGCCGTCGCCGCCGTGTACGGGCGAACCAGCACGGTCAACTCGGTGATCCGTCCGCGTCGCTGACCAGGATGTCGACCCCTTCCAGCTTGCGGCCGTCCACCTCGGCCCGAAACCGCGGCACATGGCCGGCGCTGTCGTCGTCACCGGCGTACTCGCGATGTAGCGGAAAGTTCTCGAAGACCGCAGGGCGGCATGCAACACGCTGTGTAGTGGTTCGCGGCCACTGTAGGGCCGGTGCGCCACCGAGCTGTGGAGGGATCGGGGAGTCCTCCGGACACAGGAGTGGGCCGGCGGTTTGATCGATGGGCGCGCGACCTGACCTGCCGGCCCAGAGCCGAGCGTAGGTTCAGCCGCGACTCAGCCGGGGCAGCTGTTGGTGATCTTCTCGATCGCCGCGGCGACGTCGATCACGTCGGACTCCGCGCCAAGCGCGACCACCTCGAAGGTGGCGGCCAGGTAGCGCTCCATCAGCTCGCGGTCGAACTCCAGAGCGGCGAAGCCCTCGTCGTCGCCGATCTTGACTTCGATGATGTCGAACTCGTCGTCGCAGAAAGGTGCCACCCGCACGTCGCCAACACCGGCGGGGGCGAGCATGCCCTCGACGACCAGATCGCGTGCCATCAGCCAGTCGATCCACCGACCGCTCGGACGGCTGATCGACATCATCACCGCGTACGGGTCGTCAGCGCGGTAGCTCCAGCGGGTCAGCAGGGGCAACTCCTGCCCGTAAAGCACAGCGAACATCTCCTGCGTGACGCCTTCGGTGCTGATCTTCTCGTTCATCTTCAGCCCTCTCCCCGTGATGCTGCGCCAGCATGCGACCGGCTTCACTGAACTCATCGCACGACGCCCCGCCGGCGCTGCACTTTTTCTCCGGATTCACCCAGAACGGGCAGTCTTGTAACGGCGGCCGGGTGGCGGACGACATTGCCCGTTCGCCTGACACCTCGGTGGGTCGGGCTGGAAGCGAGGCGTCAGCGGTGTCGTTGTCGCCGCGCAGCGGTGGTTCACTGACAGCGTGACGGACGTGACCCATCGTTCCCGGACCAGGTGTTCGCCACGCTGGCGGCGGGCAGACCGGATGCGGAAGCAGCCTTGGCCGCTGGGGCCGACCGGTACCCGGAGCGGCCTTCCCGGTCGAGGCCACCGCAGCTACCGGGACGTGGCGCGGGCGCGGGTGCAGGTGGGGCGCCAGCGGCTGCTCGACCCCTGGCGGACGCCCTAGGAGCGCGCGACCGGCGGCTTCCACCTGCCGCCTGGCCATCAGCGAGTTTGAGGATTGGCCGCATCGGGTAGCCGCTACGCATGCTGCTTCGCCGAATCGCCCGGCCACTGCTCGCCGGAATCTTCATCCAAGGCGGTATTGCCGCCCTGCGTGATCCGAAGACCCATGCCGACATGGCCGCCCCGGTCATCGACCAGATCACCGCGATCGCGCCGATCGCCGGCCCGCCCTCCAACGTGACGCTGATACGGGTGGATGCCGGAGTGAAGATCGGCGCGGGCGTGCTGCTGGCGCTGGGCAAGATGCCCCGGCTGTCGTCGGCGGCGCTGGCCGCGACACTGATCCCAACGACGGTGTCCGGGCACCAGTTCTGGAAAATCGACGACCCGAACCAGCGAATGAATGATGAGATCCACTTCATGAAGAACCTGGCTCTGCTCGGCGGTCTGATGCTGGCTGCGGCCGACACCGAGGGCAAGCCGTCACTGGCTTGGCGGGCCCGTCGGGCCCGCCGGACCAGCGCGGTCGCCGCCGAGCTGTTCCACCAGGACGTCACGGAGGGGCTTGGGCAGCTCTCCGAACGCGCCGGAGAGCTGACCGGTGAGCTGGCCGGGGCGGCGGCGAAGGCCGGCGGCCAGGCCGGGTCGATCAGCCGCGACGCCGCCTCTCGGGTGGGGGAGCGGTTGGCCCCGGTGGCCTCGCGGGTGGGGGAGCGCACTGGGCAGCTGCTCGGTGACGTCGAGGCCGTGGGCTCGAAGGCCATGGAGCAGGCCCTCGGGTCGAGGACGGTCAAGGACGCACGCAAGGCAGCGAAGAAGGCCCACAAGCGCACCGCGAAGCGGGTCGACCAGGCCTCCCGCCGGGCGTCGAAGCAGCTCGGCCGGGCCGGCAAGCGGGCCGCCAAGCGGCTGGACCGGGCGTCGAAGGAGTCTTCGAAGCAGCTCGACCGCGCATCGGCCAAGGCCCGCGAGGTGCGCACAACCGTCGGGTCGAAGCTGGGCTGACCAGCCTATGAGGTCGAAGTCAAGCCCTGGGTTCGGGTGATCTTGGGTGTGTGGGGTCGGCTCAGGGGCCTGCCGCCGCCGAGTTGATCTTCTTGTGGGTGGTGTTCGGCGGCCTCCCGCGCTGTGGCTGGATGACCCTGCGCTCCACCCAGCACCCGCACCCCGGCCCACTGGGGGGGTTTGGCAGGATCAGCCGTGTGCGCGTCTACCTCGGGTCCGACCATGCCGGCTACGAGCTGAAGGGGCAGCTGCTCGAGCACCTGCGCGGTCGCGGCGTCGATGCCGTGGACGTGGGAGCCACCAGCTATGACGCCGACGACAACTACCCGCCGTACTGCCTGGAAACCGCCCGGCTGGTGGTGGCCGACCCGGGAAGCCTGGGAGTGGTGCTCGGCGGGTCCGGAAATGGCGAGCAGATCTCCGCGAACAAGGTCGCCGGTTGCCGGGCGGCGCTGGCCTGGAGCCCGGAGACCGCCCGGCTGGCCCGCGAGCACAACGACGCCCAGGTCGTCGGCCTCGGCGCCCGGATGCACACGCCTGAAGAGGCAGCCGCCATCGTCGACGCGTTCGTGGACACCCCGTTCTCGCAGGGTGAGCGGCACGCCCGACGGATCGCGATGCTCGCCGACTACGAGGCCACCGGCGAGATCGTCGGTCTGCCGCCGAGGTAGAGCGGTGCCCGAGGGTCATACACTGCACCGGCTGGCCCGGGCACACCAGAGGCGCTTCGGCAAGGCGCCGGTGGCGGTGAGCAGCCCGCAGGGTCGGTTCGCCACCTCCGCCGAGCTGGTCGACGGTCGCGTGTTGGAGCGCGCGGACGCGCACGGCAAGCACCTGTTCCACCGCTACGGCCCCGATCTGGTGGTGCACGTACACCTCGGGTTGTACGGGAACTTCCACACCGCGCCGACCCCCGCCGAGCCGCCCCAAGGTCAGGTGCGGATGCGGATGATCGGCGCCACCCACTACGCCGACCTGCGCGGACCGACTGCCTGCGAGCTGATCACCGACCACGAGACGGCCGCGATCCGGGCCCGGCTTGGCCCCGATCCGCTGCGCCGCGACGCCGACCCGGAGCGGGCCTGGAGCCGAATCTCCCGCTCCCGTTCACCGCTGGCCGTGCTGTTGATGTCGCAGGACGTGATCGCGGGCATCGGCAACGTCTACCGGGCCGAGCTGCTGTTCCGGCACCGGCTCGACCCGTTGCTGCCGGGCCGGTCGTTGCCCCAGGAGTGCTGGGACGTGATGTGGACCGACCTGGTCGAACTGATGCGCGACGGTGTCAAGCGCGGTCGCATCGACACCGTCCGGGCTGAGCATGGCCGGACCGTCACCGGCCGCGCTCCGCGTCAGGACCGACACGGCGGGGAGGTGTATGTCTACCGGCGCGCCGGGCAGGACTGTCTGGTCTGCGGCACCTCGGTGCAGCGTGCCGAGCTGGCCACCCGCAACCTCTACTGGTGCCCGATCTGCCAGCCGGTGGTCCGTCGTGGAGACTCGCCGGGCTGGCCGCCGCCGCATCTCCAGGTTGGGCCTGCTCGCGAAGACTAACTCCCTGGCCGACCGAGTCCTGGACTGGAAGAGGCCGCATCTTAAGGTGCCGCATTCTTGAGGCAGAGTGTCATTCATGAGTGTGCAGTCCGAGACGTCCCGCCCCGCGGCGCCGGTGTCCTTCTCGCTGGCGCAGCGTTATCAGGCCGGCGCCGGTCCGGTCCTGCTCACCGGAGTGCAGGCCGTTGGGCGGCTCTTGGTGGAGCAGCACGCGGCGGACGCCCGGGCCGGTCGACGCACGTGCTCGTTTGTGTCCGGTTACCAGGGCAGCCCGCTCGGTGGGCTGGACCGCACCCTGGCCGGCGCCCCCGAGCTGGTCGAGACGGCCGGGTTGAAGCTGGTGCCGGCGATCAACGAAGAGCTTGCCGCCACCGCGATCTGGGGCAGCCAGGTGGAGGTCCCCGCGCGGCGCCGTGCCGTTGATGGGGCGGTGGGGGTCTGGTACGGCAAGGCGCCGGGGGTGGACCGCGCCGGTGACCCCATGCGGCACGGCAACATCTGCGGCGCCGACCCGCGCGGCGGGGTGTTGGTGCTGGCCGGCGACGACCCGGCGTGCAAGTCGTCCACCATCCCGTGCATCAGCGAACGGGCGCTGGCCGGCTACGGACTGCCGGTGCTGTATCCCGGCAGTGCGGCGGACATCGTTCGGCTGGGCCGCTACGCGGTCGCCGCCTCCCGGGCGTCCGGCATCTGGATCGGCATGAAGATCGTCGCCGACGTGGCCGACGGGGTGTGGACGGTGGATGGCAGCGTCGGGTCGCTGGACATCACCGTGCCGGAGCTGGAATGGGACGGCCGGCCGTGGCGCTACACCCAGACTCCGATGCTCATCCCGCCCGCCTCACTCGCCGCCGAGGAACAGCTCTACGGTCCGCGCTGGGCGATGCTGCGGGCGTTCCTGGCGGCCAACCCGATCAACGTCGTCGAGCTCGACACCCCGGCTGCCTGGCTGGGTATCGTGGCCGGTGGGAAGGCGTTCCACGACGTCCGGCAGGCGCTCGCCGACCTCGGATTGGCCGACGATGACGCGGTGCGCGGCGCCGGGATCCGGCTGTTGCGGCTGGGCGCGGTGCACCCGATCGAGCGGGAGCTGATGCGCCGGTTCGGCTCCGGGCTGGACACCGTGCTGGTGGTGGAGGAGAAGACCGAGTTCGTCGAGTCGGCGGTGCGCGACGCGCTGTACCGGCTCACCGACGCGCCGGAGGTGATCGGGTCGCAGGACAGCTTGGGCGCCCGGCTGGTGCCGGTGTCCGGCGAGCTGACCGCCGGCGCACTGGTCGGTCCGCTGCGCCAGGTGCTGTCCGCGCGCCCGGAGCTGGCCGACCGGTTGGTCCGGCCGACCCCGCCCCGCCAACCGTTGGAACTGCAGCCGGTGGCTCGCACGCCGTACTTCTGCTCGGGCTGTCCGCACAACCGCTCCACCCTGGTGCCCGAGGGCTCGATCAACGGCGGCGGCATCGGCTGCCACGCCATGGTGGCGATGGTCGACCGCCCGGGTTCGAACGTCTCCTCGCTGACGCAGATGGGCGGCGAGGGGGCGCAGTGGATCGGCCAGGTGGCGCTGCTCGAGGGCTCCGCGCACTGCTTCCAGAACATGGGTGACGGGACGTTTGCGCACTCTGGTCAGCTGGCCGTGCAGGCGTGTGTCGCGGCCGGGGTGTCGATCACGTACAAGGTGCTCTACAACCGGGCCGTCGCGATGACCGGCGGGCAGGACGCCGAGGGCGGCCTGGAGGTGCCGGCGCTGACCCGCAAGCTCACCGCCGAAGGCGTCGTGAAGATCATCGTGTGTGCGGACGAACCGGAGCGCTACCGGGACCTGGAGGCGTTGGCCCCCGGCACCCAGCTGTGGCACCGCGACCGACTGGACGAGGCACAGCGGGCGCTGGCCGCAGTCGGGGGGGTGACCGCGTTGATCTACGACCAGCGCTGCGCGGCGGAGTCCCGGCGGCTGCGCAAGCGCGGTGAGATCCCGATCAGGCCGACCCGGGTGGTGATCAACGAGGCGGTCTGCGAGGGCTGCGGCGACTGCGGGACGAAGAGCAACTGTCTCTCGGTGCAGCCGCATCATACCGAGTACGGCCGCAAGACCCGGATCGACCAGACCTCGTGCAACACCGACTACAGCTGCCTGGCCGGTGACTGCCCGTCGTTCGTGACGGTGCAGGCTCCAGCCGGCCCGGCGGCGGCCCGCGAGCGGCCGGAGCCCCCGAAGATGACCGACCGGGACTGGCAACCGCCGGCCGGCACTGTCGACGTGTTCCTGGCCGGCATCGGTGGCACCGGCATCGTGACGGTCAACCAGGTGCTGGGCAGCGCCGCGGTGCGCGACGGGTTGGCCGTGCACGGCGTCGACCAGACCGGGCTGTCCCAGAAGGCCGGCCCGGTCACCTCGCACCTGCGGGTGGCGGCCTCGACGGCCGCACTCGCGCCGGCGAACCGGGTCGGCCCCGCCCAGGCCGACTGCTACCTGGCCTTCGACGTGCTGGTCGCCGCGGATGGCCGCAACCTCGCCTGCGCGGGGCTCCGCACAACGGCAGTGGTGTCCACCGGCGCGGTCCCCACCGGGTTGATGGTGCGCGACCCGTCCGCGGTCGGGCCGGACGCCGATGCGCTGATCTCGCGGATCGCCAGCTCGTGCGGGTCGCTGGTGGCGGTGGACGCTGCCGCTGCCGCGCGGGTTCTCTTCGGCGACGCCATGCCGGCGACGTTCCTGCTGGTCGGGGTCGCCTACCAGGCCGGGGCACTGCCGTTCTCGGCGGAGGCGGTGGAGTGGGCGATCGAGCTGAACGGGGTCGCGACGGCGGCCAACGTCGCCGCGTTCCGGTGGGGCCGGGTGGCCGTGGCTGACCCGGACGCGTTCGCGGCCGCCGCCGGTATCGGGGGGACGGGCCCGGCCGAGCCGCCACCGCTACCGGTCGGGCTGGACCTGGGGGAGCTGGCCGGGGAGACCCGCAGGCTGGCCGGTGTGCGGGCCACGCAGCTCGTCGACTTCCAGGACATCCGCACCGCGCGGCGCTATCTGGCGGTGGTCATGGCGGCCTGGCGGGCCGAGCGCGCGCTGGGGGAGCGGTGTGACTACAGCGAGGCGGTGGCCCGAGGGCTGCACAGGCTGACCGCGTACAAGGACGAGTACGAGGTGGCGCGGCTGCTCACCGACCCGTCGTTCGAGGCCGTCCTGGCCGCCGAGGTCCCCGGCGGCACGAAGCCGCGTTACCAGCTGCACCCGCCGCTGCTGCGCGCGATGGGGCGAGACCGCAAGATCGCGTTCGGACCGTGGCTGCGACCCGTGCTGCGGGGGTTGGCCCGCGGAAAGCGGCTCAGGGGTACCGTCCTGGACCCGTTTGGGCGCACCACGATCCGCGGGCTGGAGCGCGAGCTGCGCGACTCCTACACCGCGATGATCACCCGACAAACCGCGTCGCTGGACGCCTCGAACTACGACACCGCCGTGGCCCTCGCCGAAGCCGCCAACCTCGTGCGCGGCTACGAAGAGGTCAAGCTGGCCGGAGTGGCGCGCTACCGGGCCCGACTAGTGGAGCTGGGAATCGAGAATGACTAGACTTAGTCCAGTCATGTAGGGTGGGTGTCGTGACCGTCAACGTGAACATCCACGAGGCGAAGACTCACCTGTCCCGCCTGTTGGAGCGGGTAGCCGCCGGCGAACGGGTGGTGATCTCCAAGGCCGGCAAACCGGTCGCCGAACTGGTCCCGCATCAGGCGACCCGGGTGAAGTTTGGCGCGCTCAAGGGCCAGATCCAGTACGACGACGAGACGTTCGACGATCTGGATCCCGATATCCAGCGGATGTTCTACGGTGACGATGCTGCTTCTTGACAGTCACGTCGCGGTCTGGGCGTTAGACGACAGCCCACGCCTTGGCCCGGTCGCACGCCGTGCGATTATCGGCGCTACCGGTGTCTACGTGTCGGCGGCCAGCATCTGGGAGCTGACGATCAAGTCAGCGTTGGGCAAGATCGACATCCCGGCGGGGCTGAGCGCGGTGCTGGTCAGTGCTGGTTACCTGCCGCTGAATGTCACCGCTGAGCACGCGGAAAGCATCTTCGATCATCCAGAGATGATCAAGCACGATCCGTTCGACCGGCTGTTGGTCTCCCAGGCTCACCGGGCGGGGTTGCGTCTGCTCACCGCTGACCGGATGCTGCTCTCCCTGAACCGCGACTTCATCACCGACGCGACCGTGTGACGCAACTGTCGACCTTCACCGGCGGGTGGTGAACGAGCGCAGAAAGAAGGCCAGGTTGGCGGGTCGTTCGCCGAGACGACGCATGAAGTAGGGGTACCACGCCGAACCGTAGGGCAGGTACACCCGCAGCCGGTGCCCCGCCGCCGCCAGCTCGCGTTGCGCCGCTGGACGCACGCCGTGCAGCATCTGGAGCTCGAACTCGCGCCCGGCACCCAGCTCGCAGGCGTAGCCAAGCAGGGCCGGGTCGTGGGTGGCGACCATCGGGTAGCCCTGCCCCGCCATCAGTACCCGCAGACATCGTCGGTAGGAGTCGTCGACGTCTGCCCGGTCCCGGAAGGCCACCAACGCCGGCTCGTCGTACGCGCCCTTGCACAGCCGCACCCGCGACCCCGGCCCGGCCAGCGCGCGGCAGTCGGCCTCGGTGCGCCGCAGGTAGGCCTGGACCACCGCGCCGGTGGACGGCCAGTCGGCGCGCAGCGTGTGCACCGCGTCCAGGGTCAGGTCGGTGGTGGAGTGATCCTCCATGTCCACGGTGACCGTGGTGCCGACCTCGGCCGCCGCCGCGCAGATCTTCGCCGCGTTGTCGCATGCCACCACCGGACCGTCGGCTGCCAACGCCTGACCCAGCGCGGACAGCTTCACCGACACCTCGACTCGTTCGGCCAAGCCCTCCGCGCCGAGCCGGTGCAGCAGCGTCAGGTAGGCGGCGGTGGTGTCGTCGGCGCTGGCCAGGTCGAGGGTGTTCTCGCCGAGGTGGTCCAGCGACACGTACCGGTCGGTGACCAGTTCGCGGGCCACGGCCAGGACGTCGTCGAGGGTCTCGCCGGCGACGAACCGGCGCACCACCGGACGGGCCAGCCGCGAGTGTTCGGCGGCCGCGCGCAGCCGCGGGGATCGAGCGGCCGTCAGCAGGGCGGAGCGCAGCATCGAGATCACCCCTGGTGCGGGTAGCCGCTGGTGGTCGGCGGGTTGAGGTTCTCCTTGATCGAGCGCGGGCTGGTCCAGCGCAGCAGGTTGAGTATCGAGCCAGCCTTGTCGTTGGTGCCCGACGCCCGACCGCCCCCGAACGGCTGCTGGCCGACCACCGCGCCGGTAGGCCGGTCGTTGACGTAGAAGTTGCCGGCGGTGAACCGCAGCGCCTCGTTGGCCCGGGCGATCGCGGCCCGGTCGGTACCGATCACCGAACCGGTCAGGGCGTACGGCGCGCCCCGGTCGACCAGCGTGAGGATCTGGTCGAACTCGCGATCCTCGTAGACGTACACCGCCAGCACAGGCCCGAAGTACTCGGTGCGGAACATGTCGTGGCACGGGTCGCTGCCCAGCACCAAGGTCGGCTCGACGAAGTACCCGACGCTGTCGTCGCAGGAGCCGCCGGCCAGCACCTCGCAGCTCGGGTCCGCGCTGATCCGTTCTAGCACTCGCGCGAGCTTGTCGTAGGAACGGCGGTCGATCACCGCTCCGGTGAAGTTGGCCAGGTCGGCCGGGTCGCCCATCCGCAAGCCCCGGGTCTCCGCGACCAGGTCGTCGCGCAGCTTCGCCCACACCGAGCGGGGAACGAACGCCCGGGAGGCCGCCGAGCACTTTTGCCCGGAGTACTCGAACGCGCCCCGGACCAGCGCGGTGCGCAGCACGTCGAGCTCCGCCGACGGGTGCGCCAGCACGAAGTCCTTGCCGCCGGTCTCACCGACGAGGCGGGGGTAGGCGCGGTAGTGTGCGATGTTCGCCCCGACCTGGCCCCAGAGGTACTGGAAGGTGGCCGTCGAGCCGGTGAAGTGGATGCCGGCCAGGTGCGGGTCGGCGAGCAGCACCTCGGAGATCGCCCGGCCGTCCCCGGTCAGCATGTTGATCACACCGGGGGGCATCCCGGCGGTTTCCAGCAGCCGCATCGTGTACCAGGCGGACAGGGTCTGGGTGGGGGAGGGCTTCCAGATCACCGTGTTGCCCATCAGCGCCGGAGCGGTGGGCAGGTTGGCCGCGATCGCGGTGAAGTTGAACGGGGTGATCGCGTAGACGAACCCCTCCAGCGGGCGGTGGTCCATCCGGTTCCAGACCCCAGGTGCCGAGTCAGGCTGCTCGGTGCGGATCCGGCGGGCGAAGTGCACGTTGAACCGCCAGAAGTCGGCCAGCTCGCACGCCGCGTCGACCTCGGCCTGGATCACCGTCTTGCCCTGGCCGAGCATGGTGGCCGCGTTCAGGGTGTCCCGCCACGGCCCGGAGAGCAGGTCGGCGGCGCGGAGCAGCACGGTGGCCCGGTCGTCGAAGCTCATTCGGCCCCACGCCCCGGCGGCTCGCAGCGCGGCCTCCACGGCTGCTTTGGCGTCCTGGCCGGTTGCGGTGCCGAAGGTGCCCAGCACGTGGGCGTGCCGGTGTGGGGCGACGACGTCGACGGACGCGCCACCGCCCAGCTGCTGGTGACCGTCGATCGTCCCGGTGAGCTCGACCTGCTCGTCGGTGAACTCGGCCAGCGTGGTCGTCAGGCCTGCTCGGCGGGTGGTACCCGGGGCGTAGTCGTACACCGGTTCGTTGCGGGGCGGTGGTGTCGTCGTGATCGCGTCCATGTCCGCACTTCCTCCAGGCTTGTCCCATCGCGAAGGTAGCTCTTGGATGGGCAGAATTCTGTGGCCGATCAGCTACAGTGTGGGCTCAATGCTTGGTGGATCGGACAAGGCGTGCCATGCATGGCGTACCGCTGGACCAGCTCCTGGACGGAATTGACGGGCTACTGGTCGAGCGCTTCGGACCGGCCGCGCCACTGGTCAACGGGGTTGCGATCTTGGATCCTGATGACGACTCCCGCGACCATCACGACGAGCTGGTGCTGGTGATCGGGGTGCGCGGGCGGGAGTCGGTGCCGGTGCTGCGGGCGGCGGCCCGAAGCGGGGCTTCGGTTGTCGCGGTGAAGGACAGCGCCGCGGCGAGGGGCAGCGCCGGCTCGCTGGCCAACCTTGATTCCGGGGTCGCGCTGCTGGTGGTGCGTCCGGCGGTGCGCTGGGACCAGTTGGTGATGCTGCTGCGCGAACGGCTCGACGCGGCCGAGCTGCAGCACCACCCTGTCCGGCCCGGCCCGATCGGCATCGGGAACGACCTGTTCGCCCTCGCGGAGGACACAGCACTGGCCACCGGCGGCATCGTGACCATCGAGGATGCCGGCAACCGCGTGCTCGCCTACTCGCGCTCCGACGACGACGTCGATGAGCTGCGCCGATTGTCGATCCTCGGCTGGCAGGGCCCGGAACCGTATCTGCGGATGCTGCGGGAGTGGGGGGTGTTCGACCGGTTGCGTGCCGGCGAGCAGGTGGTGCACGTCGAGGAACACCCGGAGATCGGCATCCGGGCCCGGCTTGCGGTGGGCATCCGGGCCGGCAACCGCTACCTCGGCACGATCTGGGTGCAGCAACGCGGCGCGCGGGTAGCCCCGCGTGCCGAGGAGGCGCTGGTCGGAGCAGCCCGGTTGGCCGCCGCCGAGATCCTGCGCCGACGGACCGGCTCAGCACTGGGCCGGGGCTCCCGGCAGGACCTGCTCACCGGTCGCGCGAGCCCCGACCTGGTGGCCGGGCGACTGGGCCTCGATCCGAACACGGCGGCACTGGTGGTCGGCTTCGGCGCACAGGTCTCCCCGGACGCATCGGCCCGGGAACTGCACCGCGAGCAGGCGCTCGGGCTCGTCGCGGTGTACGCCACCGCGCACCATCGGCACGCCCTGGTCGGGCTGGTCGGCGATCGGGTGTACGCCGTACTGCCCGGCGACCGAACGTGCCCACCCGCGCAGGCCGGGGTGCTGTCCTGGGTGCGGCACGCGGTGGAGATGCTCCGAGCTCGGACCGGTAATGACGTGTGCACTGGGATCGGACTGCCGGCACGGGAGTTGAGCGGGGTGGCGGAGGCTCGGTCGGAGGCCGACCGGGTGCTCGACGCGCTGCTGCGCCGTGGTGGTGGGCACAGTGGTGGTGGGCAGTCGGTAGCGACGATCGGCGAGCTGCGATCCGAGGTGCTGCTGGCCGAGGCGCTTGATCTGCTCGCCGGCCGTCCAGAGCTGGGTCACCCCGGGGTGGCGGCGCTGGCCGCACATGACGCCGAGCGCGGCGGCGAGCTGGTGTCCTCGGTCATGACGTACCTCGACTCGCTGGGAGACGTCAGCGCGGCGGCCGCCGCGCTGAACGTGCACCCGAACACCCTGCGCTACCGACTGCGCCGAGCCCGCAAACTCTCCGGCATCGACCTCGACGACCCCAGCGAGCGACTGGCCTGCCACCTGCAGCTCTTGCTGGTCAGCCGTCGGGCCGCACCTGGTAGCTGACCGGTGGCCCCGTCCGAGGGCGAGCTGCAGGCGGCGTGGTGGTGGCTGTGCGGTTCGGCGGCCGTGCGGTCAGGATGTCATGCCGCGCACCGTGGCGGGATTGTCGGCGCCGGCGGGATCGAGCGGGCGGTGCGGGATCAGGTTGGTCAGCGCCGTGTGCAGGGAGGTCAGGGTAGCGGTCAGGTGGTCCTGCTCGTCGTCGGACAACTTGGCCCGGCCGGTGGCGGCCAGTGCGGTGTGCAGGTTTTGCACGCTTCGCTGCAGCCACCGCAGGCGAGTGACGGTGGTGCTGGTGGAGGTGAGCTCGGCGAGGGTGTCGATGCGACTGCGCAGCTCCCAGGCAAAGCGGTGCAACGGCAGGGCGCCGGTGCGATGCGACTCGATGGTGGCCAGCAGGCCGTCGGTGACGAAGCGGATCAGTGGTGTGGACAGAACAGTCATCGCAACCCTCGCTCGTGATCCGAGCCGTGATCGTTGTAGATCGAACAGTCAATGATGGCCAACTCGTCCCTTCCGGTGGATCGGCACCAGGCGCCATGCCCGGCGAGGCAGGCTAGCCGGAGGATCCGACAAAATCGGCGTCCTTGCTCGGGTTGCTCCACAGCCGACGCTTCGACTCCCGGGTTGTCCACAGGCTCGCAACATCGGCTGGCCCATTCGGTGCGTCTCGGCGCACGCTCTGGGCATGTACAGCGAGGGCACGAACAGCGAGGGCACGAACAGCGGACTCGCCACCGAGGTCCGGCTGCGGCTGAGTTCCCCACCCGACGTGGTGGCCGCCGTCCCGTACCTACTGGGTTTCCATCCCAGGGACTCCCTCGTGTTGGTGAGCATCGGCGATCGACGGGTGTCCTTGGCCTCCCGGATCGACCTTCCGCCGCTGACTGAGGCCAAGTCGGTCGCGGGTCACCTGGCCAGAATCGTCGCGGAGCAGAGCTGCGACCAGGTTCTGGTAGTGATCGTCGGCGGGGGAGTGGATCATGACGTGCCACCGCGGACCGACGTGGTCGCCGCGGCTCGGGCCGCGTTCGGGAAGATCGGGATCCCGGTGTCGTCGGCGGTCTGGGTGCCGGAGGTGACCGTCGGAGCGACCTGGCGTTGCTACGATTCCGATGCCGGTGGCACGCTGCCGGATCCGACGAGCTCTCCGGTGGCCGCCGCCACGGTCGCCGCCGGCCACGTGACCTACCCCGACCGACAACATCTGGAGCAGTTGGTTTCCCCGGCCGATCCGGCCGACCTGGATCGGCGCTCGCGGCTGCTCGACTCCCACTGTGATCAGCAATGCGATCAGCTGCGCGGTCCCAGCGAGCTCGACGAGCCGGATCGAGGAGCGGACGCGTTCGCGCTGTTGCGGGCGTGGGTAGAGAAGGCTGGGGCGGAATCACTCGACCTCGGTGACGACGACATCGTCATGCTCTGTGTGGCGCTGAGTGATCCGATGGTCCGGGACGCCGCGTTCGGGCTCGCCGACGGCCCCTACGCGGCGGGCGCCGAGCGGCTCTGGACCGCGCTGGTCCGGGAGTTCCCCGATCCGGAGGCCGCCGAGCCCGCCGTGCTACTCGCCTACTCCGCCCTGCTGCGGGGTAACGGGGCACTGGTCGGCATCGCACTGGAGCGGGCCCAGCGGGCCTGGCCTGGCCACCGGATGAGTGAGCTGTTCCAGTCCGCGATCGACGGCGGGCTCGGGCCCGACGATCTTCGTGGCTGGTTCGCCGAGGGTGCCGCTGAGGCCCGGTTGCTCCTGCGTCGGCGGGGCGCCCGGTGATCCGCTGCTCAGCGTGGCTGGCGTACCAGCTCGCTCTGGGTGAAGGCCCACGCGTCGGTCACGATGCGGGTGATTTCGGTACGGCTCGGCGCCCAACCCAGTTCCCGGTGCGCCCGATCGCTGGAGGCGATCAGGACTGCGGGGTCCCCGGCTCGTCGGGGGGCACACCTGGTCGGCAGCGGATGGCCGGTCACCGTTCGACACGCCTCGACCACCTCCCGCACCGAGAAACCCGCGCCGCTGCCGAGGTTGAAGATCCGGTGGCTGCCGCCGGTGGCGTGTCCCAGGGCGAGCAGGTGGGCTTCGGCGAGATCGTCGACATGGATGTAGTCGCGGATGCAGGTTCCGTCCGGGGTGGGCCAGTCCTCCCCGTAGATTTGCAGCTCGCCCCGTTGTCCGGTGGCCACCTGCAAGGCGATGGGGATCAGGTGAGTTTCCAGTGTGTGCCGTTCACCGAAGCGTCCGTGCGCGCCCGCCACGTTGAAGTAGCGCAGGCTGACGGCGGCGAGTCCGTGCGCGGACGCATAGCTGGCGATCGCGTGATCGATGGCCAGCTTGCTGGCCCCGTAGGTGTTCGTGGGAGTCGCCGGCTCGTCCTCGGTGATGGGAACCCGGGTCGGTTCGCCGTAGGTGGCGGCGGTGGAGGAGAACACCAGCCGGGGGGTGCGGTGCAAGCGCATCGCTTCGAGCAGCCGCAGGGCGGTCACCACGTTGCCCTGCCAGTACAGCTGCGGTTGCTCCATCGACTCACCGACCAGCGAGCGGGCGGCGAAGTGCAGCACGCCGTCGAAGCCGTCGGCCAGGATGACTCCGGCCAACTCGGCCAGGTCGCCCTCGACAAACTGGCAGCCTTCCGGTACCGCGTCCCGGTGGCCGGTGGACAGGTCGTCGAGCACGACGACGTCGTGGCCAGCTTCCACCAGGTGCGCCGCGCACACGCTCCCGACGTACCCGGCACCGCCGGTCACCAACAGCCGCACAACCAACCTCCGACCTCTCGCCTCAACCGACGTCCACCGTCTCATGGCGGGCGCCGGCGGCATCAGGCCGGGCACATCACGCGTGGGCTACCTCGCGCGAATCAGTACCGCGTGCGCGATCAGCGGTGGCACGGTGGCGGACTCGCTCTCGGAGGTGACCGGGACCGCGTCGCCGAAACGGGGAATGGCGCCGACGTCCACGCTCTGCCCCGGCACGATCCCGGCCGCTTTCAGCCCGGTCATCAGCTCCAGATCGGCCTGCACGTGCTCGGCGATCCGCCGCACCTCGACCGCGCCGCCACCCCGACGGGCGAACTCGTCGAGCCGCTGCAGGCCGAGCTCCGGGACTGGCACCTCGGGGTTGTCCGGATCGGGCCGGGAGAGCTGCTCCAGGCCGGGGATCGGGTTGCCGTAGGGGGAGACCGTCGGATTGCCCAGCAGCAGGATCAGCTTGCGCTCCACCGCGTCGCTCATCACGTGCTCCCAGCGGCAGGCCTCCGCGTGCACGTGTTCCCACTCCAGGCCGATCACATCGGTGAGCAGGCGTTCGGCGAGCCGGTGCTTGCGCATCACCGCCACCGCCCGGCTACGCCCGGAGTCGGTCAGCTCGAGGTGTCGGTCACCGGCCACCACGACGAGCCCGTCGCGTTCCATCCGGGCGATGGTCTGGCTCACGGTCGGGCCGCTCTGGGCAAGTCGTTCCGCGATCCGGGCGCGCAGCGGAACCACGCCCTCCTCTTCCAACTCGTAGATGGTTCGGAGGTACATCTCGGTGGTGTCAATGAGGTCGTTCACGGCGGCCGCCCCTTCGCTTGCTCCGATGATATCCGCTGCGAGCGGCGAAGAACGGGCGTGACCCGTTCGGGCGAGCGTGATCATAGCGATCCACCGGGTTTGGGAGGACGGTGCAGGATGGACGGCGTGTCTCCACTGATCCGCCCCGGCGTGCTGGCCCCGTTGCTTGGGTCGGTGCCACCACCGGTTGTGCTGGATGTGCGGTGGCGGCTGGGTGGGCCGCCGGGGCTGCCCGACCACCTTGCCGGGCACCTACCGGGTGCGGTCTTCATCGACCTTGGCGCCGAGCTGGCCGACCCGTCCGGGCCCGGTGGGCGGCATCCGTTGCCCGATCGCGGTCGGCTCGCCGAGACGTTCGCCTCGGCCGGGGTCCGTGCGGCCTCGACCGTGATCGCCTACGACGACGGGGACGGTTCAGTGGCGGCCCGGGCCTGGTGGCTGCTGCGCTGGCTGGGGTTCCCGCAGGAGCGGGTCATGGTGCTCGACGGCGGCTGGGCCGCCTGGCGGGCGGGTGGCCACCCGGTGTCTACCGGGGTGCCGGTGTCTGCCAAGGCGCCGGCGCCCGTTGTGCCGGCGTACGATCCCGCACCGTCCTGGGGGCAGCTCATGCCGCCGGCCGGCGGCATGCCTGTGCTGGACGCCGACGACGCGGCGGGCCTCGCCCGCCACGGTGTGCTGCTTGATGCCCGAGCGTCGACCCGCTACCGGGGCGACACCGAGCCGGTGGACCCGAGGGCCGGGCACATCCCGGGCGCGCGGAACGCCCCCTTCGGTGAGCACCTCGGTCCCGACGGGTACTGGCGAGCCCCCGCAGAGCTGGCGGAACGCTTCCGGGAGCTTGGAGTCACGCCGGACGGCCCGGTCGGGGCGTACTGCGGCTCCGGGGTCACGGCCTGCTCGGTGGTGCTCGCGCTGGAGTACTCCGGTCTGCGCGCCCCCCTGCACCGACCGGCCGCGCTGTATGCGGGCTCGTGGTCTCAGTGGAGCGCCGACCCGAGCCGGCCGGTGGCGCTGGGTGCCCGGCCCGAGGACGAGGCGGACAGCCAGTGAGCGCCTACGGTGCGAGTGTGACGACAAGCCCAGCGGTGATCTGGACGCACGCGTTCCTCGGCTACCGGCTCAGCGACACCCACCCGCTCGACCCGGTGCGCCTCGACCTCACCATGCGGCTGGCCACCGCGCTGGGCGTGCTCGACGATGTCCCGCTCTTGACCCCGGAGCCGGCGCCGGATCAGGAACTTGAGCGGGTGCACAGCACCGCCTACCTGAGCGCGGTGCGCTCCGCGCCGGAGGTGCCGTTCTGGACTGGCCATGGGCTCGGCACCGGGGACAACCCGATCTTCCCTCGGATGCACGAGGCCAGCGCCCTGGTCTGTGGCGGTTCGCTGCTGGCCGCTCGTGAGATCGCCGAGGGCAGGTCCGCCCGAGCGATCAACCTTGCTGGAGGCCTGCACCACGCGATGGCCGACCAGGCGGCCGGGTTCTGCGTGTACAACGACTGCGCGGTGGCCGTCTCCTGGCTGCTGGACCACGGCTTCGACCGGGTGGCCTACCTCGACGTCGACGTGCACCACGGCGACGGCGTGCAGGCCGCATTCCACGACGACCCCAGGGTGCTGACCATCTCGGTGCACCAGCACCCGCTGACCCTGTGGCCGGGCACCGGGTGGCCGACCGAGATCGGCTCCCGGGACGCGGCCGGTGCGTGCGTCAACCTCGCGCTGCCGCCGGGCACCCGGGACTCTGGGTGGCTGCGGGCGTTCCACGCCGTGGTGCCCTCGCTGCTCGCGGAGTTCCAGCCGTCGGTGCTGGTCACCCAGTGCGGCGCGGACACCCACCACGAGGACCCGTTGGCCGAGCTGAGCCTGTCCGTGGACGGGCATCGCGCGATTTACCAGACGCTGCGGGAGGTGGCCGAGACGACCGCCGGCGGAAAATGGCTGGCGCTCGGCGGTGGGGGGTACGGACTGTTTCGGGTGGTGCCCCGCTCCTGGACCCATCTGCTGGCCACGGTGCTGGACCGCGATGTCGACCCCGGGCAGTCGCTGCCGGCCGACTGGGTGGCGCACGCCTCGACGTTGACCAGCGGGCCGCTGCCGACGGCGATGGGTGACGGCGTCGAGGTCGACTACCTACCGTGGGGGACCGGCGGTGATCCGGTCGACGACGCGGTGGTAGCCACCCGGAACGCGGTGTTCCCACTGCACGGCCTGGATCCGCACGATCCCCGGGACTGACGGTGGGCGCGCCCGGTGGTACCAAGTACTCGCCGCCGAACTGGGCGCCGATGCCGACGCTCCGGGTCAGCTCCGGGACCTGCACCTCCGGATCGCGGTCCCGGAACGCCTCGCCCTGGCCTGAGCCGACCGACGGCAGGGTGTGCTGGGGGCGCCGGTCAGCTGGCGTAGGCGCGCAGGCGGTCGGCTCGGGCGCCGACCCGGAGTTTGGCCATGACCTCGCGTTCGATCTGGCGGACGCGCTCGCGTGACAGACCAAACCGGCGGCCGATCTGGTCGAGCGTGTGTGGCTGGCCGTCATCCAGGCCGTAGCGCATCCGGATCACGTTCTGCTCACGCTCGTCGAGCGTGGCGAGGACCCGACGCAGATCGTCGTGCAGCAAGTGCGAGATCACCGTGGTCTCAGCGTCGGTGGCCTCGGCGTCCTCGATGAAGTCACCGAGTGGCGCCTCCTCCTGGCTGCCCACGGGCATGTCCAGGCTGACCGGATCCCGGGAGTGGTCGAGCAGGTCGGCGATCTTCTCCACCGGGATGCCGGACTCCTCGGCGATCTCCTCGTGGGTGGCGTCCCGACCCAGCCGCTGGTGCAGGTCCCGGCGCACCCGGGCGATCTTGTTGACCTGCTCGACCAGGTGCACCGGCAGCCGGATGGTGCGGGCCTGGTCGGCCATGCCCCGGGTGATGGCCTGGCGGATCCACCAGGTGGCGTAGGTGGAGAACTTGAACCCCTTGGCGTAGTCGAACTTCTCCACCGCCCGGATCAGACCCAGGTTGCCCTCCTGGATCAGGTCCAGTAGGGGCATCCCCCGGCCGGTGTAACGCTTGGCGAGGCTCACCACCAGCCGCAGGTTGGCCTCCAGCAGGTGATTGCGGGCCACGTCACCATCCCGCGCGACGGCCCGCAGTTCACCTGCTCGGCGGGTGGCCAGCCTGGGCTCGGTGTCCAGCACGTGCTTGGCGAACACCCCGGCCTCGATGCGCTTGGCAAGATCGACCTCCTGGGCGGCGGTCAGCAGAGCTCGTTTCCCGATTCCGTTGAGATAGACCCGGACCAGATCGGCGGCCGGACTCTGGGCGTCGAGATCCTCGGCGGTCGGCTCGAAGTCCGGGGTGTCGAGATCCGGGTTCGACTGCTGCTGTGTCCCGCGACTGGTGTGCGGCGCGGTCATGTGCGGTTCCTTCCTCGCGTCCCGCGGGCGGCGCTGTGGATTCCGCTGTGCGGTCTTACTGGGTGTGAACGTGACGCGTGCGCCATTCGTTCCCGGCCGGCCCCGAGTGTGGCCGCGCTCGCTGGATCGTGTTCGTTCGGTTACGGTCCGGTGATGGCCGGGGAACGCGATGTTGTCGAGCGTCTCATCGGGTGGTTACGCCGCCAGGGGGACTGCCGGCCGGACCCCGGGCTGAGCGTGGCTGAGCTGGATCACGCCGAGCGGGTGCTGCGTGATCCTCTCACCGCCGCGTGATCTCGGCCGGCGACCGGTAGCCTGCCCCGGCGACCGGTAGCCTGCCGTTGAAACCTGTCTTGGAGGCGGACGACGGGCGAGCATCGCAGCGAGCGCCAGCGAGCGAGGAGCGGAGCCCGCCCGTGAGCCGACCGTCAGATGTTGTGAGGAGTACCGACCGTGGCCCTGTGCCTGAGCCAGCGCGAGGACGCCGACGCGTTGCTGGAACGTGACCCGTTGGCCCTGCTGGTGGGCATGGTGCTGGACCAGCAGATCCCGCTGGAGAAAGCGTTCACCAGCCCGCTGGTGCTCACCGAGCGACTTGGCCACGACCTGAACGCCCGGGAGATCGCCGAGTACGACCCGGATGCGCTCGTCGAGCTGTTCGCCACCCCGCCCGCGCTGCACCGGTTTCCGCGCTCGATGGCGCTGCGGGTCCAGCAGGTGTGCCGGGCGCTGGTGGAGCGCTACGACGGCGACGTCACCGCGGTCTGGCGGGACGTGCCGGACGGTCGAGAACTGCTGAAGCGGCTGAAGGCACTGCCCGGGTTCGGCGAGCAGAAGGCAAAGATCTTCCTGGCGCTGCTGGGCAAGCAGCGCGGGATCGCCCCGGACGGCTGGCGGGAGGCCGCCGGCGACTACGGCGAGGCCGGATCGTACCGCTCGGTCGCGGACATCGTGGACGCCGAGAGCCTCGGTCGGGTGCGTACGTTCAAGCAGGCCATGAAGGCACAGGCAAAGACCGGAGCCCAGTTGGGGACCCAGTCGGCGGCATCGGCGGCCAAGTCCAAAGGCTGAAATCGCCACCGAGCGCCAGGCGGTCCGTCGCCGGACCACTCCTGGTGCGACCATTGGCCATGGGAGGTGATGTGGTGACCAACCGCGAGCCGGACCACACGCCGATTCTGATCACCGACGCGCAGCAGTCCTACGAGGACGAGCTAGCGGTTCGCAAGCGTCGGTACGGGATCATGATGGGGATGCGGGTGCCGTGCCTGGTGGTTGCCGCGATGCTCTACAACCACCCCCTGGTGGCGGCCGGGTTGATCCTGCTGTCCATCCCGCTGCCGTGGATGGCGGTGATCATCGCCAACGACAGGCTTCCCCGGAAGACCAGCGCGTTCCAGCGTCACCGCGAAGAGCCCGAGGTGCCGAGCCGCCAGACTGGCGAGCACCGGGTCATCGAGTTGCCCGACGGGAACTGAGCTCGGCGGCCACCCGCGCGGCCAGCTCGGCGTTGGCGGTCACCAGCGCGACGTTGCAGGCCAGGCTGGCATGCTCGGTCGCGTCGTGGAAGTGCGCCAACAGCGTCGGCGTCACATCTCGCCCCCGCACGCTCCGGTCCGCCACCCGCGCGAGACCCTCGGCCAGCACCCGGTCGTGTAGCTCGCGGTCCAGCTCAGCGTCCACCGGCACCGGATTTGCCAGCACGATCCCAGCCGTCTCGCCCATGCGCCGGTGGGCGAGAACCACGTCGGCCACCTGGGCCACGCCGTCCACCCGCCAGGGTACCGGGCAGCCCGAGTCACGGCGGTAGAACCCGGGGAAGGCGTCGGTGCGGTAGCCCAGCACCGGCACCGACAGGGTCTCCAACCGCTCCAGCGTCGCTGGTATGTCGAGGATCGACTTCACCCCGGAGCAGACGGTCAGCACCGGGGTTGCGGCGAGCACCGCCAGGTCCGCCGAAACGTCCCAGCTGTCCCGGGCGCCCCGGTGCACCCCGCCCAGACCACCGGTGGCGAACACCCCGATCCCGGCCGCGTGAGCCAACACGGCCGTGGAGGCCACCGTCGTCGCACCATCCAACCCGAGCCCGAACGCCACCCCCAGGTCACGGCGGGACAGCTTGGCCAACCCACCGGCGCACACCCGTTCCAGCGCGGTGCCGGACAACCCGACCCGGGCCACGCCGTCCAACACCGCGACGGTCGCCGGCACCGCCCCGTGCGCCCGGACCACCCGCTCCAGGTCCACCGCGACGGTGTGGTTCTCCGGTGCCGGGAGCCCGTGCGCCAGCAGGGTGCTCTCCAACGCCACGACCGCCCGGCCGTCGGCCAGGGCATCGGCCACCTCCAGGCTGAGTGCCGGCAGGTACGGCATGTCTTTCCTCCATCCCGGTGCGGCACTATGGACCGGTGAGCACACAAACCCTGCCCGAGGTCGACACCCGCCCCGAGGGCGATGAAAGCACCGGCAACGACGACCCCAAGATGTTCCACTACGTCCGCAAGGACAAGATCGTGGAGAGCGCTGTGATGGGGAACATGGTGGTCGCGCTGTGCGGGGAGACCTTCCCGGTCACCCGCTCACCCAAGCCGGGCGCACCGGTCTGCCCGGACTGCAAGAAAATCTACGAGTCGATGCCGCCCGGCGGAGACTCCTAGGAGCGGTCGGTTCGGTTGGTGGCGCCCGAAAGCCGGGGTGGTCGGCCGTGCGGCCGGCGGGCTCGGTCGGAGTTGGCCGGCTGATCCGGGTCGGGTTCCGGTAGCACGACCGGTGGCACGGCTGCCACCTCGGGTTCGTCGAGAGCCGGCGCCGGCTCTCGGGCGAGGCCGAGCGACTCGGTGAGCTGACGGAGCCCGAGCATCCGCTGGATGCGGTACCGGCGGCGGCTGGGGCGCACCGGCCAGGTCTCCTGGATGGCGTTGTTCAGCTGTGCCCCGAGCACGATCGCGAACCCGATCAGGAACGCGAACAGCAGGAACGCGATCGGGGTGGCCAGCGCGCCGTAGGTGTAGCCGGCGCTGGTGATGGCCGCGATGTAGATTCGCAGCCCGGTCGCCGACACCGCGAACACCGCCATCGCGAGCACCGCCCCTGGCAACAGCCGCCGCCACGGCAGGCTGCGCGGCAGTGCGGCCTTGTACAGCGTGGTCAGGCCGGCCACGAGCACCAGCAGGACCACCGGGTAGTAGTAGGTGCTGATCGTGTCGAGCAGCGTCGGGGTCCACGACGTGGGCAGCACCCGGTTCATCAGCACCGGACCCAGCGCCAGCAGCGGCAGCGTGGCCACCGACACCACCAGCGCCCCGAGGTAGAGCAGCAACGCGAAGATGCGCTGCCACACCGGGTGCCGCACGCTGTACTGCTCGTGCGCGAAGGTGATCGAGTCGACCAGCGAGGAGATCGCCGAGGAGCCGGCGAACAACGCGAGCGGGAAGCCGATCGAGATGATGTCCGGCCGTCCCCGGCTCAGGATGTCGGCCACCGTCGGCTCGATGAACTGGGTCACCACGTCGCGGTCGAAGATGGTGCCGGCCAGCCGGATGATGTTGTGCTGGACGGTGACCAGACTGTCCGGGCCGACCAAGGCCGCGACGTACCCCATGCTGCCGAGCATCCCGAGCAGCAACGGCGGCAGCGACAGGGTCTCCCAGTAGGCGGCCTGCGCGGCCATCGAGAAGATCCCGTCATCCCAGGACTTGGACAGCATGCGCGCCACCAGCCGCCGCGCGGCCGGGCCGGAGGCCGGCCGGGGGACGACGGGGATGCCGTCGGTGTCCTGGGTTCTCATCGCGTCCAGTCTGCGCCACCGGCGCCGGAATCACGACCGCGGGCACCTCGACGCGCCGGCCCGGGTACCGGACCGGGTGGGCGGGCGGACCGGTGGCAGCGCCCGGCAACTAAACTCAGCCACGGCCCCGCGCCTCGGCGGTGTTCCCGAGGGCGGGCCTTCCCCAGCACCCGACCGCCACAGAGGAGCCGCGTGTCCGAACCGGGCACAGACCGACCCGTGCTGCGCAGCTGGCAGCGCCGAGCCCTGGCCCACTATCTGAGCGGGCGTCCTCGGGACTTCCTGGTGGCGGCCACCCCGGGTGCGGGCAAGACCGCCTTCGGGCTGCGGGTGGCGACGGAGTTGCTGGCCCAGCGGGTGGTGGCTGCCGTGACCGTGGTAACTCCCACCGAGCACCTGAAGTACCAGTGGGCGGCGGCCGCCGAGCAGGTCGGCGTGGCGCTGGACCCGGAGTTCCGCAACGCCAGCGGAGCCACCTCCGGTGACTACCACGGCGCGGTGCTCACCTACGCCCAGGTGGCCGCGCACCCGATGCTGCACCGCGCGCGCACCGAGGGTCGGCGCACGTTGGTGATCCTGGACGAGATCCACCATGCCGGCGACGCCCGATCTTGGGGCGAGGCGACCAGGGAGGCGTTCGAGCCGGCGACCCGGCGGCTCGCGCTGACCGGCACCCCGTTCCGCAGCGACGACAACCCAATCCCGTTCATCACCTATGAGCCGGACCCTGGGAGCGACACGGCGGGTGCCCTGCGCAGCCGCGCCGACCACTCCTACGGCTACGCTGACGCGCTGGCCGACCGGGTAGTCCGGCCGGTGGTGTTCCTGGCCTACTCCGGGCAGGCCAGCTGGCGGACCAGCGCGGGGGAGGAGTTCACCGCGCGCTTGGGCGAGCCGTTGACCGCCGAGCAGACCGCCCGGGCCTGGCGCACCGCGCTCGACCCCGGCGGGGAGTGGATCTCCTCGGTGCTGGGCGCAGCCGACACCCGACTGTCCCAGCTGCGGTCCGGTGGCATGCCCGATGCCGGCGGGTTGCTCATCGCCACCGACCAGACCACTGCCCGCGCCTACACCGCGCTGCTGCACCAGATCACCGGCACCCAGCCGGTGCTGGTGCTGTCCGACGAGCCCGGCGCGTCGGGCCGGATCGGCTCGTTCGCGGCGTCGAACGAGCGGTGGCTGGTCGCGGTCCGGATGGTCAGCGAAGGGGTGGACGTGCCTCGGCTGGCGGTCGGGGTGTATGCGACGAGCGCGTCGACCCCGCTGTTCTTCGCCCAGGCGGTCGGTCGGTTCGTGCGGGCCCGGCGGACGGGGGAGACCGCGAGCGTATTCCTGCCCAGTGTGCCCGCGCTGCTGGGGTTGGCGGCCGAGCTGGAGCTGCAGCGGGACCACGTGCTCGGCAAGCCGCACCGACCCGAGGAGGGCTGGGACGACGACCTGCTGGCCGCCGCCCAGGCCCAGCGTGACGAGCCGGGCGAGGACGAGAAGGCGTTCACCGCGCTGGGCGCGGACGCCGAACTGGACCAGGTGATCTTCGACGGTTCCTCGTTCGGCACGGCTGTGTTCGCCGGCAGTGACGAGGAACAGGACTACCTGGGGTTGCCAGGGCTGCTGGAACCCGACCAGGTGCGGGCCCTGCTGCGCCAGCGCCAGGACCGTCAGCTGGCGATGCGTACCTCGATGCGCGGGGCCGGGCTGGCTGCCGGACCGATGTCTGCCGCCCCGGACGGTGCCGGGGCGGTCGGTGCGGGCCCGGTCGGGGAGACGAAGCCGGCATCGGTGCGGCAGCGGCTGACCGGACTGCGCAAAGAGCTGAACTCGCTGGTCGCGCTGCACCACCACCGCACCGGCAAGCCGCACGGGGTGATCCACGGCGAGCTGCGCCGCGACTGCGGTGGCCCGCCGACCGCGATGGCCTCCGCCGAGCAGCTCGAGGAGCGCATCGCCGCGCTCCGCACGCTGACCACTCGGCGGTAGCGTCGGGCGGCGTGGGTGATCCTGGGACGTTCGATGTCGAGGCACTGCGGCACCATTATCCGGCCCTGGCCGACGGTCGGGTGTGGCTGGACGGCGCTGCCGGCACCCAGGTGCCGGACGCGGTAATCGACGCGGTGACCGAGGTGTACCGCACCGGGCTGGGCAACCAGGGCGCGGCCTTCGAGGTCAGCCAGCGGCTCGGTGAGTTGGTCACCGACGCCAGAACCGCGGTGGCGGACCTGGTCGGCGCTCCCGACCCGGACGGCGTGGTGTTCGGGCCCAGCATGACCGCGCTCACCTACCGGTTCGCCTCGGTGCTCGCCAGGCGGTGGCGGCCGGGGGACGAGATCGTGGTGACCGAGCTGGACCACGAGGCCAACCTGTGGCCGTGGGTGCAGGCCGCGCGGCGGGTGGGGGTAGTGGTCCGCACGGCCCCGTTGGACCGCCTCAGCGGCACGCTGCCGGCCGAAACCGTCACCGGGCTCCTGTCCGACCGGACCCGCCTGGTGGCCGTCACAGCGGCCTCCAACCTGCTGGGCACCATGCCCGAGGTACCGGCCATCACCGCCGCCGCACGCGGCGCCGGTGCACTGAGCTACGTCGATGGCGTACACCACTGTCCGCACGCGGTCGTGGACCTGCCCGCACTCGGCGCCGACGTGTACCTGAGCAGCGCCTACAAGTGGTACGGCCCACACCTGGCGGCGGCGGTGACCCTTCCGGGACTGCTGGCGGAGCTGGAGGTGGACAACCTGCGCCCGGTGCGCGGGCCCGGACCGGTCCGCTTCGAGCTGGGGACCAACCCGTTCCCCGCACTGGCCGGGGTGACGGCGGCTGTAGAGCACCTGGCTGGTCAGCCAGGACGAGCGGGTCGGCGGACCGCGCTGGTGGCGGCCAGGGCGGCGGCCGTGGCCCACGAGCGGAAGCTCGGCGCCGAGCTGGTGGACGGCCTGCGCGGTATCGACGGCGTCGAGTTGCTACCGGGCTGGGACGCCCAGCATCGGACCCCGACCGCGTCGTTCCGGATCCGGGGCGCCGAACCGGCTGAGGTGGCCGCCGCGCTGGACCGGGCCGGCATCAACGTCTGGCACGGGCACGCATATGCCTGGGCGGCCGCGGCCGCACTCGGCCTGGGGGACACCGGCGGCGCGGTGCGGGCCTCGCTCAACCACTACAACCGGGCCGACGACGTCCAGCGGCTGCTGCACGCGGTGGCCAGATGCGCGGCCGGCACGTCCCAAAGCCGGTAGCGGGCCGACAAAACGCCGCCGGGCGGGAACCCCGTGAAGTTCCCGGCCCCGATGCGGTGCTGGGTCGAACAACGGCCGCGTACAGGTGCGTCAGACGCCCGACTCGATGTCGACGGACAGCTCACGCAGCTTGGCCTCGTGTGCCCGGGCGTGGTGGCCGCAGAAGAGCAGCTCACCCCCGGACGGGAGCAGCGCGCGTATCTTCGCGGCGGCCCCACATCGGTCACAACGGTCGGCGGTGGTGAGCACGGGCCTGGCAAGTGTTCCTGGCATAGCTTCATCCTCCGTCTCCGACACCGACTGGGTCCGGTGTCCTCGTGCTGGACGTCGCCGCTGGCGCGGTGTCGTCACTCTTCCAGACGCACAACACCCCCGCTTGTGTTCCCGACCTGAACGCGACCCCCGTCACGTTCATCTTTCGTGGCGGTCGCACATCGCGCGTCGTGGAGGAGCATTGGGGAATCATGCGGGACGGACCGGGACCAGGCAATAGGGCAACCGCAGTAACCGCGGGTACCAAGGTGCTTTCGCTGGGTGAGAATTTCGCGTCAGCGGAGGGGCCGCCCGTGAAGACTTCGTTACCTTTTGGTCTCCGGGCGTGTCCCCGCGCCGATCTTGTTCGTGGCCGGCGGTTGTTCGATGTACCTGGGCGCCTCGTTGGCCGTCGGTCTGTTCGCGCTGCTCAACCCCCGCCGTGGTGGCTTGGCTGCGGCTGCTCGGTGCGGCGGCGGTGCTGCTGGCCTGGCGGCGGCCGGGCTGGGCCGCCTGGTGTGCCGCCGGCTTGCCCTGGCCGGCGGGTTCGGGCTGGTGACCGCTGTGATGAACGTCGCCTTCTATGAGGCGATCGGATTGGCCTGGGCCGGCTACATCGTGCTGGCCAAGCGGGTGGCCACCGAGGGGCACGGGCTGGACGACATGGCGGTGGGGTTCACGGTCGCGGCCGTGTTGCTGGTGCCGTTGACGGCCGGCAGCGGACCGGTCTGGCGGGATCCCCGGCTGGTGCTGCTCGGGGTCGGGGTGGGGTGCTGCCCTACGTGCTGGACCAGATCGTCCTGCGCAGGGTCGGGCGGCCCGGTTCGCGGTGCTGCTGGCGTTGCTGCCGGTCACCGCCTCGGTGGTGGGTCTGGTGGCCTTGGGTCAGGTGCCTGGCCCGCTGGAGCTCGCGGCCATCGGCTCGGTCGTGGCGGCGGTGGCGCTGCGCACTCGGGCCGACGACGAGCCGGTGCCGGGTGAGTCGCGAACCGGCCGGGTCCGCCGCCCTTGAGGCGCGATGAACGCGGCCGGGTGGGAAGCGTTGGGTCAGGCGGTATCTACGGACTGCAGCGCGACCGCGAGCTCACGCAGGCGCTCTTCGTGGGCTCGGGCGTGGTGTCCGCAGAACAGCAGCTCGCCGCCGCCGTCGAGCAGGGCGCGGACCTTCGCGGCGGCGCCGCAGCGGTCGCACCGGTCGATGACGTTTAAACCCGATGCGGCTGCTCGGGTAGAGGTGACCTCGGTGGCGTTCATATTGTGGGCTCCGTTCTCGCCGGGGGACTTGACCTGAAGATCGCCGAGCCCATGGCTGCTTGTTACCCGTTCTCACCCAGCCCACACGTTCTGGTGATTCCCGGCCATCCGAGACAACCGTCGGTGGAGTGAGCGAGCACACGATAACGGCTCGGACGTGTTTCGCCGGCGCCCGCGCCGCAATTCCGTCGAACTCAGTCCACGCGGTCGCGCACTACGGCCGATCGGACGCTATGCCTGAACTGGCGAAATGCTGGTCGTTGCTGGGCGCCAGTCCGACGTTCAGGCACCGTTGAAGCTGTTGTTCGAGCAGATCGCGGTGCCGATGGCCCGCCCTGGTACCCCGGGAGCGTGGTATGCCGGCTTGCGGATGATGGCCATCGACGGACTCGTGCTCGACATGCCCGACACCGCCACCAGCCCGTCCCCCCAGGTCCGCCTCGTCGCCCTGGGCGAGTGTGGCACCCACGCCGTCGTCGATGCCACGCTGGGCAACCGAGACAGCGCCGTCAGCTCAGGTGTCGAGATCGGGGCAGGATGACCGATATCCTGACTGTCAGCGCTGTGCTTGTCAGCTTCCGGCGTAAATGGCTACAACGGCAGCTGAGAGCATCGAGCCGAGATCTTGTTCAGTCCAGGTAGTCTCGGAGCACCTGGGAGCGCGACGGGTGGCGCAGCTTCGACATCGTCTTGGACTCGATCTGTCGGATCCGTTCGCGGGTGACGCCGTAGACCTGGCCGATCTCGTCCAGCGTGCGGGGCTGGCCATCGGTGAGCCCGAAGCGCAGCCGGACCACCCCGGCCTCCCGCTCGGACAGCGTGGCCAGGACCGACTGCAGCTGGTCCTGTAACAGAGTGAACGACACGGCGTCCACTGCCACTACGGCTTCGCTGTCCTCGATGAAGTCACCGAGCTGGCTGTCGCCCTCGTCGCCGATGGTCTGGTCCAATGAGATGGGCTCTCGGGCGTACTGCTGGATCTCCAGCACCTTCTCCGGGGTGATGTCCATCTCTTTGGCGAGCTCTTCGGGAGTGGGCTCGCGACCGAGATCCTGGAGCAGCTCACGCTGGATGCGGCCGAGCTTGTTGATGACCTCCACCATGTGCACCGGGATGCGGATGGTGCGGGCCTGGTCGGCCATGGCGCGGGTGATGGCCTGGCGGATCCACCAGGTGGCGTAGGTGGAGAACTTGTAGCCCTTGGTGTAGTCGAACTTCTCGACCGCGCGGATCAGGCCCAGGTTACCCTCCTGGATCAGGTCCAGGAACGCCATGCCCCGCCCCGTATAGCGCTTGGCCAGCGACACGACCAACCGCAGGTTGGCCTCCAGCAGGTGGTTCTTGGCCCGCTCCCCGTCGCGGACGATCCAGCGCAGGTCGCGGCGCAGCTGCGGGGAGCTCTTGTCGTGGGCGTCGGCGGCCTTGCGCAACCGCTCGGCGGCGTACAGGCCGGCCTCGATCCGCTTGGCGAGCTCGACTTCCTCCTCCGCGTTGAGCAGCGCGACCTTGCCGATCTGCTTGAGGTAGGCCCGGACGGAGTCTGCTGATGCGGTGAGCTCGGCATCCTTGCGGGCCTGCCGCAGCGCTTCGGACTCCTCTTCGTCCCAGACGAAGTCGGCGGACTTGCGCGCGGTCGGCGGCATGTCCCGGGTGGACTCGACCTCGTCCTCGTCGTCCTCGTCGTCAACGGCCGGGGCGGCGGTGGTCACCGCCGGAGTCTCATCGGCCCCCGTCTCGTCCGGGATCTCGATGTCGGCGACGTCCACCTCGCCGTCCGCGAGGTCGTCCGCATCGGGGCTGGCGGCATCGAGGTCGAGGTCCGCGACACCGTCGGGGCCGGCCTCATCGGTCTGCTCGTCGCCGACTGTCGCGCCGTTCTTCGCTGCGCCCCGCGCCCTGGTCTTGGTGCCGGTCGATCCGGTGCGCCCGACCCGGCGGGCGGGGGCATCGTCGTCCACTGCGGTCGATGCCGGCTTGGTTACAGGTTCTACGGCTGCCACTGCGGCCCTTTCGCGACGTGTTCAGCTCTGCGAGCGACATCGGAGAATCGGTCCGGTTGTCCTCAGCTCTGCGGTGCCCGTCGGGCCGCGGCCTCGTCACGTGGCCGGCCTGCCCGGCATGGGCACCCCGACATTGTAACGATGACGACGCCGGACGTGCGGTCCTCGGTCACCTGTCGCGGTCCGGCAGCCTCCGGCGGGCGTTCGCGCCGTGCCCCCGAGCCGGCCCGGTGTGGTCGAATGGGGCGGTGACCACCGACGATCCGGAGAGCTTGAGGGCACTGGCGGTCCGGGTGGCCAGCGAGGCCGCCGAGGCCGCCGCCCGGATGCGGGACGACGCGGTGCGCCGGGTGCACACCAAGTCCTCGGGAACCGACGTCGTCACCGCTGCCGACACCGAGGTCGAGGACCTGCTGCGGCGCAGGCTGGCTTCGCAGCGCCCGGGCGACGCGGTACTCGGCGAGGAGTGCGGTGCCAGCATCTCCGATGCCAGCTTCTCCGGGTCCGGCGGGCTGTGCTGGGTGATCGACCCGATCGACGGCACGGTGAACTATCTCTACGGGCTGCCCTGGTACGCCGTGTCGGTGGCGGCCACCCGGGGCGGCCTGAGCCTGGCCGGAGCGGTGGTCGAGCCGGCCTCCGGCAGGGTGTGGAGCGCGGCCCTCGGCCAGGGAGCCGAGCTGGACGGCCGGCCGCTGCGGGTCTCGGCTGCCGACCGGCTCGATCGCGCGCTGGTGGGCACCGGGTTCAGCTACCGCGCCGAACTACGGGCCCGCCAGGGCGAGCTGGCCGCCGCGCTGTTGCCCAGGGCAAGGGACATCCGGCGGCTCGGATCGGCGGCGCTGGATCTGTGCGCGGTCGCGGCGGGGTGGTTGGACGGCTACTACGAACACGCTACCCACCCGTGGGACTGGGCGGCGGGGGCACTGATCGCGGCTGAGGCCGGCGCCGTGGTGCGCCCACCGGGATGCTGGCCTTCGATGATGCTGGCCGCGGCCCCGGGGATCGCGGACGAGCTGGCCGCCGCGCTGACCGAGCTGGGAGCCGACGCGTTCTAAGGCACGGCCTCAGCGGCCGGTGCTAACAGGGCACCTCGGCGGCCTTGACCAGCAGGTCGGGGTCGGCGCTCGGGGTTGCCGGGGTGTCGCCCGCTGCGTCCTGTCCGCCAGGCCCGGCCAGCTGCTCGAGCGCGTCGCGGGCCGGCTTGCCCGGGTTGACCTCGCCGAACAAGGTTCCGATCGCGACGTCGACGCTGTCGTCGGCCCGTCCGTCGCGCACTAGCGTGACGCAGGGCAGCACCAGGCCGACGGTGCGCGCGGCGGCGGCGCCGGTCGACCCGAAACGGATGTTGCCCCGGCAGGTGAGGTTGTTGTCCGGGTAGACTGGGTCGTTGATCGGCTCGGCGGCCTCGGTGAACCCCAGCTCCCCGAGTTGGCTGGCCACCAAGTTGGCCTGCCCGCGTTGGCCACCGCCGTTGAGCACCCGGATTCGAACGGTGTTCGGCGACACCGGCGGGGTCTGGTCCAACTCGGCGCGGTCCACCGCGGACCCGGAGGCCTGCGCAGGCGGTGGGCAGACCGACCCGGTGGGGCCATCGGCAGTGTTCAGCAACACCACGGACCAGGTGACGATCGCCACAACCGCCAGCACCGAAACCAGAACTGCCACCGGGCGCGCGGTACGGCGCTGGTAGGCGGTGGTGCGTCCGAACCAGAGGCTCACCCATCGCACCTTAGGGCGTGCCCCTTCGAGCGCGCTGTGCGGTAACGAGGACCGGATGTCCGGATCATGTCCGGGAGATGACTGTTCGGGGTCGTCATGAGGTTGACATGACGCGCGGGCGGAGGCGCGGCTCACGCGCTGGCTCGGCCTGAGCTACCCTCTCCCGGCCAGCTGAGCCGACGTCACGACCTGCCACGCGCGGCGCTCCGGGCGTCGATCGGAGTCCGGCGGGGTGATGAGACGCGTGTCACCCCCACAACGGGCACAAATGGCTGGTCTGGGACGTTGTGCAGCGGCACGACGCTGGGATGACGCAGTACAGGCACGACGCTGGGATGACGCAGTACAGGCACGACGCAGGGATGACGCAGTACAGGCACGACGCAGGGATGACGCAGTACAGGGATGACGCAGTGAGGGTGAAGCAATGGCGACCGACTACGACGCACCGCGCCGCAACGAGGCAGACGAGTTGGCGGAGGACTCACTCGAGGAGCTGAAGGCGCGTCGGAACGAGGCGCAGTCCGCTGTGGTGGACGTGGACGAGTCGGACACCGCCGAGAGCTTCGAGCTGCCCGGCGCAGACCTGTCCGGTGAAGAGCTGACCGTGAAGGTGCTGCCCAAGCAGGCGGACGAGTTCACCTGCTCGAGCTGTTTCCTGGTCATCCACCGAAGCAGGTTGGCCGCGCACCACAACGGTCAACCGATCTGTCGCGACTGCGCCTGATCTACAGCTGCCCGGCCCGGACCAGCCGCCGGGTCCGGCCCGGGTGCGTCGCCTCAGGCAGACCGGTCCGCTTTGAGCTGACGCATCAGAGGGTCGGGGTTGCGCACGCTGAACAGCCAGTACGGAGTCGGGTCCTCGGCGTCCCGCAGGCTCACCTGGATCATCGGACCCACCCAGGACCGGTGCACCAGGTAGGCCGCCGGGTCGAGGTCGGGTCCCAGCGCCCGTTGCTTGTCGCTGCCCTCGATCCGCTCCACCGAGCCGACCAGGCGTGTCGGCAGCGTCGCCGAACCGACCCGCAGCGACCGCTCAGCGGTACCGCCCGCGCCCGGGTCGACCAACGTCACCCTGGTCCCCCCGAGTCGGTGCAGGCTCCATGCGACCAACGGTGCCAATAGCGCGACGGGCAGCCAGATCGGTATCGCCGAATGGCCCAGGTTGACCTCGAAAGCCACCAGACCGACCACTCCCAGCGCTGGCAACCACCACCACCAGGGCACCGACAACCGTTCGTCGAACCGGGTGGTGCCAGAGAGCGCAGAATCGCCCGAGCGGCGATGGAGCTTCACCACCCCAGGGTAATCTCGCCAGCCATGACTCACCGCGACGGAGTGCGGGTGCTGCTGACCCGGGTCGATCCCGGAGTCCCAGCGCCTGCCTACGCACATCCGGGGGACGCCGGCGCCGACCTGGTGACCACCACTGATGTCCACATCGCCCCTGGCGAGCGGGCCACCGTGGGCACCGGGGTGGCGATCGCGCTGCCCGAGGGATACGCGGCGTTCGTGCACCCTCGGTCAGGACTGGCCGCCCGGCACGGGCTGAGCGTGGTCAACACCCCCGGCACGGTCGACGCCGGATACCGGGGCGAGATCAGCGTGTGCCTGATCAACCACGACCCGCGCGAGACGGTGCGGTTGCGCCGGGGGGACCGAATCGCGCAGCTGGTGGTACAGCGGGTGGAGTACGCGCGGTTCGACGAGGTCGCCGACCTACCGGCGTCCGCGCGGGGGGCACGGGGATACGGCTCGACCGGGTTCGCAGCAGCGTCCGGTCCCGGTGTTGGTGGTGATCGCTAGGTGTTCGGCCATGCTCGATCGGAACGCGACCTCGACGAGTTCGTCCCATCCGGCGGTGTCGGGAAGGGCGGAGGTGTCGGGAAGCGGGGCGGTGTCGGGAGGAGAGGCCGGTCGGCAGCCGGCCGGATGGACCCGGTCCGGGGCGTCCCCGCCGGTCCCCACGACTCCGAGGACCCGGTCGTCGAGAGGTTCGGACGGAGCTTGGGGCGGGTCGACTTCGGTTCGCTCCGCATCCCCATTCCGGCCCGGGCGCAGCTTCAGGTGGAGAAGGGCTCCGGAGACCTGCTGCGCGCGGTGCACGTCCTGGTGCCCTCCGGCCGGGTCAGCCTGAGTGCGCTGGCCGCTCCCCGGTCCAACCCGCTGTGGCGCCGGCTGGCCGACGAGATCGCCGAGTCGCTGGGTCATGACGGTGCCCGGGTACGCACCGAGTGGGGCGATTGGGGACGCGAGGTGCAGGCCGGTTCGAACGGTGCGCTGTCCCGGTTCATCGGGGTCGACGGCCCGCGCTGGATGCTCTACGGCGTGGCCACCGGGCCGGCTGACGGTGCGGACGAGCTGGCCAGCGTGCTGCGCGAGATGATTCGGGGGACGGTGGTGTACCGCGGCGCCGACCCGCTCCCGGTCAAGACCGTGCTGCCGCTGCGGCTTCCCGAGCAGCTCGAGGAGAACGTCGAACGGGCCCGCGAGGTGTCCGCGAAACGCCCGAAGAAGGCCCAAGCCCCCGCGCCCGCCAGAGCCCCCGTGCCCGCCAGTGCGCGCTCCGTTGGGGCTCTGCCGGCCCGCCAACCCACCACACCGCGGCGCCCGACCTCGCCCGCCCCGACTCCAGCCGGCGGCTACCCATCCGTTGGGTACCCGGCTCCTCCGGGGGGTGCCCCGGCTCCGGTCAGACCGCCGTACCGGTCTCCGGGCGCGCTGCCGGCCGTCGCGCAGCTGCCGTCGTCCGGTGTCGCGATCGGTGCCCTCGGCAGCGCGGGACGTCCGGTCACCCGGCCTGGCGCCGGACGTCCGGTCACCCTGCCGGCGGGGGCCGGACTGGGTGCTCTGCCGCCCGTGCCGGCGGGGCCCGGCAGACCGGGAGTGCCTCGGTCGTCGTCCGTGGAGTCCACCTGGTCATCGGCGAGCCCGGTGGTCAACGCCGACCAGCTGACCCAGCAACCGGCCTGGGCGTTGCTTGGGGATGCGCCGTCGTTCTGGCCGCACGAGCGGTATCGGCCCACGGACCCGGAGCTGTCCTCGTCCGGGTCGATACCGGCGCCGGGCTTCGAGGTGCCGGGGTTCGAGGTGCCCGCGCCGCCGGATCGGGGCGCCCTGGACGACTGGGGGGTCGGTGGCCTGGACGGACCCCGAGTGTTCGGTGGCCCGGACGACGACTGGACATCTGGCCGCGAACAGACGGGCCAGCCGCGGCTGGACGACAACGGTCCGTTAGACGACAAGGGTCCGTTAGACGACAAGGGGTGGTCGGATGGCGACTCCTGGTCCGGCCGGGAGAGCGACCTGCTCAACTCCACCGACGGGCTGCATGCAGTACTGACCCACGACGCGGCCGCCACCCGTGGCTGGTCGGCGCGCGCCGACCGCCGCAGCCGCCACCGCCTGGACGAGGACTGATCAGGTCCGGGACTGATCAGGTACGGCTGGCACGCAGCCAGGCCAGCGCGGTGGCTCTCCCGAGGGTCTCGCGGTCCCGACCCATTGCCGCCAGCGTGGTCGTGACCAGCGCCGCACGGGGCAGCAGAGCCTGCCAGCGGCGGGCCACGGCGAGCGGGTGCACCGGGTCGTCGAGCAGCCCGACCAGCCCAACCGGCACCGGCAACGCGGCCAGCTGAAGCTCGGTCGGACCAGGCGTCCGGGCGGCCGCCTCGAATGAGTCGGCCAGCCCGTCGCCGTGCCGGGTCCAGGCCCTGCCCAGCTCATCGCCCAGCCAGTCCGGGGTGCGCGCGCGGATGTCGGCCACGGTCGCCGCCAGCC
>JALYVZ010000264.1 GCA_030852965.1 Actinomycetota bacterium | reverse complement strand
GCCCTCGGCGCGACCAGGTAGCGCGCCGCGAGGTAGGTGGCGCGGGCGTACTCCTCGGTCTGCAACAGCCCGGGAACGATCACCGGCTGGAAGCTGGCCTCCGCGACCGCGTCCTCCTCGAAGCTCACGAACGGCCGGAACCGGTCCGGCAGGCCGTAGACGGCCCACTGCCCGGCGCCCTGGCCAGCCTCCTCGCGCAGCTGCTCCAGCTCCTTGCGCACGTCGAGCGGGGCGCGGAGCTCGGCCAGCAGGGACACCAGGTCCGGCTTGCTGATCTTGGTCTTGCCGAGTTCCCAGTTGACCATGGTGGCGTGCGTGCGACCGATCGCGGTGCCCACCTCGGTCTGGGTGCGGCCGGCCGCGACGCGCAGCCGCCGCAGCTCCGCCCCCAACCGCCGCAGCGGCGCCGACGAACCAGCCATGTCGAGTACCTCCCCCACGAGCGACCACCGAGGTGGCCGACATTTGATGTCATTCCTTACATCGAAAATCACCCGATCGGAACGTTTCAATCTTCGGTATCGCCGCTAGCATTTGCCTACGTTATCAAAGATCCAGCGAACGCCGAGAAGGACACACCATGACCGAGACACCCGACGACCCGCCAGCCGACGTACCGCCGTGGGACGAACCGACGTTCGTCTCGTTGCTGGAGGGGCTGGTGGCAGACTGCGCGCCAAGGCTGTTCGCGCTGGTCGAAGAGGCCGGTGAGCGGCTGGACGGCCGCATCGTCGCCTGGGGCCTGCAGTTCGCGGACCGCGCCGAGGTGGTCGGGGCGGACCGGGGGCTCAGCGCCAGCTTCCGCAGTGCGGACAGCGCCCACCGGCTCTTCGGGCTGCGCGCGACGACGCGGCTGGTGTGGTACCGCCCCGAAGCCGCCGTCCTGTCCGGTGCTGCCGCCTGACCGGGAGGACCCGCTCGGCCGCCACGTTCTCCACCTTCAACAATCATCTGGTTGACAAACCATACGGTTGCGCTCTACAGTCTTATTCAACCGACGAGTTGAGGTGGAGTCATGACAGACCAGCTGTCCCGGATCTTCGCCGCCATCGCCGACCCGACTCGGCGGGACATCCTCGCCCGGCTCGCCGTCGGCGACGCGACCGTCGGCCAGCTCGCGGCCCCCTACCAGATGAGCGTCCAGGCCGTCTCCAAGCACCTGAAGGTGCTCGAGGAGGCCGGCCTGGTCACTCGGGGCCGCGACGCCCAGCGGCGTCCGGTTCACCTCGAAGCGGCGGTGTTCGACCTGATGACCAGCTGGATCGAGCGCTACCGACAGCAGGCCGAGCGGCGTTACCAGCGCCTGGACACCGTGCTTGCCGAGATCAACCAGGCCGAGATCAACCAGTCCGAGAACGAGCCCGTCACCGAGCAGAAGGAAGCCATGTCATGAGCATCCAGGCCGACCCGGAGTTGCCGATCATCCACATGCAGGGACTTCGCCGCGACGCCCCAGCAGCTCCTTCGCGCGCACACCGACCCGGAGCTGTTCGCCCGCTGGGTCGGGCCCGACGGCATGGCCGTCCGCATCGAGCACTGGGATGCCCGCACCGGGGGCAGCTGGCGCTACGTGGCCAGCTCCGGGGCGAGGACCATGCCGGCCGGGAGGCCTGGCTGTCCAGCGGCATGGAGACCGGGGTCAACCAGGGCTACGCCAAGCTCGACGCGATGCTCGCCGTCGGCGAGGTCTGAGCGCCTTCGGAGCCCGCGTGGCGACACCGACGGCACCCTCCTCGGCCCGAGGTGCGGCAACCTACTACCATCTGTCACGATCAAACCCGAACAGGTGAATGCTGCATAATCGACCGGTGAGGCATCCTAAGGTCAGATCCCCGGACGGTCAGCCCGGGACGGGCCGGCTCCCCACCGACCGTCGATGCACCCGACAGGAGAGAGCGCGCACCCACGATGAGCGCCGAACCACTGGTAACCGAGCTCCCCCTGCCCACCTCGGCGAAGGCGTCGGAGATGGTCACCATCATCCGTTCCAGCTTCGAGCTGGTTGAGCCCATGGCTGGCGAGCTCGCGAAGCACTTCTACGCGGTGCTGTTCGCCACGGCTCCAGAGACGCGGGACCTCTTCCCGGCGAACATGGAGATCCAGCGCAGCCGGCTGCTGCGGGCACTGGTCCATGTGGTGCAGATGGTCGACCGGCCAGCCGAGCTGACCCCGTTCCTGCAGCAGCTCGGTAGGGACCACCGCAAGTTCGGCGTGCTCACCCGGCATTACAACGCGGTCGGCGCGGCGCTGCTCTCGGCCATCGGGCACTACGCCGGCCCGGCCTGGACCCCGCCCGTGGCAGCCGCCTGGACCGAGGCGTACGGCGTGGTCTCCAACGCGATGCGCAGCGCGGCCGAGCTCGAGCACGGCCCGGCGTCCTGGTTGGGCCGGGTGCTCGCGCACCGTCGCCTGAGCTGGGACGTCGCGATGGTGCAGGTGCAGACCGGGCAGCCGATCCCGTACCAGGCCGGCCAGTACCTGTCGGTGGAGACGCCGCGCCGGCCACGGCTGTGGCGCTACCTCTCGCCGGCAAACGCTCCCCGCGAGGACGGGATAATCGAGTTCCACGTCAGGGCCGTCGAGCGCGGCTGGGTGAGCCGGGCGATCGTGGCGCACACCCAGCGCGGTGACACCTGGCGGATCGGCCCGCCGATGGGCCGGATGTCGGTCGACCGGCAGTCCGGGCGCAACGTGCTGATGGTGGCCGGCGGCACCGGGATGGCGCCGATGAAGTCGATCCTGGAGGACATGGCGCGCAACGGGGAGAACCCGCGCACCGAGGTGTTCCTGGGCGCACGCAACTTCCATGACCTGTACGACCTGAGCAGTCTGCGCCAGCTGTCCTACAGCAACCCCTGGCTGAACGTGGTGCCCGTCGTCGAGGACGACGACGGCGGCTCCGGCGCGGAGAAGGGCACCCTTGCCGAGGTGGTCACCCGCTACGGCGCGTGGGCCGACCACGACGTGCTGGTCAGCGGTTCGCCGGCGATGATCCGGGCGACCGTCTCGCGCATGCTGGTCGCCGGCACCCCGCTGGACCAGATCTGCTACGACCCGTTCACCATGGACTGAGCGTTCTCGACGTTCAGACTGGTGCGACGACGGTGAGACCCGCGTCTCGGGCGGCGGACGCCAAACGCTTGTCGTAGGTGACGAAGTGGGTCAGACCGGCCCCCAGGCGCCGCGCCGACACGAGGTGGATCGCGTCCAGCGTTCGGGTCATCGGCATGGCGAGCTCTCCGGCACCGACGAGCACATCCCGGTTCACCGCAACGTAAGCCAGCGCGGCAAGGAGCTGATTCGCCTCGGCCAACTCCGTGACAAGCGTTTCCGGATGAAGCAGCTCGCCACGCTGACTGTGACTGACCCGTCGTACGGTCCTGACGACCTCGGCTCGAGCCAGCTCCGAGGAGACCAGCGGTTCCCGGGGTCGCTCGTCCAACCAGGCCTGGAGCGCCTCCGACTCGGGTTCCGCGCGGACCAGCTTCACGAGCGCACAGGAGTCCAGGTAGATCAACATCGTTCCTCGTCGCGCATCTGGAGCAGCGTCTCGCTCAGTGAGCGACCATCGGTTCGAGGTGGTAACGGCCTGCGTCCGGCGAGCCCGCCCGGGCGCTCTGCTCGGATGAGGACTCCCTCCGCGATCAACTCCTCCATTCGCCGCTCCTCCGGGCTTGCCGGCACCAGCCACCCCACCAGCCGCCCGCCGCTGGTCACCTTGCCTACGGCTCCGGTATCGGCAAGCTCGGCGAGAACCTTCCCGGCGTTACGCAGCTCACGGATCGCGATTTCCCGCTCCGTGCCACGCTGCGCGGGCACTCTCGTAGCGTCAGTCAAACTCTCTGTCATGTATGACAGATTAGCAGGGATGTCGGTCAATGGGACGACGGTGTCTGTCGCCACACCGTGATGGAGGTCTGGCGGCTGATTGGGACCAGGTCGCGGCGGTAGGACGCGTTGTACCGCGCGGTGGACTGTTCGGCGGCGGCCCGCGTGGCAGCCCACCGCATGAGTCACCTGCGCATCGCGTTGTGAGACACTGTCATGCATGGTGGACGATCTGTGGTGGCGCGACGAGGACGCCGCGTACATTCGCCACCGTAGCGACCGCTACCCGGGCGCGACCAACATCGAGCCCGAATGGACGTTCGAGGTGGCCGCCGATCCTCGCCGGGTGATCTACGACCCGGACCCGAAGAGTCGCACCGGCGCTGTTCGAATCATCGGTTACTCACCGAGCGCCGGTTTCGTGATCACAGTGATCATCACTGGCAGGGCGCATGCCGGCGCCTCGGCGTGGAAAAGCAGCGGCGCAGATCTCCGCGACTACGAAGGGCAGGGCAACCAGTGACGAACGACCGACACCAACTCGATGATGCCGCGGTTGCCGCCGAAGTCAGCGCGGCTCGCCAGGAGTACGCCGACGAGGAGGCCGAGGCCGCAGAGGCCGAGGCCGCGCTCAACGCCGCCGCGTTGGACGTGCCGTTGTCGATGCGCATCACGCGCACTCTCGACGCGCAACTGCGGCAACGTGCCGCCGCCGAGCACATCTCGCCGTCCGCTCTCGTCCGGCGACTTCTGCACGAAGCATTCGGCAGCACTCCACGCCAGGTGTTGACCGTCCAGGAGGTCGAAGAGATCGCCCGGCGGGTGATGCGAGAGTCCGCCTGACATGTGTCAGCAGCAGATCGACTCAAGCCCCTCAGCGGGACGGCGGTTTCGGGCGCCACACCGTGATCGAGGTCTGGCGGCTGATTGGGACCAGGTCGCGGCGGTAGGAGGCGTGTACGGCGGCGGCGGCCTGTTCGGCGGCGGCCCTGGCGGCGGCCAGCTCGTCGAGCAGGGCGGCCACCTGAGCGCGCAGCTCGTCCACCGTGTGCTCCAGCTCGATGATCCGCTTCACGCCGGCCAGGTTCACGCCCTCGTCCTGGCTCAGCCGCTGCACCTCGCGCAGCAGCGCGATGTCGCGCGCGGAGTACCGCCGCCCCCCGCCAGCCGTCCGGCCGGGGCGGACCAGGCCCAGCCGGTCGTACCCGCGCAGGGTCTGCGCATGCAACCCGGCCAGCTCGGCGGCCACCGAGATCACGAAGATCGGGCTGTCCTGGTCGGTGCCGGGAGGTGAGCCGTCCATCGCCTACAACCCTGCCCTCGGGTCGAACGCCTTGGTCACCTCAGCGTACGAGCGCAACGCCGCGCTCGCCTCCTCGTCGAGCACCGGCGGCACCGCCACCTCGACGGTGACCAGCAGGTCGCCGCTGACGCCGTTCGCCTTCTGTACCCCGCGACCACGTACCCGGAAAGTACGGCCGCTGGCGGTACCGGCGGGCACCTTCAGCGACACCTTGCCGTCCAGGGTGGGCACCGTGAGGGTGGCGCCCAGGGCCAGCTCCGGGTAGGTCACCGGGACCCTCAACGTCAGGTCGTCGGGGTTGCGCATGGAGCGTCCGAAGCGATTGTCGGCACCCACGTGCACCAGCACGAACAGGTCACCGGCCGGCGCGCCGCCACGTCCGGGCTCGCCCTGGCCCTTGATTCGGATCTTCTGGCCGTCGGTCACCCCGGCCGGGATCCGGACGTTCAGGGTACGGGTGCGCGGGCTCACCCCGGCGCCACCGCACTCCGGGCACGGGTCGTCGATCAACCGGCCGGTGCCCCGGCACTCCCGGCACGGCTCGGAGAAGCCGAAGTGGCCCTGGTTGTTGGTGACCATGCCGTGCCCGTCGCAGCTCGGGCAGGTGCGCGGGGTGCTGCCGGGGCGGGCCCCGCTGCCGGCGCAGGTGGAGCACCGCGCCGGGCTGGTCAGCCGCAGCGCGACGGTGGCCCCGTGCACCGCGTCGGCG
>JALYVZ010000004.1 GCA_030852965.1 Actinomycetota bacterium | reverse complement strand
ACCTTCGGCGGCGGGGGGCTCGCCTCGGGCCGTACGGGCCGGTGGTGGTGCGCACGGCGGGTCGGCCCGCGCACGGGTGTGCCCGTACGCGACGGGGGTTGCTCGACTCTGCTCGGGTGCGCACCTCGCGTGCGCACGGCACCCGGTTTCGGGGCCGTTCGCGTGCCAGAACCGCGCCAGGGAACCAACACAGGAATATCCTAACATAGGAATTCCTAAAACAGGAAATGACTGATGGGTGTCGTCGTCGTTCGTGGTCAGGCCGTGGTCGATACTTGCTACGCGCGAGCAGGCCGCGGGCGTGCGGCCGAAGGGGCGGTGAGAGGTGGCAGGCACTCAGACTGTCCCGCTGTTGATGTTGCTTCATGAGTTGGAGCGGCTACGGCGGGACTCAGGGGTGAGCGCGGAGCGCGCCGCGCACGAGCTGGGATGCCGGGTCAGCAAGATCAGCCGTATCCACCTGGGCCAGTCCAAGGTGTCCCCGGGTGACACGAAGCTGCTCGCCGAGTTGTACGGCGCCGGACCGGACCTGACCGCCGTGCTGATCGACCTCGCGCGCAACCTCGGCAAGAAAGGCGACTGGACCAGCTACCGGACGGTCTACCGCGAGTCGTTCCGCCTGCTGCTGGACCTTGAGCGCCACAGCAGCCGAATCCGTGTCGTGCAGTCCGAGATCGTCCCCGGCCTGCTGCAGACCGAGGGCTACGTGCGGGCGCTCAACGACGCGCCCACCCCGTTCGGGCGATCGGTCCCGACCGACGACGTGGTGCACGCCCGCCGTGAACGCCAGGGCATCCTGACCCGCCGCGAGAACCGACCGATGCTCAGCGTCGTGTTCTCCGAGTCGTCACTGCGCCGCGAGTACGGAGACCGCGACATCATGGGCCAACAGATGCAACGACTCCTCGACGTGGCGCGACTGCCGAACGTCCAGCTCCAGGTCCTACCGTTCCGCAACGCCAGCCCGGTCACCTACGCTTCGCTCAACTTCGCTCTGCTGCACATCCCCGGGCCCGGGGTCGCCGCGCCCCTCGACTTCGTCTACGTCGAGCAGTTCGACGACGCGCGCTACCTCGACGACCACGACCGAGTGGCCGCTTACGAACAACTGTGGGGCCATCTGCAAGCCGCCGCGCTGGGGCCGACTGAATCCTCAGAATTCATCGGCGAAGTGGCGGGCGAGTACAGGTAAACCAACCGCGAGAAGGGCCACCACCGTGCAGCCAGCACAATATCTACCAGAATCCGCGTTCGTTGACGTCCCGTGGCGCAAGGCCAGCGCAAGCGAACCTCAACAGGGATGCTTTGAGTTCTCCATGGTTGGAGATGTCATCGGTGTCCGCGACTCCAAGATCGTCGGCGGACCCATCCTCCAGTTCACCCGAAACGAACTCCGAGCCATGTTCGACGGCGTCAGAAACGGCGAATTCGACTACCTGACCTGAGCCTCGATCCACCGCGGGTGTTCACGCCGCCGATGTTGTCGCCGGTTCGAGGTCTGCGTGTTGGCCGTGCTGGTCGACGGTGATCGTCCAGGCTCCTCGGTGGGGTTTGCCGGCGTTCTTCCACCACCGGTACGCCCCTCGTACCTCGTCCCAGAGGCGGCGGGGCCCGAACTGTTCGACCTCGTAGGGCGGCTGGTCGGCCAGCTGGACTGTCGCCACCGAGCGAGAGAAACAACTCGGACGCCGCTACCAGCTGATCGCCATCAACACCAAGGTCGGGCAGATCGCCTGGCTCGATGCGCGGCACCGCTCCCACGTCCACGTCGAGAACGACGTCAAACAGGCCAAAGACCTCGGCCTGAACCGGTGGCCCTCACGACAGTGGTCGATCAACGTCGCGTGGACCCAGATCGTGGCCCTGGCCGCGAACCTGCTCGCCTGCTTCCGTCACCTCGCTCTCCCCGAAGGTGAACTCCGCGACGCCGCCCCGAAACTGCTGCGCTACCGGCTGCTACACCTGCCCGCCCGGCTGACCCGAGGGCAACGCAAACGATGGCTGCACCTCCGCGCGGACTGGCCCTGGACCAACGACGTCATCCACGCCTGGCGATCGGTCAAGGCCCTGCCCGCACCGACCTGACCACCACGCCACACGCCACAACAATCATGAAAGGAACAGTCTCCGGGAGCGTGGAGCCCGGCGCCACCGAAACGACAATCGGACACCGGCCTTGCCCAAGAACAGAAACCCATGATCAAAATGACAAGACTGTAGTGCAGGAGACAAGCACGTCACCTCGGTGAAAGATCCAGGCCAGCTGTCGGAGGGGGACCGAGAGGAGATCTCACGCGGGATCGCCGGGTGACCGAACCGAAGTCGCGGGACAAGTCGTTGAGCTTTCTAAGTGGGTTGTGTAAACATTCAGTTGTGTCACGAACGCAGATAGGGCCTGATGTAGGTAGGGCTTGGTGATGCGGTGCTGCGTGGGAGATGGAGGTAGGCCCTCTGGAGCAATGCCGTTAAGTTAGGCAGGGATCTTGAAGATGTGGATCTTTGGTGGGCTGTTGTGGAGTTGGCCGTGGTCGGTGGCGCGTTTGATGCGGTGGCTGTGAGCGCGGTATCTCTTGACCACGCGGGGATAGGTTCGGTCGCGTCGTGGGGGGTTGGGTCGTTCGCTGATTTCGTCGATGGTTTCAGTGAGTGCGGTGGCTAGTTTTTGAGGGGGAAAAACCCGCCTGGTTGGGAACCTGGCGGCGGATTGCGCGGTAGCTGCGTATGAAGGATAAGTCATCGGGGTCGGTGCCGACGGTGTCGGCGGCGTCTTTCATGACATGTCGTATCGCGTAGTGGGTCAGCAGCAACGACCAGATCTCTTGTTTCACCAGTTCGGGGGTCTTGGATCGGAGTACCCGGCTGTGACCTGTCTGGTGGGTTTCGATTTCGTCGAAGGACAGTTCGATTTCCCAGCGTTCGTGGTAGGCCTTGGCGAGGTTGACCGCTGGTGCGAGCTCGTGGTCCGCGATGGTGGTGATGAGACAGAACAGCTCCCCGGCACCGGGCCGGTTATCGATCATGTACTCGACGACCCGGATGACCGAGGCCTGGGACGGGTCGAGGTCGGCACCGGCCTTCGCGGCGGCGATGAGCGTCATGCGGCGGCGGCCGCGGATCTTGGGGTTGATCACCACCGATCGGTAGGAGCCATCAGGGCGCTATTCCAGCACCGGCAGCCTCAGGTTCGCCGAGACCCGCCACAGCAGCGCCGCTCCGGTGGCCCGGGCCTGCTGCCAGGCCTGATAGCTGTAGAAGTTCCGGTCGGCCAGCACCAGCATGCCCGCGGTGAACCGGGCGATCAGCGCCGCGGCGAGGGTCTGCTCACCGGTGGTGACCGGGCCGAACGCGGCGTCGACGACGGCGTGGGTGCCGCACTCACCCAGGGCGAGGAGGCGGACCTGGGGGAAGGGGCTGGGTGCGGTGGCGTTGCCGCTGCGACCGAACGCCTCGTCGTTGACGGGGGTGTCGGGCACGTCGAGGACCAGACCGTCGATGGCCATCACCCGCAGCCCGCCACACCACGCCCCGCGGGTACCGGCCCGGGCCATCGGCACCGCGATCCGCTCGAACAACACCTTCATCGGGGCCTCACCCAGCCGCGTGCGGGCCTGCGACAAAGCGCTGGTGGTGGGCACCTTCCAGTTGTCCCGCCAGTTGCCCAGAAACCGCAGACCGTTCACGAGTTGACGCATCACTTCTTCGTAGGCCTCACCGAAGAACAGGTTCAACGCCAGCACGTAGTACACCACCACATGCGCCGGTAACAACCGCGATCGCTGCTCACGTTTCCCGCATTCGTTGATGACATCATCGACGATGTCCCGATGGATCAGGCCACCCAGCACCCCGATCGCGATATGGTCGGTCAACCGGCCCGATCCTGAAGAGAAAACCTTTGCGCCGTTCGTCACGCGACAAATAATATCGAGCCCGACCGTGTTATCCCGGCTTCTCGACACTCGACACGCCATACTATTTATGGCACGGCCACCAACTCCGCGACCCCGAGCTCAGGGCTCTAACTTAACGGCATTGGGCTAGGCGGTGTCCGGCATAGAGGCGACGTGAGCTTGATCAGGCTGCTTTCGCGTGGAACGTGAGAAGGCGTGCCCGGATACTGTTGTCCTTGTGGGGACGCCGACGACTGGCGCGCAATCGATGAGATCAACACTGAACTCCTCGACGACTTCGACCGGGTTGTTCGCGTACTGCTCCGTCACGTGGCGCGGCGGGCAGCAGCTCATCGAGCACTCGTTGATAGGCCGGTGCCCGGTCGGTGCTCACCTCGGCCGCCGTCCAGCATGCCCTAGGTGGCTGGTGTCGAACGACCTGAATCGGCCGCCTCTCCGGTTGCGGAAGGTGATAACACCAGGTCAGAGCAGGTGATCATTATAACTATCCGTAGCATTCCGCGAAAGACACCAGCCACCTAGGGCTTGGGTAAAGGACCTGCGGGTGGCCGCCAGGTTTCGCTTCTGCGAGACCAGGACGTCGATGACGTGTCCGAACTGGTCGACCGCTCGATACAGGTAGATCCACTGGCCGGCGACCTTGACGTAGGTTTTATCGACGAACCACCGGACGCCGGGCCGCGTGCCGGTACGGCCGGGCGGCTTCGATGAACAGCGGGGTGACCCGCTGCACTCATCGGTACACCGTCACGTGATCGACCTCGATGCCTCGTTCGGCGAGGAGTTCTTCGACGTCGCGGTAGGACAGCCCGTAGCGCAGGTACCAGCGCATCGCCACCGTGATCACCTCGGGCGGGAAAACGGAACCCGGCGAAGGCGGACGTCGGTACCGGTGTGCGGACACGACGACGGCGCATCAGCCCAACCTGCCCGACATGCGATCCGTCGATCCGTCAACGCCACAGGGCGGAAGTCACGCCTCACCCCCGTCGAGCGACATTGCCACAGGCGCGGTGTGGATCTTGTCGGGGCTGTGTGGGTAGAGTCTCTCTCGCGATACGCCCACGTGAGGAGCGACCTTGATATCGTTCGATGACCAACTGCTGCGGAACGAGCTGACGCCCGAGCAGTATGACGCTGCGGTTGCTCCCGAGCATGAGGTACTGGCGCTGGCATGTGCGGGCTCGGGCAAGTCGCGGACTCTTGCGTATAGGATCGCGCGTCTGATTGCGCTCGGTGACGACCCATGCAGCATCGTAGCGTTCACGTTCACCGAGAAGGCAGCCGAGTCAATCAAGCTTCGAGTCGCTAGCGCCCTGGGACGCTGTGGGCTCGAGCCGGTGATCGTCGGGGCGATGAGCGTCGGCACGATCCACGGCTGGTGCCGGGTAGTTCTCGGGCGGTTGGACGCTAGCTACCGGCAGTATGAGGTTCTCGATGACATGCGTTTCCGCATGTATGTCATGAGCCGATATCCCGAGTTGTTGAAAGATATCCGGGGTCTGCGGGAGGCCCATCCGAAAGGTGGGTTTAAGGCAGGATATTTCGAGACGATCAAACAGTTGTGCGAGGCTTACAAGCTGATCAACGAAGAGCTTCTGGATCCGGCGGTTGTAGCCGAGCACGATCCGGCGCTCGGCCACGTTCTCGCTCGCATCGACGTGCTTCTCGAACGTGATCACTTCATCGACTTCACCACGATGATTCGTCGGGTCGTCGACGCACTCGAGCGCGGAGACGCCGACGTCCAGCGGGCGTTGGGCGAACTACGACATGTGCTTGTGGACGAATACCAGGATGTGAATCCTCTCCAAGAGCGGCTCATCCAGCTCCTGCACGAGCGAGGTTGCGCGCTGTTTGTCGTCGGTGACGATGATCAAGCTATCTATGCCTGGCGAGGGGCGGACGTCGGCAACATCCTCAACTTCAGTTCGCGGTATCCTGCGGCCGTCCAACACACTCTGTCGCATAACTTTCGCTCGACTCCGGAGATCGTCGAGGTCGCAGACGGATTCGCCGCCGCCGAATTGGGTGCGGCACGGATGGTCAAGAACCCCACCGCTACGCCCACGAACGACCCCCGCGATCTCGCCGCGCTCTGGTTCGACGCTCGCGTCGACGAGGCAGAGTGGATCGCAGATCGCATCGCCGGTCTGCTGGGTACCGCCTATCGGGAATCCGACAACAGCGTGCGCGGCCTCACCCCGGCAGACTTCGCCATCCTTATGCGTTCGACCCGAGGAGGCGAGCAGGACGGCACCCAACGCCATACCGCCTTTACCGACGCACTCGAACGCCGCAGAATTCCCTACTCCCTCGAAGCGGGCGGTGGGCTGTTCGACCGGCCGCAGGCGGCGGCATTGCGCGAGGCCTTTGAGCTTTTCCGTAGCGGTAGCCCCGACCGCAACGTTGTGCGGGCACTCTTCGGCGCCACCTTGACCGATTTGTTTCCAAGGGCCGACTTCGACCGGCTCACGGGCGTTTACGCCGACTGGGGGCGCCGAATCCACCGGCCTATTGTCCAGGGCGCGGCCCGCCAGCGGCTGTTTCCGCAGCAACTGCTGCAGGAAATGCTGGCTGCACTCGGAATAACGCGGGAAGCCCTTGACGCGGATGTTATGGCCGATCTCGGAGTATTCAGCCGAATCCTGCAGGATGCCGAGACCGTCTATGTCAGCATCGACTCTAGCGCTCGGTTCACGCAGTTACTCAACTTCCTGCACAATGTCGCCGCGGACGGCTACGACGTCCAGTCTGAACAAATGGCTCGCCCCGACGCCATCACCGTTGCAACGGTCCACAAGATGAAGGGCTTGGAGTTCCCGGCCGTCTTCGTCTCCGACATCGAATCGCGGCGCTTCCCCCCGGACATGCGAACCTATGGCGGATGGATACCTGCGGCTTGCATGGCACCGATATCGGCGCGCGGCGCCTACAACGGTACCGGAAGCCGTAACGGTGAAGCGCGGTTATTCTATACGGCGATGACCCGCGCCGAGCGATACCTGTACATCACGGGCAGCGCGAACCTTCCTGGCGGCAAGAAAGCCCGACGGGTATCGGCCTACTCCGCACAGCTCCAGCATCCAGAACTACGCCGGGACGTCCTCAACGCTGGCGCGGCGCCGCTCGCGGCACCTCCGCCTGCCGAACCACGTCGCCGCGGCGACGAGTCGGTATTGCCAACGACCTACTCCCAGATCCGCTACTATCTGCGATGCCCCCACGACTACCTACTGCGCACGATCTACGGCTTCTCACCGCCGATCGTGGAGATGTTCGGCTACGGCCAGACCGTCCATGCGGCCGTCGGTAAGCTGCACGAGCAGTTCCCCAACCGCGCACCCACCCAAGCCGACGCGCGACGAATCAGTGACGAGGTATTCCACCTCAAGCACGTCCCACCAAGTCGCGACCCGGAGAATCGGCCGGGTGGCTACGAGAACGCCAAACGCGCCGCCGCCAATACTATGGCCTCCTATGCTGGCGAATATGTCGATGACTTCCACCATCAGCGTCAGGTCGAACGTCCTTTCGAGGTGCCCGTTCGGGATGCTGTCATTAGCGGCTCCATCGATCTGTTGCTACGCCTGGACGAGGCCGGAAACCTCCTGGGCGCCGGCGTGATCGACTTCAAGGCGATGGAAGGCGGCCCCGACCCGACCAATCGCGCAAGCCTCGACTGGGGCGATCTGTCGCTGCAGGTCCAGCTGTACGCACTCGGGGCCACCCAGGTGCTCGGCGAGAACGCCCGCACCGGCGCGGTGCACTTGCTCAAGGACGGTCAACGCGTCAACGTTCCGGTCGACGACGACGCCGTGGGTGACGCTGTCGCGAACGTCGAGTGGGCTGTCGCCCGAATTATCGACGGCGACTTCCCGATGCGACCGTCACCGACCAAGTGCGGCGATTGCGACTTCCAACGGATCTGCCCGCAACGTAGGGAGGAGTTCACCAGCTCAGGGCGTCCGCCCGATCTCCACCTGCCCGGCGGGCAACGCACCAGCGCTCCCGCGTTCGCCGACGTAACCGCGCTCTGAAGCCGGCGATCGGTTTGCCCTAAGATCAGACACCGACCGACCAGCTATCGGAGGAGATCCGTGCAGACCCGTCGACGAGCCGCCCGGTCGCTTGCGATCGATCTGTTCAGCGGCGCCGGCGGACTCACTCGCGGACTGCGGGACGCGGGCTTCAGCGTCATCGGCGCCATCGAGAACGACTCCCTTGCCGCCGATAGCTACCGGTTGAACTTCGCCCGCGTGCATCTCTGGGAATCGGACATCCGAAACGTTACCGGCACGGAAATACGAACCACCCTCCGGCTACGCCCGGGCCAACTCGACCTGCTCGCCGGCTGCCCGCCGTGCGAAGGGTTCTCGACCCTCCGAACCCGAAATGGGCACGCGCCAATCATCGACCCACGCAATGACCTCATCATCGACTTCGGGCGCCTCGTGAGCGATTTGCTGCCAAAATATGTGATGCTGGAGAACGTCCCCGCACTGACCGAGGACAGAAGGTTCCACGACTACGTGAGTTTGCTACGTAAGACCGGCTACTCAGTGCGCCACGCTGTGAAAGATGTGTCTCTATACGGCGTCCCCCAGAAACGCCGCCGATTGATCCTGGTCGCTGCCCGTGGCAGATGCCGACCGCTGCCGGCCGAACCGGTCACGACCAAGCGGCTTACGGTTCGTAGAGCTCTCGGAGGGATGCTCCCCGCCGGAGTCAGCGGCGACGAGCTCCACGATCATGGCGAACGACGAAGCGACGAAGTCCGAACGCTGATCGCCGCCGTACCTAAAGACGGCGGCAGTCGGGCCGACCTTCCCGACAGCATGCAGCTGGCCTGCCACGCGCGCATCGACGGCTTCCATGATGTCTACGGACGGATGGCCTGGGACCGTCCAGCACCCACCATCACCGGCGGATGCATCAACCCCTCTAAAGGACGATTCCTGCATCCCGAGGAAGACCGAGCCATCACCCTGCGAGAGGCGGCCCTGCTTCAGAGCTTCCCCCCACGCCACAGGTTCAGTCTCCGCCGAGGCAAGTACGCCGCTGCGGAACTGATCGGCAATGCTCTGCCACCAGCCTTCGTCCGGCGCCACGCCCGTCCCATCGCCGAAGCGCTCGACAAACATCGCCGATCACGCGTCCATCCATGATGACAACCATGTCGCCGCTGCCCCAACCGTCCACAGACGCGGTACGCCGCGCCATGCAGTCACAACGCACCCGCGACACCGCCCCTGAGCTTGCGCTGCGCCGCGAACTTCACCGGCGCGGACTGCGTTATCGTCTTCAGCGCAAACCCATCCTGGGACTACGAAGAACCGTCGACATCGTCTTTCTCGGACCGCGAGTCGTGGTCGACGTACGAGGCTGCTTCTGGCACGGCTGCACCAAGTGCAAGGCGGTGCCGAAGGCGAACACCCTGTGGTGGACCGAGAAGATCGCCAAGAACCGTGCCCGAGACCAGGCCACCGAGACCTTACTTCGTAAGGCTGGTTGGGACGTCATCGTCTTCTGGGAGCACGACAACTGCGCCGAAGCCGCCGATCGAATCGAGACCGTCGTCCGACACCGCGCCAGTAGATGATCGCGACCTCATGCTCGCGTACCCGCCGCTCCACATACTTTTCCACAAGGATATGCCGATCACGACGGATCGCAGCGTGCCGCCGTGGCGCGGCTTCACAATGCTTCTGACCAGCCGAAACCTGGCATAGCAGGCCATGGTGAATCGTCAGGGACGATAGCGACCGCCGCTTCGCCCGCGGGACTCGCTCATCATCGCCACCCTGTCTGCACTGGTCACGCCACCAGCCCGCTGGCGCCACCCGCGAGCAGGCCGTACGCACGACGAGATCTGCCGCCTGGCCGTGGCTGTTGGTCAGGTTGCCAGTGGCCACCCCGAGCAAGGACACCAACAAGAACAACAGAACCTGAACCGGCAACGGCGAGCGCTTGCCAGATATGCACACCCTCCCAGCACTCCAACCAGTCCGGCGGACGCACGCGAGGTACACACCCGTCGCGCCCGGCGAGGTCCCCGACCCTGCCGCCTCCAGACCGCCGATGACCGGCCGCCACCGCCATCATGACCCGCTCTGGCCAAGCATGGTGGTGTTTCCGGCCGTCGCGATCACCGCGACCGGCCATCTCTGGGGTCTCGGTAACAACGCACGTCGGCGCCCACTGCCAGGGAGGCGTCAGGCTGAGCAGCTCGTCTATCAGCGGGGCGTACAGAGCAAGGCCAGCCACCCCAATCGTCGGTGTGACCCCGCCGGAGGACGAGGTCGGCCGAGGCTGGACCCGGGCCGCCACATTCATGCCGCCGCGACTCCAGGTGTGTCGTTAGTGTGCAAGTCGCCCACCGACACAGACCCCCACGTACCGGCCATCCCCAGGGCCGATGGTCACAGCGCTGGACCGGCTATCGCGTCCAACAACGCCCCGGTCATGACCCGCTGGTCCGGTATCCATTACGTCGAATCTTGGCGTGGCGGGCATCCTTGAGGAGGCTGACCGCGAGAATTTCACCGCGCGTGGGAGATACCGGCGACCCACTGGCCGGCCCGTCGGGGCGCCCTTCGGGCTGTCGGCCACCGCCCGGAAGGTGCAGGCTCCTCAGTCCTCGTCGTCGCTGTCCTTCCCCATTCCACCCATCCCGGAGGGGGCATCGGAACCGGTCGGGCGGCGTCGTCGGGAATGCCGTGCCGGGAGTTGGGGAGATCGCCTTCTGTGGGGTGCAGGATGTTGTCGGCTGCGGCGGGCGGGGCGGCTGGGGCATGGAGGCGGCGGATCGACGACCCTGCGAGAGTATGCGGCGTTCGTGGGCGAGGCCGATCGACGGGCTGCGGAGATCCTAGGCACGCAGCTGAGTCGACCGATGAAGTAGTCGACCATCCAGGCCCTCGGTTTGGTCTCGGATAGACGCGTCTGGCCGTGTTCCCAGACGTCCCCTGGACGTGTGTAATGTTGAGCCCTCGGCGCACTGCAGACATGCGACACCGCGCTCTGGGATAAGGGGCACCGTATGTCAGTCGATGACATGGCCTCCGTCGAGGCGCGCATAGCTGAGGCGTTGATGCCACTAGCGCGCAAGACTCGGCAGCCTCTCTCCATTCCGCCTCCGAGCTACGTGCGTCGACACCTCGTCGAGCACGCCGATGCGGGCGGCGTGGTTGATGAGCGATTGATGTCTGTCGAGTTCTTACCATTCGCCGATGGTTCGCGACTCCGAGCCGTACTCAGGGCAACGGGGACAGATCTCCTTGCGGCTCGGGCGTGGGCGCACGTCGCCCACGTGTGGCGATGGGACTCGCCGGGCTCCAACGCGGACGCTCTCAATTTCGTATTGAGAGGACTAGGCGCTCCTCGCGACCGGAGTGCACTAACCGGTGGCTGGACCACTCGATGGGCCAACATTGTATTGGACGCGGGATCTGTCATTGGCCGCCACTTACACGGCGTGTCATCAATAGCAGCTGTTACCCTGGCCGACGGGCGCGCAGTTGCCGTGAGTGGGGGTGACGATGACGTAATACGCACTTGGGACTTGAGGGACGGATCTGGGTTGGGATCGGCCCTCGCGGGTCATGACGGATTCGTGACCGGAGTGGCGGCTATGGAACTCCCCAACGGCAATTGCCTAGTGGCCAGCGGCAGCCTCGACCGAACAGTGCGCGTTTGGGATCTAAACGCGCGGAACCAGATACGCCTATTCGTGGTGGAGCCGACCTGGGTTACATCGGTCGCACTATTGCTGATGCCTGATGGCACGCCGATAGCAGGGTGTGGCTGCGGAGACGCCACAGTGAAATTCTGTGACATTACTTCCGGAAACATAACTACCGCGACCCATACGTCACCCGATAGAGCGGGCATATCAGATCGAGTCCTTGCAATAGCAGGCGGAATTTCCGAAAACGGGACCGGAATTTTCGTCTCAGCTGGCACGGATGGCACGCTCCGAGCGTGGGATCCAAGAACAGCGGCGACTCTTGGCGAGCCGTGGAAGGCACACGATGGTTGGGCGACATCTGTATCGTTTACAAAATTTTCAGATGGACGCGTGGTAGTCGTGAGCAGCGGCATCGACGGCACAGTGCGCATGTGGAACACATTGAGCGGCGTACCTATCGGAGATCCCTTGGATGTTGACGTTCGCCGGGTTGACGCGCTATCAACCCTCGTTTCAGGTAATGGCCGTTCCGCGGCCGTGATCGCCGGCGACGCCAAGATAGAGATCTGGGACCTGGAAAGCCGTTATCCCAAGGGTCCGGCACTCCTCAGTCGGGGTGTGAAGTCACTGACTGCCGCAGTTCTGAATGATGGTCGCCCTATGGCTGTGACAGCCGGCCGAGACAACACCGTACGGCTCTGGGATCTGACAGGTGGAATCTCGTCTGGTTCTTTGCCCTCCACGGTGGCCAACGCAACATCGGCTTCAGTATTTGACGTGCCCAACGCCAGACGACTGGTGATAACTGGTAGTTGGCACACTAAGGTTGGAGTTTGGGACTATGTAGATGGGACGCCAATCGGCGATCCAATTGACGTCGCCAAGATGCCCGCGAATGCAGTCGGAGCGCTATTACCTGATGCACAGCCAGTCATCGTCACTGCGGACGGGAGTGCGATGATTGGGGTGTGGGATATGACTGGCGGAAGGTTACTAGGCTCTTACCGTTCTGGTCACGAGGGAAGTATCGACGCGCTCGCCGCTACAGCCTTGCCTAACGGTCGGTATGCGGCGGTAACCGGCGGTAGGGATGGGACACTTAGAGTATTGGATCTGGAACAGGGTGTCGCGATACTAGGGCCAATGACAGGCCATCTAGCAGCCATCTGCGCCGTAACTACCTCTACACTTACTGACGGGCGGGTTATTGCTGTCTCGGGAAGTGGGGATAACTCCGCCCGAACTTGGGACCTAGCAAATGGGAACAGGATATCCCGCCCCATGGTTGGACACCTTGGATCTGTGCTGGCAGTCGATGTGGTGACGCCTCCGAATGGTCCTGCAGTCGTGGTCACTGGCGGTAACGACGGGACAGCTCGTGCCTGGAACCTATTGACTAGTGACCCGATTGGGGCACCGCTGGACGGCCATACCGGCTATGTGCATGCAGTTAGAGGCTTCGTGATGCCGGACGGCCGGATGTTTGCCATTACAGGTGACGATTTAATGGTGCGAGTCTGGAGCCTAACTAGCGGCCTGCAGTGTGCCGCGACGCTCCAAGTGACCGAACCAGTGACATCCTTGGCGGTAGTCGACGTGAGCTCGGAAGTTGTTGAGCTCGTCGTGGGTGGATCTGGGATGCTAGCTCGCGTACAACTCCAGACAGAGATCCTGTGAGTGCAATGAGGGTTATTCAGGAGGAAATATGATCTTGAGGAACGCAGCCCTGACCTGCAGCGATACGAAACCGTACGCGCGTCCTGAATAACCCTCAATCGTGTGTGCGGGTGTGGGACCTGGCCGCTCGGTCGGTCTGTCGGCACCCTCTGCACGTGATCGCCTCCGTCCAGAGCGTCTCATTTCTCCAACCTTTGTCTGGCCTATCCGCTGTTCTGGTTTCACGAACGGCGGTCTGGCTCGAATTAATCTCGATATGGAAGGCTTTGAAGCGGTGGGGGGTGGTCCGGGTGATTGTGGGTGTGCATGGGATTGCGCAACAACAATTGGGTCCCAAGCAGCTGGCGCGGGCGTGGGTGCCGGCGCTCGAGGATGGTGTTCAGATCGCCTCTGGGCGCAAGGTGCTTGCGATTCCGTTCAAGCTGGCGTTCTACGGCAACGTGTTCCTCAATACCCTGACGACCTCACACAAGGGGTCGGCTGACGTCTGGTCAGGTCTGGGCGCAGAGGACGACACGAGTGGCGAGGGGGCTGAGCTTGTCGCGGCCGCTCGGGAGATGTTGACCGAAGAGGAGTGGGCGGCCGCCGCGAGCCAGGAGTCGAAGGGCTACATCCGCACGCCGGCTGCGGTCCAGGTGATGCTGCGGGCTTTGGATGCCAAGTTCGGTCCCTCGGCCGGGGTGTTGTATTTGGGGGCGCTGCGGCAGGTCCGCCGCTACCTGGTCGACGACGCGCTCAAGGCCGAGGTCGACCGGCTCGTCGCTGCTGCGGTGCCCGCCGAGTGTCGAGTGCTGGTTGGCCATTCCCTGGGGTCGGTCGTGGCGTTGGAGTACGTGCGTCAGCACCCCGAGCACGAGCTTGATCTGTTGTTGACGGTGGGCAGCCCGCTTGGGCTGCGGATGGTGACCTCGCGGCTGCCCGTCCCGTTCTTTGGCGCGGACAGCCCGGGGGGAGTCCCGGCAACCGTGGGGATGTGGGTGAACGTCCGCGACCCGCACGACCCGGTGGCCTGCGCCGGCGACCTTCACCCGTCATGGCCGGGTGTGCAGGATCGCCATGTCGAAAACGAAGGCGATGCCCACAGCGTCGCCCGCTACCTGAGCAAGACAGAGACCGGTGAGGCCATCCTGGCCGTCTCGCCACCCATCGACTGGACAGAACCCACATCGTGACCAGCACAGACCCTGCGGCCGGTGTGCAGCGGCGACACTTCGTGGCCATCGCCACCAGCACCTACGACGACCCCCACTTTCCGCCCCTGGCAGTCGGCGACGAGGTTGAAGCTGTCGAAGCGTGGCTGCTCGACCGCGACAGACTCGGGGATCGCTGCTTCCAAACGAGCTTTCCTGACCTGGCACACGATCCGGATGAAGGTGCGATCCGGGCCGCGTTCCACAAGCCCGACCGCCCGTGGAACGCCCGAGATGCTGCCGTCGTGTTCATCACCGGGCACGGCGAGGTTGTCGATAATAAGGACGCGTAGCAAAATAACCTAGCTTTGGTCGTCGTGGTGGCTACCGTCTGTGCTATGTCCGTGATCATGGAGTCTCTCGTGCGCCGTTATGACGCGATCAAGCCGCATCTGACCGAGCGTCAGCGTCGGGTGTGGCTGGGTAGCGAGGCCCGTGAGCTGGGGTCGGGCGGGGTGGGAATGGTCGCCGACGCGGTGGCGGTGTCGCGCGACACCGTGCGGCGTGGGCGCACCGAACTCGATGATCCGCAACCGCTGCCGGTGGGCCGCTCACGTGGTCCTGGGGGCGGACGCAAACGTGCTGAGGACCACGACCCCGGCCTGCCCGCCGCGTTGGACAAGCTGGTAGATCCCGATTCCCGGGGTGATCCGATGACCCCGCTGCGCTGGACCTGCAAGTCTTTGCGGTCGCTGGCGGATCAGTTACGCGCCCAGGGGCATCAGGTGTCGCCCACCCTGGTGCAACGGCTGCTGCACGAGGCCGGATACAGCCTGCAAGCCAACTCCAAGACCCTGGAGGGCAAGCAGCACCCCGACCGTGACGCCCAGTTCCGCCACATCCACGACACCGCCGCGGCGGCCCTGGCCGCCGGGATGCCGGTGGTCAGTGTGGACTGCAAGAAGAAGGAGCTCGTCGGGCAGTACAAGAACAACGGCAAGGACTACCGACCCGCCGGTAACCCGGAGAAGGTCGATGTCCACGACTTCATCGGCGAGGCCGGCAAGGCGATCCCCTACGGCGTCTACGACCTGGGCGCCAACACCGGCTGGGTCAGCGTCGGTACCGACCACGAGACCGCCGCGTTCGCCGTAAACACCCTACGGACCTGGTGGAACACCCACGGCCGCCACACCTACCCCGACGCCGACCGGCTGTTGATCACTGCGGACAGTGGTGGTTCCAACGGCAACCGGCGACGCACCTGGAAAACCGAACTCGCCGCGTTGGCCGCCGAGACCGGCCTGACGATCAGCGTCTGTCACCTACCGCCGGGCACCAGCAAATGGAACAAGATCGAGCACAGGCTGTTCTCCCAGATCACCCGCAACTGGCGCGGCCGACCCCTGAACAGCCACGAGACCATCCTCAGCCTGATCGGCGCGACCACCACTGACACCGGCCTGACCGTGACCGCCGCGCTCGACACCGGCCTCTACCCGATCGGGATCAAGATCAGCGACCGAGAGATGAAGGCCCTCCCGATCACCAGAGACGAGTTCCACGGCGACTGGAATTACACCCTGCACCCCAACGACACGCCCGAGCCAAACTGACTTGATTCAACCCGAGCCCTAACCACTGGCTAGTCCTGCACGACTCCGAGGCCGACTACGTACCCGGAACTGCGCAGCGCACCAGCCAGCTTATGCAGTGGCTGCGCCGCCCTGACGGGATCGAGCACCTGCTGCTGATCGTCGATGCCTGCTTCGCCGGCGGGATCGCCAACGACACCATCCACTTCGACAAGCAGCTCCCGAAATCGTGGCTGATCTTGCCCAGTGCCTCCCGCGACGGCACCGCCCAGGTCGGTGCCTTGACCACCGCCATAAGCAACGCCATCGCCAAGCTGCGTAGCGGCGAGGGCGAAAAGTACGGAATCAACCGGCCCTACTTCCGAGTCAGCGACTTCCTCGATACCGTCCGGGAGGGCCTCACCGGACAGACCCTGGACCCCCTGTATCGGGGCCAGTACAACGCCGAACACATCTGCCTGCCCAACCCCCACTACGCCACCCAACCCGACGCCGTGCCCACTGAACGGGGGCGTCGCGAGCTCGCGCTATCCACCGCCGACCTGGCCAACCACTGGGTCCCCCGGGCCCGCGGTATCGCGGGCCCGGAATCGACCGGAGCGACCGTCGGTGAAGAGGACACGAGGTGGCTGTTCACCGGCCGCGCCAACCTGGTCCGGGAACTGATCGGCCTCGTCGATCCATCCACCCGCGACACCGACGGCCTGTCGAGCACGGTCACCCTGGTCACTGGCGGCGCCGGCTGTGGGAAATCCGCCGTTTTGGCCAGGCTGGTGACCCTCAGCGACCCCGAGTTCCTCCGCGCCTACACCCACCAGCTGACCGACGTCCCCGGCGAACTGCGCCCCGCGCCGGGAGCGATCGATGTAGCAGTGCTTGCCACCGGCAAGTACCCCCACGAAGTCCTAGCCCAGATCCTCGCCGTCATCACCGACAAACACTCTGATAACACTCCCGCTGTGACCGACCTAGACGCTCTGGTCGAGGCCTGCCGCGCACAGATCGGACGTCGCAGGGACGCCGGACAGCCCACCACCGTGGTACTCGACGCGCTCGACGAGTCCGAACAGCCCTTACGCATCGCCCAGGCGTTGCACCGACTCATCGAGACCGCCGGTCTGCGGCTGCTGGTTGGGGTCCGCTCCCCTGCCGGCCCCGAAGACCCCCTCGCTGCCACCGGGCCCGCTGGCCCGCTCGCGGATCAGGTCGAACAACTCTTCGGTGCCCGCCGGCTACGGGTGGACCAGGATCCCTGGTGGTGCCAGGACGACATCACCCGCTACGCCGCCAGCATCCTGCGCCACAACTCCACCTCGCTCTACAGCTCCCACGGAGAACTCGCCGAACAGCTAGCCCAGGTCATCAGCGACCGCGTTGGCCGCAGCTTCCTCGTCGCCCGCCTAGCCGCCACCGCGCTCACCCAACGCATGGACCTCGTCGACCCCAACGACTCGGCCTGGCACGCCACCCTCGACGAGGGCATCGTTGGTGTCTTCCGCGCCGACCTGACCAGGCTATTCCCCGACTTGCACCGGCGCCTGGACACCGTCGAGCTGCTCCGGGCGGTCGCTTTCGCGTTCGGCCGTGGCCTGCCCTGGGGCGACATCTGGCCCCTGGTGGCCAACGCCGTGGCCGACCGCCACGCCAAATTCGGCGACCGCGACATCGCCGAGCTCCTCGCCTCGCCCATCAGCGCCTACCTCATCACCGATCAGGAAGACGACACCACCGTCTACCGCCTCTTCCACGACGCGTTACGCGGCACGCTGCGTGACCGCTGGCACGAACTACTCACCCCGTGAACCCCAACCAGCAGGCGGACGTCGGCGCGCCGCTGACCTAGGTGAACGCGAGCCCGGCACCTGGGTGAAGATTGGCGGCCGGCTTACGGATCATCGCGGCCTGGTCAGGTCCCGGAAACGGGAAACCGCCCAGGCCGTTCGTTTTTGTGTCGGCCCGTCGGGCGGCAATTACGGAGCAATGCGAACGACGGCGGCCGACCACCGGTGACCCGTCACGACTCTGATGCAGTACGGCCCGACCGCCACTCGCGCGCAACCGCCCAGGCCTGCGATCATGTCCACGAGGAGGTTGACGTGGACGGCACGGTTGAGCACACACCACTTTCGCTGCGTGAACTCCGCGAGCAGCGGGAGTCGATCCTGCAACTGGCGCACCGCCACGGTGCTCGGGACGTCCGGGTCTTCGGTTCCGTCGCGCGCGGCGACGCCGATGAGGGCAGTGACGTGGACTTCCTCGTCACCATGGAATCCGGTCGCAGCTTGTTCGACCTCGGCGGGTTGCTGATGGACCTCAGGGATCTTCTCGGCGGCCCCGTCGACGTCGTCACCGCTACGAGCTTGGGCGAGCGGGTACGCGCCCGGGTGCTGCGAGAGGCCGTAGCTCTGTGAGGTCAGACCGCGTGCGACACGAGATTGTCCTCATCAAAGCGCACGGAGTCGGCGGTGAACCGTGGGACACTCGCACTGGAAGTGCCTTGTCGAACTGGTCTGATCGTGCGTGGAAACACCATCAGCCCAGTTCAGAGGGCACTTTCCCTATCTCGACACCCTGTACTGGCCCCCAACCGCCGGTGGATCGAGGCTAAAGGCTTACCTGCCGAACCTGCCTGCGCAGAGGATCAAGGCGCCGGGCCTCGCCCGCGCCTCCCAATCCGCTGCGGCGGGGCGGGCCTGGCAAGCTGCCGACACGGGTAGACCCTAATCATGTCCTCGGCGAGACAGTCTCGCGCCAGAGGGGAGCAACGCTTGACCACCGTCCTTCCAGCCATCATCGCCGCCGTCACCGCCATGATCGTCGCTTGGCTTACGAGCGCACTCACAGCGAGACGTGAGAGCCGAGTCAGGACTCTCGACGAGGCTCGGGAGCGCAGCAGGCGCTACCTAAGCCCGCTACGAATGAGCCTTGCAGAAAACTTGCACCGCCTTACCGAAGTGCGCTCACAGGCAACGGCTGACGCACGCGTCCCAGCACTTAAGCCTATCGACACGCCAAAGGATATTCTTAAGAAGAGCCTCGATTGGTTCAACGGCGAAGGGGCCTACCTAGCTTCCTCTTCGTACTACGCTGCGTGCATGTTCTCGAATATCGGACGGCTGCGCGGAGAGATACCCTATCTTCGCCTGAGCACTGAGGACGACACTGTTCTACTCGCCAAACTTAGGCAAGTAAGTCTTGGGTACCTCAGAAATCTCGGTGTCTTCTTCGCAACGCAAGACAGCATCGGCGAATTGATGCGAGAGGAAGATAGGGTATTGCCTTACAGCGAATACTGCTCGCTACTACTCGACGGAGAGAAGAGCGTCTGGTTCCATCGACTAATACAATACTATCTGGATATTGCAGAGGGCCAGCACCTAGAGCGAGTCGACGAGGCAATCATTGCGATGGAAGAATTACTGAAATATCTTGACAGAGCCGCTGGAGCTGGATCCTCGATCAACGCCATCCGAACCGCCGAAAAGCGGACCACGGAATCCTTGTCGCGCGCCAGTTCGCTCGGCCGGTGAGCGTCCACGCCGCGTCGACGGCAGGCACATCAAGGCGTCCAGCGGAGCTGTTGCGTTGCTGGGCGACCGGTCGGACAGGCTGAGCTGATGCGTCGTCATGTTCGAGTACCTGCGCCGGGGTCCCGACATTCAAGGGTTGGATCGGGTTCGATCCAACCCGATCCAACGGTCCTCACGGGTCTACCTCCGGTGGAAGGATCCTCGCGCCGGAACCGGCGGAGGAGACAGCTGTCGAACGATCGGCGCGCTGCAGTGGACGGAGGCGGTCGCGATCACCGAGACCTGGACCAGCGACGAGTGCGCGGAGGCATGGGGCGTGAAGACCTCGACCTGGCTGGGCTACGTCTCCCGAGGCCAGGCGCCGCCGCCGCAGACCGACCACGACGAGCGTAGCCGCAGGCTCTGGGATGCCGAGGAGGTTCGCCGCTTCCCGGCGGCCGGGGGCGGGTCGCGCGCGCGCCGGAGCAGGCCCGAGTCCGAGGCGCTGCTCGAGGAGATGCGCGAGGTCGCCGCATGAATCAATGAGCTCTGGAGGCGTGTACCGCGCCAAATCTCGCCATTGGCCGGGTGAGCTGGGGCTTTGACGGGCCCGTCAGGCGACTCGCCGGTACTCGTTGATCACGCCGCCGAGGACGCGATTCCGGCGGATCGGAGCGTCGACCGGGATGACGAACGCGGGGTCGTGGTTGGGCGGGCGCTGCTCGCGACTCTGATGTGGTCGGTGATCATTGAAGTGTCGGACGAACTCCGCGAGGATCGCGGTAGCGTGGCGTTCGTTGTAGATCAGGACCCTGTCCGTGCACTCTGTGCGGACGCTGCGCACGAACCTCTCCGCGTAACAGTTAGCTCGCGGCGCTCGGGGCGGAGTCTTCACCGTCTCGACGCCCTCCGAGGCGAACACAGCGTCGAACGACGTGGTGTACTTCGTGTCCCGGTCACGGATGAGGAATCGGAACTGGGCGATCCGTTCGTCGAGATCAACCATGAGATTGCGCGCAGCCTGCGTGGTCCAAGCGGCGGTCGGATGGGCGGTCACCCCGAGGATGTGGATACGTCGAGTGCAAATTTCCATCACGAACAGGACGTAGAGCCTGCGTAGGCCAATGGTGTCGAGGTGGAAGAAGTCCGTGGCCAGCAACCCCGTGGCTTGCGTACGGAGGAAGGTGCGCCAGGCAGAGTCGGCGCCGCGAGGTGCGGGACCAACGCGGCCGGCGGCAAGGATGCGCCGGATCGTGCCCGCTCCGACTCGGTGCCCGAGCCTGACCAGTTCTCCTTGGATGCGACGATGCCCCCAGCGGGGGTTCTCCCGGGCCAACCGGATTACCAGTTCACGGAGTTCGCCCTCGATGCGGGGCCGTCCCCTGGAGTTCGGATAGGTCCACTTACGGGCAATCAGCCGACGATGCCAGGCCAACAACGTACCCGGTGTCACGAACCGGTGGCGGCGCAGCTCACGCGGCGGCAGCCGCGCCAGCGCGGACAAGATCGCCCGGTCAGGCCACGACGGGCGCGGCGTGCTGACCTGGCGGCGTAGGACTGAAATCTCGTGCCGCGGCACCAGCACCTCAGCGATCAATCCAGTCCGGCGGCGAGACAGCAGCGCCAACCAACCAAGCACTCGCACCGTGATTAAATACGCCAGACGAACGACCATAACCACTGATCATTTCACAACCTCAGAATCCACGAAACTGCTGGTCACGACCCACATTCGAGTTCTGGCACGGTACAGGCCTCGGGCACGGCGGGGTGGCTGAAGGCGCTGCAGCCAGCGACCTGATTCAGTGACCCACGCACTGCGCGGCCACACACGGCACGGGACCCCAACCGGGCTGATCCAGGCCGGCCGCGCCGGTCGATAATCGGCGCATGTGCTTCACGCGAACTGCTCGGATGATGCGCCTCCGCCCGGGGGCATAGTTCGCGCGCGCGAATCGAAAGGCCCCCGCGATGCGGGGCCTTTCTGTTGATCGCCCCCGTTACCGCAGAGGTGCCTGCTACCTCAGCCCTGGGCTCGGCCTGCCGCTGTGAGGTCGACTCAGGGCGCCCTGCCGGTGTTTCTAACGGTGGGTTTCCCCGAGCCGCCTCCCGCACCCGCCGTGCCCGTTTCCGAGCAACGGGCGCTCCACAAGCCCCGTTGTGGGTCGTGTGACTCGTCATCCCGCGACCGGCCACGGAGTCGGGATCACTGTTCCCCGGTAGCGGTAGCGCGTGGTGCGCACCTTCGCCGGGTTGAAGAGTTGTCGCTGCGGGGTTTTGGCACCCCACAGGTCTTGGCCCCGTCGATGACCGGGCCGTCGCCGAAGTCGTACTGCAACCACATCCCCGGCTCGGTCACCCACGGCCGATGCACCCGCACCCGCCCGGACATGAACACCCGCCGCACCTGCGCCACCGCCCGCCGGGTAGTCCGCTCCGAGCCGACATAACCCAGGGCCAGGAGTTTCTCGTGGGCCTTGTCCGCGCGGATCTTCCCCTTCGACTGCTCCACCCACTCCTCGAGCTTGGGCAGGAACTCATCAATCAGCCGCGAGCGAGCAGCCGCAACATCGGACACACCACCCGCTTCACGGGCCGCGACATAGCGGGCCACGGTGTGATGCGAACACCCCGCGAGCTCCCCGGCATCACGCAACGACCCGGTCGGGTCGAACGCTTCCAGAATTTCCATGATCTCCCCTGCACACCTCACGGTGTCCCTTCTCGGATGGGCGGCGCTTCAGCACCGCCAGCGCACCCGAGAAGGGACCCCAACCGCGGGACGCGGTCAGGCAACGGACGTCGTGTTGGGCAGATCCCATGACCGCCAGCGGGCACTTCTCATGTCCGCCAGCGGGCAGCTTCGTGGCCGTCTCCGGGAATTTTCTCGTGGCCGTCGTCAACCAGCCAGGCCGGATTTTGGCCCAGTCGGAGGCCGACGACATGTCCAGCGGCTACCCCGGCAGCCCCAAACACGCGGCTGGGCATTGTGTACGCCAACGATGCCCGATGCGCTATCCTGAGCGCAGACCGAACATCCAACCGGGATGTGCCAGCTCAGCGGCATAGTAGCTGAGACTTTCCGGGCCGTGACGGATGCTGGCTAAGCGCTACGCAGCGAAGCCAGCTAGGCCACCGTAGAGGCGACAATAATCTACGCGAGCACGGCGCTATCTGTGGTCATCCGTTGTCGTGCCGGGCGTAGACGGCCAGGTCAACGGAAGGCCGTTATGTTGACTCTCATGATCGCGGCGTGGTGCATGATCACGGTTTCGCTGTCCGGGCTCGCACTCGTCGCACTCCTACGGGCCCAGCCTGAGGACATCCCGCAGGTAGTCCAGGCGCTCGCCCGCTGGTGGCGCCGGTAGCCCACCCTCGACGCCACCGGGCATCATCACGCCCGGTGGCGTCGAACATTCCTCCGGCAGGCGCTCACGACTCCTTTGATACGCCATGAACCGATAGCGCACCGATCACTCCGTGCGCGGCGTGAATGTTACGTTCGAATAACACCACACTGATGCGGATGCGGTGCGCGTCTACTTGTTCAGGCTGGCGCCGTGGTGGTTTCCTACGCAGCCGCCTGCGAGGTAACGGTGCCTAACAGGGTAACTAAACGCGCGAAAAGAGGGCACCTCGGTGCCCGTGGTCAGCGTGTTCCGTTTCCAGCTCCCGCCCGTCGAGTGAAATGGGCCGCTGGCGAGGTGCCTCTGGTTGGGGTCCTTTTCCGTCGGCCTTTTCCCGAACGGTACGTGCGGCTTTCACCGCATACTGCTCTCCAGCGGTAACCAGTCAGACCCCCCGGCGACCTGCGGCGTGTCGGTGCTGGTGCCCAGCGTTTGATCATGTTTGACTCCCGGCCGTGCCCGCCGAACTGTCGCCCTCCTACGAGGAGTTGGCGGCGTTGGTGGTCGAGCAGGCGGTGTTGATCGAGGCGTTGCGGGTCGAGTTGGAGGCGTTGCGGCGGCAGGTGGGCCGGGACTCCTCGAACTCCTCGCAACCGCCGAGCACGGACGGTTTGGCCGCGAAGGCGAAGGCCAGAGCGGCCCGGCTGCAGGGCGAGCAGCCGGTCGAGCCATCACCGCGGGGGAAGCCGGCCGCAGGAGAATCGGGCCGGGGCCGGTCGCGCCGTAAGCAGGGTGGGCAGCCGGGGCATCCCGGCAGCGGTCTGGCCCCGGTCGCCACCCCCGACCGTCGGGAGCCGGTCGAACCGGCGTGCTGCGCGGGCTGCGGCGCCGGCCTGGCCGGCGCGCCGGGAACGGTCGGGCGCCGGGTACAGGTGTTCGACCTACCAACCTTTTCCCCGGCGGTCACCGAGTACCAGATGATGCGCCGCCGGTGCAGCTGCGGACACACCACCACCGCGAGCCCGCCCACGGAAGTTCGGGGTGGGCCGGCCTGCTACGGCCCGAACGTGACCGCCGCGGTCACCCTGCTGGCCAGCCAGGACGTGCTCAGCATCGAGCGCACCGCCGACCTGATGTCCACACTGCTCGCGGTGGCGGTGTCCACCGGGTTCATCTCCTCCTGCATGACCCGCCTGGACGACGCGCTGACCACGGCCGGGTTCGAACAGACACTCAAACAGGCCCTGGTCGAGCAGGAGGTGTTGGGCACCGACGAGACCCCCGCCCCGCTGACCGATGCCGCCACCCGCGAACCGGACTGCCACAACCCGCACGTCTACACCGTGCGCACCGATGCGGGCCCACACCGGCGGCGGAGCAGACCTGGTCTGGTACGGCGCGGCCGGTGACCGCACCAAGACCTCGATCAGCGCGTTCGGGATCCTCGACGACTACCGGGGAGTGCTGGTCCGCGACGACTACGGCGGCTACACCAGCTACGACACCGACCTGGCCGGCGTCCAGCAATGCCTGGCCCACCTGCTGCGCCACCTCGACGACGCCCACGCCATCGACACCGACGCCCAGGACTGGGCCCGCCAGGTCGCCGACGCCCTGCGCACCGCGATCCACGAGATCAACACCGCCCGCGCCGCCGGCCGGATCGACCCAGACACCGACCTGCTCGCCCGGCTACGCGACCGCTTCGACAACGGCGTGAACGTCGGGATCTCCACCAACCTGTCCCGGCCCTGGCCCAAGGGCAACCACCCCGGCCTGCAACTGGCCCGACGCCTCAAACGCAAAGCTCACCAGGTGTGGCTGTTCACCACCCGCGCCGACGTGCCCCCCACGAACAACGGCTCGGAATCGGCGATCCGCGGGTTCAAACTGGCCGCCAAGGTCCAAGGCTGCTGGCGCACCCTGGCCACCCTCCAACGACATTGCCGAATCCGCTCCTACCTCGTCAGCGCCCGCAACCACGGACGCCGACCCATGGACGCCATCCGCGACGCTCTGACCGCCAACCCGTGGATGCCACCCCAGGCATCTTGATCAACTTTCCCCTGACTGCTTACCTCCAGCGATCAGTTCCGGGTGGTAGCTGCTCGTCCGGCGTGAATGTTTTGATGGCATGCTTGACAGACCACGAGGTCTTGGGGATCGTCACCGTTGTTCTTCGGGCGGTTCCCATGTGCCGGGACGGCAGTAGCGTCCATCAGGGGTCTTGCGCACGCCAGCGCTGATGCCGCCGTCCTGTCGTCCGTGGCGGGTCTTAGTGTTGACCCCGCAGGCTTCGGCGAACTCATACTCGTCAAAATTGGAGTCTGCGTGCCCAAGCACCTGAGCAGTGACCCACATGACATTCATGCGCACAACGCGGGTCTCGTTCAGGCTCAGCTGTTCGCAGGTACTGTGATCCTTAGTGCGATCATGCCCGGCGCGATCAGCTCGGTACGGCGCATCTGACCAGTCATGGTTAGCGATTTCGGCGGCGAACTCACGCGCAAGACGGCTCAAGGCCATGGTGTCCCTCCGACAGGAACGTTGGTGTTCGCGTCCCCCGACGGGACGCCGCTGCCGACAGTACGCCCCCCAGATGGCGAGCAGCACGCGGCCACGAGGTGGGTAGCCCCTGTGAGATACCAGACTGCTCGCCTCCACAGTGTGATCACCCCAGGTAGCTGCGCCTTAGAGGGGGGCGAACACATGTTCGATTCACCACCGGTCGACCAGCTGCTCACCATGACGCCGGCCGGCGGTGCGGACGATCAGGCCATCAAGGGGCACGGGCAGGCCGTCGCGTACGCGCAGCAGGTCCGGGATCTGGTCCGTGGCGAACTGAGCAGCCACCCCGACGTCCAGCGCATCCACCTGTTCCTGGCGGGACCGGGGGGTCTTGCCCTGCTGCTCGGCCACCGGTGGAACCGCACCCGTCAGACCGTTGTCTACGAACACCTGGGCGCCGGCCGCGGCTACACTCCAGCGTTCTCCGTCCGCGGCTGAGATCGGCAGCCGTACGGGTGCGCCATCGGTGGACGGCCACCCGGTGGCGCCCGCGCCGGGGCCCCGCCGGGTGGCCGTGATGACCGTCGGGTCGAGCAGGGGCAGCGGGTCGAGTTGACGCATACGCGTCGCCGCTGCATGGTGCGTCGCCCGAGCGAGGCGGCCGGTCGATCGGCAGAGTTCGCAGAGCGTACGTTGCGCAGCATCAGCGGCCGGATTCTTGTCACCACAGGCCGACCTCGTCGTGCGCTGAGTCGTTCAGGTCCCGCAGGCCCTGCGTCGAGCAGGGGCGCCGGTACTGGCCGAACATGCGCCGAGAGGCCGCCGTCGCGGAGCGGAATACACCTCCTCAGGCCGCGCACGCAGGTGTGCGAGGCGCGCTTTACCTTGATGGGGTGTCGAGTAGGGACGACCCCGAAGGGGAGTACGTGGACGACGGGCGTCCCTTGGTCGTCGCGCCGCGACTCGAGCACCTGCCGTTGATCGAACTGCCGTGGGAGCGATATGAGCTGCTCCTGCGCCGGATCGCCCAACAGGAGCGCGGACTTCGTCGGGTCCGGCTTTACGGGTCCCGGGGGCAGAGCCAGTACGGCATCGACCTCGCGGGACAAGCACCCGACGGCACCGGCGAGGCGATTCAGGGCAAGCGGTACGTCACGTTCACCGCTACCGACCTCACCGCCGCGGTCGCCAAGTTCGTCGACAACCGTTCGAGGATCCCCTTTCCCGTCGACCGGCTCTTCATCGCGGCCGCGTGTGACGCGGACCGGCGCGAGGTCACCGATGAGTTGTACCGCCTCGCGGCAGCACATCCGAATGTGGAGATCGACTTTTGGGATCGCCGCACGCTGTGTGACATGCTCCGCCGCCGGCGAGACATTGTGGTCGAGTTCTTCGGCGACGCAGCGGTCGACGCGTTCTGCTACCCGGCATCCCTTGATGTCGTTCCGGTTTCTCCGCCGGAGCGTGTGGAGCTCGCCGACGCGCTGCTGCGCGGTCCGGCGGAGATCACCGGCGCTCGGGCACGGCTCGCTCTGGCCGAACGACTGCAGGTTGACGAGCCGGAGCGTGCAGCCGATGCTGTGCAGGACGCGATCGAGCTGCTGCGCGACGGAGGGTTCGCCGCGCACGCCGCCGTGCTCGTTCCACGTCGCGCTGAACTCCTGGGTCGGGCGGGCCGGCACGATGACGGCGTCCGGCTCCTCAGTGGGGAGTTCTGGCGCGCGGTCGACGTCGACAACAACGACGAAGCCGACGCGCTGCTGCGCGCGATGAGAGCGCACGACCTGTCCACGACGACAGAGAAGCTGGTGTTGATCGCCGATCATGCATTGACGGTGCTGCGGGACCCACTCGGTCTGCCACCTGTCGCGCTTGATGATCTCCCCGAAGACTCGGTGACCGTCGAGATGGCCAGGCTGGCGCTGCTGGTGGCCCAGACATCGGCCATCGACCCCGGGTGCACGTGGGCCGCCGACCACGCCGAGCGCCTAGCGGCGCTGGCGGACCAGGTCGAGGGGACCAACGAGGACACTGACGCCGACCGTGGCGCTCTCGCCAACTGGATCCGCATCGAGGTGGCCGAGGCGACGGGCGAGTGGGCCAACCTGGTCACAACGGCCCGGCGGCACCGGCTACCGCGGAGTGTCGCGGCGCGGGTCCTCGCACGGTACGGGATGCACGTCGCGGAACGAGGCGGGCACGATGAGGCTGACCAGGCATGGGCGGACGCCACAGAGCAAGGTTGTCTTTCTGGTGACCACGCCCACGCCGCCGAGTGGGTGCACGCGCGTCGCGTCTTGAGCTCCCGCCACCAGGGGATCAGCAGCGAGTTCGAGGACTCGCACCGCCTGGTCCGCGCCCTGTATGCGATCTCGGGCGGACCACCGCGCCAGCAACAACGACTCAAGGAACGGGCACTGCGAGCGCTGGTCGACGGCAAACCTCACGTCGCGGTCCCCGTACTACGGTCACTCCTACGCCTCGTCCATGCCGACGGGTGCTGGGGGGAAGTCCTCGACGCGCGAGAACTGTTGGCCAACGCCTACCGCGTCGGAACCGAGTTCGAGCTGGCCGTCGCCCTTCTCGTTGCAGCGGGCAGGGCATCCTCGGCGGAGGAGCTTGCGAAAGAGGCTGGCGATACCTATCTGGACGTGCGACATCACCTCCGACCGACACCCGCGTACTGGGAGCCCGCGACCGCCCTACGCGTCATCGCCACCCAAGCCGACATCGTCCCCGACGAACACGTGGAAGAGATCGTCGACGCCGCTGTCGACGTGCTGAAGCGGGAGCGGGCCGGGACGCTCAGCGACACCCCGCTGCTGTCCCCGTCTGTGCTGCTCGACGCGATGAGGGCGCTGGCTGCGCTCGCTCCGCGCCTGTCCGAGACCGCCGCGGCCAGCGTTCTCGACTACCTGCAGCCCCTCGTCCCGAGAAGCCAGAACTCCTACCGGCACACCGACGACAGCCACGTCCGGGTCTGCGTCGGCATCGCCGGCACCCACGCGTCGCTCCGAGCAGCCGCGCTCGATCAGTTGCTCGACCTGCTCGCTGCAGCCGACTCCGGCGTGTCCCAGCGGGTCGAACACGAGGCGGCCGCCGTCTTCATCCGATTTCGCGCCTTGGTCGACGACCGTCTTCGCGAACTCTCGGCCGAAGGGAACGCCTACGCCACCGCCCTGCTCACGCTCGGCGGTGACACGCCGGACGCCGCCCAGATGAGCGCTGCGGCCGCGGCGCTCGCCGCGCCGCTGCGAAACACCGCGACCAGCATCGGCGTCGGAACGGGAGCCGTTCGCCAGTCTCAGCTCGCCTGGCACCTGTCGGATACCGACCGGCGCCGTCTCGTGGCGATCCAGCTCGACCGAGCCGCCGCCCCCTACGAGCCCGGGCACAACCGCGCCGACTACCTGTTGGCCGCCGTCAACCTGAGCCACGATCTTGACAACACCGATGACCTCTACCGGCGGGCAGTCGCTGCCTCGGAGGACGCAAATCCCTCGCTCGGCGATCTCATGGTCAACATCGGCAACCACCCACTCGGTACGTTCCGGACCTCCGGCGCAATTGTCGACACCCGACCCCATGCCGTCTATCTCGCCTCGGCGCTGGCCCGAAACCCCGAGCAGAAAGCAGAAGTACGCGCCCGGGTCTTGAGCCTGCTCGGCACACCCCGCGCGGACTACTACGTCGTTCGAGCCCTGCAGAAGCTCGCACCACCCGACCTAGCCCGCGACGTGCCGCTGCTCGCCACCCAGGCCGACTGGGCCGTCAGATCACTCGCCGCGCTCACCTGGGCAACCAGCTCACCAGACGATCCCACCATCGGACTGCTCCTCGCACAGGACAACGACGTCCGTGTCCGAAAGGCTCTCGCCTCCGCCTTGGCCAACACCGACAAGACCATCGCCACCACCACGGCAGTGGAAGCTGCGCTTCGAGCTGACCGCCACTTCAGCGTCCGATCGTTCTTAGCCGCCGCGGCGGGTACCGACGCGACGCGTGACGACGGCGGCAGCTAATACTGCAACGGCGGTTGTGGCGTGTCGTGGGATGCTGAGGTCTGTCCGGCGGTGATGATCACCGTGTGGTGGATCTTGCAGGGTGGGTCGCATCGTTGGATGCCGTGGTGGAGCTGATCGCGGCCGGTTCGCCAGGTCGGAGCCGCGCCAGCGGGTCGGTACCTACCTGCGTGGTCTGCTGGCTGGTCTCGAGCGCAAGAACGGCTGGACGCTGGCCGAGCACGCCGGGGCCGTGTCGCCGGACGGGATGCAGCGACTGCTGCGCACCGCGGACTGGGACGTCGACGGCGTCCGTGATGACCTGCGCGGCTACGTCCTGGACAAGCTCGGCGACGACGCGACCGGGGTATTCATCGTCGACGAGACCGGGTTCATCAAGAAGGGTGTCCGCTCGGCCGGGGTGCAGCGTCAGTACACCGGCACCACCGGGAAGGTCGACAACTGTCAGCTCGGGGTGTTCCTGGCCTACGCCAGCCGCCGGGGGCGGGCGTTGATCGACCGGGAGCTCTACCTTCCGACCTCGTGGACCGAGGATCCTGATCGGTGCGCGGCGGCGGGGATTCCGGCCGGAACGGGGTTCGCGACCAAGCCGTAGCAGGGGGTGGCGATGCTGGCTCGGGCACACGCCGCGGGGGTGCTGTCGGGTTGGGTGACTGCGGACGAGGCCTACGGCCAGAACTCGACCTTCCGGTCCTGGCTGGCCGATCGTGGGGTGCCGTTCGTGCTCGCCACCCGCAACGACGACGTCCTGATCAGCCCAGACGGGCACCGCCGCCAGGCCAAGGTCCTCGCCACGATCGCCGGAACCGGTGACGGTGGCGGCTGGGAGCGGCGCTCGATCGGACTCGGGCGCACGGCGAACGGATCTATGACTGGACCGCCGTGGCACTCGACCCCGGCCGGCCTGCGGCGGGTTGGAGCCACTGGCTGCTGGTCCGCCGCCAGACCGAGGCCGCTCCCGGCAAGACCACGAAAGAGTTGGCGTTCTACCGCTGCGCCGGCCCAACCGCCACGCCGCCTGGGGCGGGTCATCACGGTCGTCGACCGTGGATTCTCCTCCCGGGAGAACCTGGCCCACCTGCAGCGTGCGGAGGGCACTACATCGCCGGGGAACGGATGCGCGACGGCTCCACGCACACCGCCGAAGCCCTGGCCCGGCAAGGCCGCTACCAGCAGGTCCGCGACAACCTGCGGGTCAAGGAAGTCAAGCTCGACTCCACGCCGGGAGTACGGTGGATCATTCTGCCACAACCCCGAGGAGGCCGAACGCGACCAGGCCGCCCGCCAGGCGGCGATCACGCGGATCACCACCGAGCTCGACCGCATCACCGCTGCCCGGACCAAGACCCGGGAACAGGCGCGCACCCGCCGCGCCGCCACTACGACGACGAACGCGGATGGTCGGTCACCCAACCTACGACTGGTCGTCCCGGACCCCAACGCCGGATACCACCAAGTACGTGGGGCGGGCGACCACGCAGATCAGGACGCACTGGTCCGGTACCCTCCCCTCCTGACCCTGGCGTGTCGGACTGTCAGCACCACCGGCACGCCATCTACCAGCAGGTTTAGGTTCGCATTGTGCCGGGTTGGGTGCACAGGTTCGAGTCCTGCCGGGAGCACAGGTTCGAGTCCTGCCGGGGCGGCGGCCGTGACCGGTCGAACCTTCGGCTATCGATCAGTGCCGCCGCCACCGGTACCCGTCACGCTGGGGAGCAGGCACACCGGCGGGCGTCTGACTCCTACCATGCCCGCCGGTGGACGACCGCGTCGTGCGTGCTGACCCGATCGGCCAGCGACGGCGGGCGGTGACCGGTCTCCATTGTCCGGCGGGGCCTAAGCATGGTCGGGTCCACGATCCGACCCGAGCGGGAGGCGCCATGAACACCCTCGTCAACCGTCCGAGTACCGCCCTACTCGTGATCGACGTGCAGAACGGCGTCATGGGGCAGGCCCACGACCGGGACGCCGTCGTCGCCAACATCGCCACCTGGTCGAGCAGGCACGCGCCGCCGACGTCGATGTCGTCTGGGTCCAGCACCACAGCGACGAGATGCTCGCGATAGCGAGCGCTGGCGTTACGTGCCCGAGCTCGTGCGGCGCGACACCGAACCGCTGGTGCACAAGGCCTACGGCGACTCCTTCGAGGAGATCGACCTGGAGTCGGTACTCGCCGCGCGCGGCGTCGGCCGGCTGGTGGTCGCGGGCGCGGAGACCGACGCGTGCATTCGCTCGACCCTGCACGGCGTGATCGTGCGCCGCTACGACACAACGTTGGTCGCCAACGCCCACACCACCGGGAACCTCTCGCCCTACGGGGCGCCGCGCCGGACAAGATCATCGCCCACACCAACCTTTAATGGGAATACCAGACGGCCCCGGCCGGACCGCAGGCACGGTCACTGGCTGTGTCACCACCGCCAAACCTCGACTTCACCACCGCCTCCCACACCTGAACCAGGCTCACGCACGCCCGACCGGCACGACCCGCCGCCAACACACGCACGGACGGACCCACCACCCGCCGGCCCACGATTCCACCAGCTTCAGACCCGTCACCGGTTGCGCCTGACCACCGCTGACGCGACTATTCGCAGGTCAGCGGCACACGCGGTTTTCGTGGATGCTGTACGAGCCGCCCCGGGGGCACTACGCAGACCGGCACGGTTGGTTTTGCCGGGCAGTTTGCTTCCTTGTGATCATCGGCGAGCACCGGGTCGGCCGAGGGCAGGTCAGAACTCGTTGCCCCGGACCGCTGCGGTGAAGGCGTGGGAGGCGCGAGCCGCCACCTCCCACGAGCTGGCGGCTCGCCACAACGTCGACCCCGAGATCGTCTGTCTGGACTCACCTGCCACCGTTGATCAGTCAAATGGTGGCAGCTCCTCGGTGCGGCGCAGCCGTACCACGACTCGCTGGTGGGGTAGCCCTTGGCCGAAGGCTCGCAGGGTGAACACCGTTGGCAGCGCCGTACCGGGTCCAGGCCCAGATCGTGGGCGCGGCCCGCTACGTCGAGGCCGCGGCGGAACAACGCCATCACCACCGACGGGATCATGCTGCACAGGTAGGTTCCGTGGTTGTCGTCATGGAGTCGGGCGATGAGGCGCACACCGGTGCGCAGCTGCATCACGCACTGACGCGGCCCCACCACCGCTGCAATCGTCGGAGTCGACTCACCGAGGTTCTGGGCGAGTAACCAGGTATCAGCGGCGTCGTCGTCCGGGGTCCGCTCGGGCGAGTTGGGGTCGAAGATCTAATCGGTGTGCAGTGCCCGCAGCCGAATGCACGCGATCTCGTGCTGCCCGCGCCAGCTCAGTGGCGCGGGCGACTCCTCGGGCTTCTCGGTGTGGTGGTCGGCGTGAACGACGAGGAACGACGACTCTTGCCACCAGGGGTCGGGCGCAGGGGCGGGCATGGCCACCCGACCGCGGTCGGTCGGCTCGGGGTGGTCCCACGACGAGCAAGGCGGCCAGGACGAGGGGACCGGGCGAGGCACCGGGGTCCCGTGCAATTAGCGTGCAACTACGACCGGTCAACCACGGTCACCAGCGGGCACGCCTGACCGGCCCCGAGCGCAGGTCAGACCCCCCACCACGGCGCAGCAAGCCGATTCCCAAGCTGAATACGCGGGTTCGATTCCCGTCATCCGCTCCACGCCAAAGGCCAGGTCAGACGGTGTTAGCGCCGAACCGGGCTTTGTGGTTAGTACCTCCACGCCCATTGCGGGCCATTGCCGGGCCATTCAACGCGTAGGAACCAGAGCCCCGGCCGGCCCGTCGTCATCGTCCTCCCCGTCCGGTGTTCGTTCATCGACGAGCGCGCTCATCCGGTCCGCGATCCTCTGGTCGGCCTCACTGGTCGCACGCTGGTACAGCAGCGCGGCGCGCATGTCATCGTGTCCCATCCGGGCCATGAGGTCCTTGGTTGTCGCTCCGGTCTGCGCGGCGAAGAGGTTGCCGGTGTGCCGAAGGTCGTGGAAGTGCAGCCCCGGCACACCGAGCTTCCGGACCGCCTCGACCCACTTCGTGAGGTTGTTGAAGTGTGCCCGGCGCAACGCTCCTCCTTTCGGCCCGGTGAACATGAGTGCGTCGGGCTCAGCGTTCACGTACAGCATCAGGTGCTTGACGATCTCCGCGCGAAGCGATGTCGGGATGGCGATGGTGCGCACTCCCGCCCGTGACTTGGGCGGCCCGACCACGATCCCTCGCCCGACTACCTCGGTGTGCGCGAAGCTGACCCTGATCCAGCTCCCGTCCGGGGCGACGTCACACCGGCGCAGTGCGGTTACTTCGCCCCATCGAAGCGTGGCGAACGCGGCAACGAGGATCATGGCGCGGTGGCGGCGGAAGCGCATTGCGTCAGCCAGGGCGAACACTTGATCGACGGTCAGTACCGGCCGCTGGGCGGCGTGCTCCTGATCCGCGCCGCGCACCCGGCACGGGTTCCGCGAGATGATGGCGTCCTCCTGCACGGCGGTGTTGAGGATCGCGCGCAGGAGCCGGTAGGACTTCGCCGCGACCGACTGCGACACGCCCCGAGCGAGCAGAGCGGACCGCCACTCGCGCACCATCGCCGATGAGATGTCCCCGATCTTGACTGGCCCGAGCTGAGGGGCCAGATGCTTGGTCAGCAGCCATCGGTACAACTCGACTGTCCGAGGGCGCAGTGACGGCCGTTCCGTGATCCACTTCGTGGCGTAGGCACCGAAGGGGACGGCGGCGCGCTGCGGGTCGACCCACTCGCCCCGGATCATCCGCGACTCCGCGAGGGTGAGCCACTGCTCAGCGTCCTTCTTCGTGCTGAACGTCATCGGTGCGGGACGCAGCCGCCCGTCCGGGCCGAGGTAGCGCGCCTGCCACCGGCCCGACTCGCGCCGACGGACGTTACCGAACCGTCGGTGACCCGGCTTGTTGGCCATCTACGCCACCCCCAGCAGATCGCGCAGGACGCTTGACACCGTGATCGCCTCGACCCGGCCCGCCTGCACGAATGCCTCCAGATCTGTGATCCCGATACGAACGTGCGAGCCGACCTTGTGAAAAGCGATGCGCCGTTCCGCGATCAGCCGCCGGACGAACCGAGTCGAGGTATTCAGGTAGGCCGCCGATTCAGCAACCGTGAGGTACTGGGCGGTCACCCGCCGTGTGCTGTTCATATTGCTCTCCTGATTGTTGTGTCGGACTCATCCTTCGCGGCGCTCATCGGTATTCCTCTCGTCTGGTTTGTTCTCCGGGTAGGTGTCGTGCGCGTTCGCCGATGGCTTGGGCGAGTTCTTTCTCGGCTTCGTCGCGGTGGCCGATGCCGATGAGGCGCCAGTCGTTGACGACGAGGACCTCGGTGAGGTCGTCGACTTCGTGGCCGAGTTCGTTGAGGGTGTAGGCGATTTGGAACAGGTGCCGTTCTTCTCGGATGGCGCCGAAGGTGGTGGAGTAGCGTTGTGATTTGGTGAGGAAGTGGCCTCGGAATCCGAGCATGTGCGCCCATCTGCGCAGGTTGAGTTCCTGGTATTGGTCGAGGCCGCCGAGTTCCCAGACGGTTTCGATCATGCGCCGGTGGTGTGGGGTGAGTTTGAGGTAGCTGATCTCGTGTTCGGAGTGGATGGGCCGGTCGGCGGCCTCGGTTTTGCCGGTGCCTTTGGTGGCGTATTTGGCGATGTAGCCGGCGAGCCGGGCCTCGCTGATCTGGCCGGTTGGATCTTCGATCTGGTCGGCGGCGGTGCGGGTGATGTCGCGGATGTCGAGCTGGGCGCCCCACTCGACGTGCAGGGCACCGCCGTCCGGCCGGATGACGGTGACGCACGCGGCGCGGGCGGCTTCGAGGATGGATTCCCGCAGGACGGCGGGGGTGATCCCTGGCGGGCAGGGGTTGGCGGGTCCGTCTGGTCCGTCGATGCGGATGGCGGCGTGGAAGTGCACTAGGCCGCGCCGTTGGTACTCGGCGACTTTGGCGTAGGACACCCGCGCGTACTCGCTGAACAGGCGGCCGGGGATGCCGAGGTGTTGGGCGAGGGCGCGGCGTAGGGCGATGGTGAAGCGGTGCCAGAGCTGCCCGGCATGGGCTTGCCAGAGCACCGACCCCACATAGTCATAGGAGTCCGGATCGAGCGGTGCCCCGATGCGTGGGTCGTCGGGGTGGTGTCGCTGGGTGCAGCCGCAGGGGATGACCGTGCCGGTGCGGGTGGTGCGGCGGGTGTGGACCGGCCCGAACGATGGTGGGGTGAGGGTGAGGAACACTCTGGGCTTCTCGGTGACGCAGGTGGGTACGTGTTTGTGTCCGCCGGACAGTCCGGCGCGGATGAGGTGGAAGGCGTCGGCGGCGTAGCGGTCTGAGCAGGATGGGCACACCGAGCCGCGGCGGTTGCCACACGGTGCGAACAGTTCCCCGGATCGCTGGTAGATGATTGTGCCGTCGGGGTCGACGAGCATTCCTGAGCCGGTGAGTCGGATGGGTTTGGCGCAGCCGCCGCTGGCGTAGACTTTGGCGCGCCATTGTTGGAAGTCCGGCGCTGTGATGCGGTCGGTGAGTTGTTGTTCGATGTCGAGTGCGGTCATGTAATCGCCTCTGTCGGCTAGTGGGGTTCCAGACGAGGAACGGGGCCAGCCGTGTGTGTGACTGGCCCCGTTTCGAGGTGGTGTTATTCGGTTGTGGTCACTGCCGGACAGGGCTGCCCCACGACTCGGGGCGGTGGTAGCTCGACCAGCGGGCCGCTGTTTTGGCGGTGGCACGCGGGATGAGCACCGAGGTGGCGCGGCCCTCGCGGCGGCTGTAACGGACTTGGTGGGCACCGCCTGTGGACAGCAGTCCTCGGGCGAGGAGCTGATGCACGGCGTCGGCCTCATAGCCGGGCACCCGCTCCACCTCCTCCTTGCTGCCCACCCGGCGGCGATAGACCCGGTCGGTAGCCCCGATCAGGACGTAGCCGGGTTCCCGTGCCAGCCGGATCACGGTCTCGATCAGATCCATGTCGTTGGTCGCCGGTTGTGCCTTGGCGGGCTGGCGCGGTGTCGGGATGGGTTGCTGCCCTCCGAACAGCGTCCCCTGCACCGGCCGCCGCGTCCGCCCGGTCACGATGTCCACCACCAGGCCGTGCGAGCCTCGTACGCCCATTCACGGGCCAGCGCTTTGACAGTCCACAGCTCGATCAGCCCGGCCGCGATGACCGCCGCCGTGACGTAGCCGGGCCGGTCGGTGAACAGCCACACCCCACCCACGCCGAGCCCGAGCGCTACGGTGATCTTGAGCCAGGTCATGAACACCCAGCCGGTGACGCCGCCCATCACGCCGCCCCCTCGGCCCGGGTGGGCAGCCCGACGAGATGGCGGGTCGGGGCGCACACCCTGGCCAGCTCCTCAATGTCGGTGTCGGTGCTGTAGCCGACCCGTAGCCGGCGGGGCAGCCGGGAGCGTTTGTCGATGCGGAACCCGATCCCGGCGTGCTGCTCATCGAGGGGGATTTCATCGGCGAGTGCCCCGCGTTCCCGGGCGCTCTCCCCCAGCACCATGTCCACATGGGAGGCGGCGGTGACGCCGAGGCAGATGCGGGTGGTGAACAACTCCCGGATCTCCAACAGATCCTTCGACGGCTCGTGGATGAACCCGGCCACCGTCCACAACGACGACCGGCCCTGAGTCATGATCTCCGCGAGCAACCGCAGCGCTTCGCGGACTTGGGTGCGGTCGCCGTAGGCGGTGAGCATCGCCATCTCATCAATCATGATCAGATCCAACGGTGTCGCCACCGTCACCTCCGCCCGGCGAACCTGTGCGTCCTTCATCCGGGCCTGATCAGCCTTCATCTCATCGCGGGCTTCCGTGAGCAGATCGAGTGCGCTCTCAATGTCTATCGCGCGGCGCCAGAACAGCTCGCGGCCGAGTTCGGTTTCGGTGCCGCCCTTCAGATCGATCATCCGGACCCGGACCAGCCCGTCGCGGATCATCGGGCCGAGCTGGCGCAGGATTCCCCACAGGATGGAGCCCTTCCCCGACCCCGTGGCGCCGGCGCCGAGCGGGTGGGAGCCGTCGATGATCGAGACGGTCATCGGCTGGCCGTACTCGTCATCACCGATGTCCAGCGCCCGCAGGTCCACCAGCTCAGACCTGGCCGGGATCGGCGGGGCTTGCAGCGGCACCGGGAACGGCATCTGACGCTCCACCACCACCGTGAGCACCGCCGGCCGGTACTTGACCACCGCGACCCGCTCCGCCCCCAACGCGTGAGCGAGGGCTTCGGCCTGTTCGGTCCAGATCCGGGTGTCCTGACCCCGCACCATCCGAACCCGAATCGTGTCGAGCGAGCGGGATGTCGAGCGGACCCGCAGCACCCGGGGGGTCTGGACGTGGCCGGTGGCACGGTTGTTCTTGACCAGCTCGCAGTCCGACATGATCCCCGCCCACCGCTTGCCCCTGTAGGCCGTCCAACGCCGTCGCTGCGAGCGCAACCAGGGTGCGGCGAACCGGTCGAACGTGGCGGGATGGGCTCGCCACCACACCAGGACCGAAGCCGCCAGACCTGCCACTGTCCAGCCGACCGCCGCACGGCCGAGCCAGAACGTCCCAGCCAGCAGGGTGATCGGCACCAGCCACGGCAACGGGTGTCGGCCCATCCACGCGAGCGCCCGCATCTCCGTGCCGGTCGGACGAGTCGAGGACCGGCCCCCTCCGCGATGTGACGAGTGGAAATCTCTTGTAGTGTTTCGCATTGCTTCCTACCTCAGTTCTTGAATCAGGGAAATCTGGATCTGGGACGTGTGTGGTGGGAGCGGGTGCCCGCCGAGCAGATCCGCCAAGACGTGTCTCGGCGGGCACCACCCCGCCCTAGTCACGAAACACCGACCGGGACGCATCGATCAGCACCGTCAGGTGCGCGACGTCTCGGGCCAGGTTGTCGTGGGTGTTTTTGAACCCGCCCGCGCGGAACGGAATCCCGCTAAGCGCATCCCGCAGAGCCCGCATCGAGGCGTCGAGATCCTCAACCGTTCGATCGACTTGTTTGGACATCAGCGTCTCCATTCGCGTGAGATCAGCTCGGCTTCCCATTTCTTGGCTGAGTTGGACATCACGTGCAGGGCTTGGCCGGCTTTCTTGCTCGCCCGGCGCAGCTCCTCCGCCGTGGGTACCGCCCAGTTCCCGACACCCCGAGCCGGCTCGACCTCACGGGCCTTGACCGCGAGCTTCTCCGCCTCGGACACCGCCTGGCCTACCATTTGCAGCGCCCGCCAGAACTCTCCGTACTTGCGCAGCGCGCGGCGGTTCACCGGCGCCACGTTCACCCGATACGCCGCCGACACCATCACGCCACCACCCGAGCCCGAGTGGCTTCCTCTGCCGCCTCGCGTTCGCACCTCACCGCGCGCGCCTCAGCCCTCAGCGCCGTTGTCACGCAGTGATGCTCAGCGGCGAGGATGGCCCGCCACACCGCGTGCGGCTGGTCGGTGGCTCGCGCCCACACCCCGAGCCGCGACCACTGCGCCGCTCTGCGGGTCTGCCAGCTCTGAGTCCACCGAGCCGCTCGTGCCAGCACCGCCCAGGAGCCCTCGACCCTGGGTTGCGTCGAGAACTCGTCCCACAGCCGGTCGAGTTCCGCCGCCACCTGATCGGGATCGCAGTTCGCCGGGTATGCCCGAGGCATCGCTTAGACCCCCTTGCGGATCGCGAGCTGGGACAGCCGGATGCCCTCAGCCACCCCAGCCCGCCACGCCCGCGCGGTCGGCACCTCCGCGTCCTGCGTACGAGCCCAGTTACGGCGCTCCCGCTCCAACCTCCGCACCAGCCGCCCAACCCCCGCCGGGCGGTTCTTCACTCGTGTCGCTCCCATATCCGTTCCCCTTCCGCTTGCAGTGCCGTCTCGTTCAGTGGTTGTGGTTGTCGTGCGCAACGTGTGTCCTTCCCGGTGCCCACACAGTCGGGGCACAGTCCGTTCTGTTCGCACAGATCGCAGTCGTCGTTGCCGAAGCCGTCGCAGCCCGGACACCAGCCCGAACCGCCACATAGTTGACATTCCATGCGTTCACCTCCCATCCAGATCGTTTCGTTCGATGTGCTACTGACCGGCGCTTATCGGCCGGTTTTTGGCATGGGGTATCCACTGTGGAGTTGTCAAAGAACTGTCGTGCTGTTCCGGTCAGCGACCGGTGGAGCTACTGGCGGCTATTCGCCACCCGACCCCCGGCTACTCCTTGTCGCGGGGCCGCATGACCGGCTTCAACCCGAGCGCCTTGAACGCCAAACCCGACGACACCCGGCCCGTCTCGTCGTCGCGGATCTCCCAGGCGTTCACCCGAGGATCGATCAACTCGACCCGCAGACCCTCCTGAAAGCCCTCCCCCGGATCAGTCGCCAGCGTGACCCGAACCTCCTCACCCTTCGCCGCGAACTCCCCAGGGGCAGCCAGCCGCTTGGCGAACACCGACACCACAAACTGAGCCACGCCGTCGCGGTCGAGCACCGGACCGGACCCGTCCCGCTTCAGCTTCATGCCCGGCTCCTCCACGATCGTCAACCGGTGGTCACTCAGGTTCACCGAGATATCCCTCATCGCTTCCTCCTGCTGTCTCTGTCCGGCTACCGTTGGAGATCCGGTCCACCGGTCCTCCGTATGACTCATACAACCATGACTTGCCTCACATGTCAACTGGTCCTCTAGAGGTCCGCTAGACTGCCGATATCAACGCAGTCAGAGAAGGGCAGTACGGATGGTTGCCAAGTACGACAGGATCGCTGCCGAACTCCGTGAGTGCATCGGAGCAGGCGCCTACACGGAGACACATCGCCTCCCCGCTGAGGACAGCCTCGCAGCCACGCACGGCGTCAGCCTCGCCACGATCCGCAAGAGCCTTGACGTCCTCGAAGCAGAAGGACTGATCGAGCGGCACCACGGCACGGGCACATTCGTAAAGCCGAAGCGTCAGCGCCTCACGCGGACCACCTCCCGCTACCACTGGGAGAAGGCCCGCGTGCTTCTCCCAGACGAGGAGCGGGGCCGTACTGGAGCCACCGAGCACGACTCCGGACTGGAGCTGGCGGACCTTGCGTTCAAAGCCGACTACGCGGAGGTGCCCGCACCCGCAGAGCTGGCCCGCCTATTCGGGATCGACGAAGGCGCGACCCTCCTCCGGCGGGTCTACCGGACCTCGAAGAGCGACGAACGCGCACCGCTCGGGGTCGGGACGTCCTACCTCGTGAAGGACGTGATCGAGGTCAACCCTGATCTCCTCGACGCCTCGAAGGAGCCATGGCCCGGCGGAACACTCCATCAGCTCTGGACTGTTGGCATCGAGGTCGTCCGGATTGTCGATACGGTGACGGCGCGCCCGGCGTCCGCCCAGGAGGCCGAACTGCTCGACGTCAGACCCGGCGCCCCGCTGTTGGCCCTCCGGAAACTCTCGATCGACACCAACGCACGGGTCGTCGAGGTGGCCGACATCGTCTGGCCAGGCGACCGTCTGGAGATGATGTACACGACCGAGCTGGAGAGGTGGAGCTAGTGCCTGGCGTCATCACAGTTGTCACACCGATGCACGCTCCGAGCATCCCCTACCTCAGCGAGGCGTACGAATCGCTCCGGAGCCAGGTGCTCCCAGGCGAGTGGAGCTGGGAGTGGGCCGTACAGTTGGACGGCCTGCACCCCGCCGACGTCCCTAAGCTTGACGTGCTTACCACGGACCCACGCGTCACGGTCTGTACGAACCGAGCCGGAGGCCCCGGGGTAGCCCGAACTGCGACGCTCGCCCGCACGTCCGGCGCCCTCGTCCGTGCACTCGACGCGGACGACCGCCTCCTACCGGGGGCGCTGAAGCGCGACATAGAGACCCTGTGCCAGGACCCCAGCCTCGGCTGGGTGGCCTCCAAGGCCCTCGACTTACTCCCTGACGGCACGATGACCGAGTGGGAGTTCGAGGACCCGGCGGACGGGCGCCTACCAGTGGGCTCCGTACTGGCCTACTGGTCGTCCCACGGATGGCTCCTCCCAATTCTGCCTGGGACGATATGTATCCGGCGAGACCTCCTCCTAGCGCTAGGCGGCTGGATGGCGCTGCCTACAAGCGAGGACACCGGGATGCTCATGGCCGCTAACGAGATTAGTGACGGCTACTTCATCACCGACCCCAGCCTCGCCTACCGCCAGCACAACGGCCAAGTAACCTGCCGTGCCGACCACCTCGACCCTGTCGAGATGCAAGCGCGGCGGAGCTTGGTAGTCGAGCGTGCCCAGGTCATTCGCAGACTGGCCGCCAACCCGGTGACCTTCCAGTGGTGGCGGCCTAAGCAACGCCTCTAGGTCGGGCGCGCCTCGTCGCTAGCCGCCCGCTTGGACGCCGGTTGCCTGTCGGGATGACAGCCCGCACGCACGCTCCCAGCCGTTGTCTCCCTTGTCCGGGGTTCAGACTTTCTTCTCTTGTTCAAGGCGGCGCCTCGCGGCGCCGCTGCGGCGCTGTTGTGTCTGCCGGCCCATGGCGCGCACGGGGCATGCGGCCTGCCGGCCGGTCCCCGCACG
>JALYVZ010000263.1 GCA_030852965.1 Actinomycetota bacterium | reverse complement strand
CCCAACAGACTTCATTCCGGACTGGGCTACAAAACCCCCCAAGAAGCCCTCAACGAGTGGACAAACAGCCAGGAAGCAGCGTAGACTAACCGAATTCAAGCGGTCCGAAAAACACGGGGCTGATCAATCCACGGAATGCACTGCGGCAGCTGCGCCCTACTCATCGACGACGCCCTCGCCGACCTGCCCGGCGTCATCACCAGCCAAACCAGCCACAAGAACGCCCGCGCCACCCTCACCGTGAACCCAACCGCCATCGATCACAACCAGATCCTGACCACCATCCACGACCTCGGCTACCAGACAACCAAGCCCTGACTAGTCGGACACATCGGTCTCGCGATGGGCCAGGGAGGGATACAGGCCGCCTGCACCTTCGGGCCCATGTCGCGTTCGATGAGGTAGCAGACCTCGTGGACCACGTACGGGCTGATCAACAAGTCGCCTTGGTAGCTGTCGAAGAAGTCCACGCAGCAGCGATGATCGACATCGGTGGGTACCAGGGCGGCGACGACGGGTCCGGTGTCGACCAGGATTACGCGTCGGTTCCTCGCAGCTCGGTGCGAATGACCTGCTTGGCTTGGGCTCCGAGATGGGGGTTGGGGCTCGACCCGATGGCGGTGAAACTCAGCCGATGCGGTTCGCCGTCCTGGTCAGAGCTGGACGATCCCCGGCCGAGGGAATGGTGCGCAGACTCTGCAAGTCTAGTCTCCACTCGACCGTTCGGCAGTAAGATTCCGGTCCCCGCTCTCGGCCGATCGGTCGTGGCTAGCCAGTCCTCACATCGACAGGTTTTGATGAACGAATGCAGGTGGACCAGCGGAATCTCAGCGGCCAGCCGGATGCACCAACGATCGAGCACATGGTTGACACCAACCGTTATCCGCTAACTGACCCGACGAGCACCGGCTCGAAACAGGTCGTCGCACGAGTCCGCCAGCAGCTGTCCGCCGTCGGCTGCTGCGTGCTGCCCGGCTTCGTCCGGCCACAGCTGCACGACGCACTGCGCCGCGAGTGCGCCAAGGTCGCCCCCCGCGCCTACTACGACGTCGAGACCGTCAACGCCTACAACACCGACCCGGATCCGACGTTGCCGGCCGACCACCCGGCGCGGACTACCATGCCGCGGGGCAACGCGTTCGTCGCCCGGGACATCATCCCTGGCGACGCGCTGATCCACCGGCTGTACATCAGCTCGCTGTTCCAGCACTTCATCGGGGCGTGTTTCGGATTGTCGGAGATCCACGAACTTGCCGATCCGCTGTCCGGGCTGACCCTCAACGTGATCATCCCGGGCCGCGAGCACCCATGGCATTTTGACACCAACGAGTTCACCGTCAGCATGCTCACCCAGCCGGCCGCCGACGGCGGGATGTTCGAGTACTGCCCGGGCATCCGCTCGGCCCGCGCGGAAAACTTCGACCTCGTGGGCGACGTGCTGGCCGGACGCGGCGAGCACGTCATCCGTCGGCTGACCCTGCGCCCCGGGGACCTGCAGCTGTTCACCGGCCGATACTCGCTGCACCGAGTGACGGCCGTGGCCGGTCAGACCGCTCGGCACAGCTCGATCTTCGCCTACACCGAGCGCCCGGGGGTGATCGGCACCGTGGCGCGCACCCGCCAGCTGTTCGGCAGGGTCACGCCCGCACACCTGGCCGCCAAGCAGGACGCCGTCCGCGTCGACAAGCTGTTGATCTAGAATCATACCCACAAGATCCGCGCACCCAGACTGTGAGAGCAAGGACGATCGTGACCAGCAGCCACGAGCTCTCCCCCCGCACGTTCGGCAACGAGGACCGCCTGCCCCGAGTACCGCTGCCCACCCTGGAGGAGAGCTGCGAGCGGTTCCTCTCCTGGTGCGCCCCGTTGCTGACCGGTGACGAGCTGTTCGCCACCGAGGCCGCCGTCGCCGCGTACCTGGCGCCGGACAGCCCCGCGCGCACCTTGCACGCCGCACTCGAGGCCTACGGCGCCAGCGCGGGCGTGCACAGCTGGCTCGACACGTTCTGGTCCTGCCGCTACCTCGGCCGGCGCGACCGCATCGCGCTCAACGCGAACTTCTTCTTCCTGTTCAACTCCACCGGCCAGAGCCAGATCGAGCGCGCCGCCGGGCTGATCGCCGGGGCGCTGGACCACAAGTGCCAGATCGACGAGCAGCGCCTGACCCCCGACATGCAGCGCGGCCAGCCGCTGTCGATGGAGCAGGCCAAGTACCTGTTCTCCGCGACCCGGATTCCGGGCGCCGAGCGCGACGACGCCCGCACGCCCTACTCCGACCAGTGGCCGGGCCCGTCGACCGAACGCCACATCGTGCTCTTCTGCCAGGGCCGAATGTTCCGCCTGGACGTGATCGGCCCCGGCGGACACCCGCACACCCTCGACGAGCTCGCCGCCGGTCTGCGCGCCGCGCTCGACGCCGCGACACCCGCGGAGCCGGGAACCTCGGTAGGACACCTCACGTCCAAGGCCCGCGCCGGGTGGGCGGCCAGCCGTCGGACGCTGCTGGAGCTCGACCCGCACAACGCCGACCTGCTGGAGACCGTCGAGGCCGCGCTGTTCTGCCTCAGTCTGGAAGACACCGCGCCGGCCGACGCGCTGGGCGCGTGCGACCAGTTGCTGCACGGCAGCGGCGCCAACCGCTGGTTCGACAAGGCCGTGACACTGATCGTCTTCCCGGACGGGACGGCGGGCATCAACGGCGAGCACTGCAAGCTCGACGGCACCACGATCGTCGCGTTCATCGACGCGATGATGAACGCTGGCGACGAGGAGCACTCCCGCCGCTCCGGGGCGCAGCTCCAGGGCACACCGGTACCGGCGCCCCTGGAGTTCGTGCTCGACGACGCTCTGCGCGCCGACATCACAGCCGCGGGGGAGGCGTTCGCCGCCTATGCAGCGGCCACCGCCAGCACCACCGTCTCGATCGAGGGCTTCACCAGCGAGCGGGCCAAGCAGCTCAAGTGCTCCCCGGACGCGTTCGCGCAGATGGCTTTCCAGCTGGCGCACAAACGTGCCAAGGGACACGTAGGCGCCACCTACGAATCGATCGCCACCCGGCGCTACCACCACGGTCGGACCGAGGCGATGCGCGTGGTCACGCCCGAGGTGGCCCGGTTCGTCGCCACAATGGACGACCCGTCCGCCGACGGTTCGTCGCGTCGAGCGGCGTTCCGGGCGGCGGCAGCCAAGCACGTGGCGCGCGCGAAGGAATGCCAGGTCGGCCAGGCGCCCGAGCAGCACCTGTGGGAGCTGCGGCTGATCGCGCGGCGCCGCGGCGCCGAACTGGGCGTCACCGAGGACGACCTCTCGCTCTACGACAGCCCCGGCTGGCTGATCATGCGCGACGACTACCTGAGCACCAGCGCGGTACCGTCCCCGAACGTGCGGTTCTTCGGGTTCGGGTCCACCAGCGCCAAGTGCATCGGCATCGGCTATGCCATGATGCCCACCCGGTTCGACCTGTACCTGAGCACGCCGCGGGCAGTGAGCGAGCAGATGTTCGACTTCGCGCGGAAGCTGAAAGACACGGTGCGGGAGCTCGACCTCCTGCTGGCCGTCGAACTCGATCAGTAGCCGGGGGCCGGGTGCGGGTGCGGGCAAGGGCTGGGTAGATCAGACCGGGTTGCCCGCGTCGGGCCGTGTTACGTGGAGGGGATCGTGCTGAACGATGGCGCGTTGACCGGTGAGCAGAAAGCGGACTTCAACGAGATCTACGTCCGCCCGGACCCTCGGGAGTACTTCCGGGCGCTGGTTCCACTGGACTACCAGGTTCCGCAGCGAGCGTTACCGATCTTCGAGTCGGTGCTGGCGGCCTCGGCGCGAGCGCGACGCCCACGGTCGGTGCTGGATGTCTGCTGCTCGTACGGGATCAACGCCGCGTTGCTGCGCTGCGCGGTCCGGCTGCGCGAGCTGGGCGCGCGCTACACCGACCCGGAGCTGGACGACCTGTCCAGCGCTGAGCTCGCCAAAGCTGACCAGGCGTTCTATCAGGATCGGCTGCGTCGCCCCGGCCTGTCGGTGGTCGGGTTGGATGTCTCGGCTCCCGCGATCGACTACGCGGTCTCGGCCGGCCTCCTGACCGCCGGCTGGGCAGAGGATCTCGAGTCGTCGGAGCCGTCGGCCGCCCTGGTCGAGGGGCTGCGCGACGTCGGATTGATCATCTGCACCGGCGGGGTGGGCTACATCGGCGCCGACACGTTCGACCGGCTGCTGCGCGCCGTCCCTGACCCACAGAACCTCTGGCTCGCCATCTTCGTGCTCCGCGTCTTCAGCTACGACGAGATCGCCGCGACGTTCGCCCTGCACGGCCTGGTCACCGACAAAATCCCGGATGTGACGTTCAAACAGCGCCGCTTCGCCGACCACGCCGAGTACGAGGCCGCCAACCACGACATCGTGCTGCGTGGGCTGGACCCAACCGGGAAGGAGGCCGACGGCTGGTACCACGCCGAGTGCTTCCTCACCCGGCCGGCAGCCGAGGCCACGCAGATCCCGGTCGCTAAACTGCTAGTGGCCTGCGGGTAGCGGTGGGTTAGCGTTTGCCTGTGGCGCCTCCACGCAGGAGTGAGCGCCTGCCCTACACCGTAGTTCGCTGGCCAAAGCCGGAGATGGGCGCTGCTGCGAATTGGAGGCAACACCGCCACCGAACAGTGGGCTCTCGACGAGCGCAACAAGCTGCACCGAGCTGGTGGCCGAGGCGCAGGAGGCCGGCGAGCTGCGCACACCGGGTGAGATTCGGCGCTGCTGGTGCACCTGGCGTTCAGCATGAGCAACTCGGTGGTCGAGTGGTTCCAACCGGACGGCACCTGGAGCCTGTCGGGTTCCAGAAGTCGGTCATGGTCGCTGAGCTGGGATTTAAGCTGCGCTGGTAGTCGTTGATCAGGCCGCCGAGGATCGGTCGTCGGATGACTCTTCGGTCGTCATGACTGTCGACGGGGTGGTCGGGGCGTGGTGGTTGTAGTTGCCGGGAACGGTGTGGTCTGCGGGCGTTGTAGTGCGCCATGTACTCGGCCAGTACAGCCCGTAGGTGCCGCTCCCCGAGAATCAGCATCCGGTCGGCGACGGCGTGAAGTAGCGCGTCTCGTTCTGCTCCGGTCCACACGGTCGTTCGAACAGACAGGGGTTGCGATGCGGCCACCATCGATGGACGAAGCTCTCGACGTGATTGTGGTGAGAACGGACCCGTACACAACACCGCGATTATCGAAACGGTCAGCGAGCGGAACCCGCGCCGGCTAGCCGGCGAAATCGAAGCGGAAGTTTCCGCGCTGGTTGACTCCTTCCGGTGCTGCGTGGGCGGGTCAATCACCTGGGCGGGTGGAATCCAGGTCTCTCCCTCGTCCGTCGCTGCGATCTGCGCGGGCGAGTTCCTGGTGCACGGCTGGGACCTGGCTCGGGCACTACGGCGGAAGTGGGATATTCCTGCTGCCGATGCGATCGTGACTCTGCGCGGGCTCTGCGAAGTGATGCCGCACTTCGTCGATCAGCAGGCGGCCGCCGAGTTCAGCGGAACGTTCCAGGTCGAGTTGCGCGGTGGCCCGACGATGTCGATGACTTTTGACCGTGGTGTCCTGACCATCCGCGAGGGCAGGGCGGATCGAGCCGACTGTCGCATCTCCGCCGACCCCGCTCCGTTCATACTCATTTCGTACGGTCGACTTCCGCTCTGGCAGCCGGCGATCACAGGAAAGATGATTGCGTACGGCCGGAAACCGTGGCGCTCGCTGAAGATGACATCGCTGATGCGGCAACCTTGAAGGCACGTCGCGCGAGAGTCCCACAGCACCTCGACCATGCGTGCCCGACCCCATGCGCATTCCGCGACCGCCACTGTGGAATTTGGCGTTGCCCGTCGGCCGCGCCCGGGCCGGAGGCGGAGGGCGCGAGCCGAGCGGGCGCGGGGG
>JALYVZ010000262.1 GCA_030852965.1 Actinomycetota bacterium | reverse complement strand
GTTCTTTGTCTCCAGCGTCGGGACCGCCCTGCTCGCCGGTGAGATACATCGAACCTTCAATCAGCTCACCACGGCCATCGGCTTGCGCGGCGCGACCGTGCGGCCCCGGATTCACGATCTGAGGCACTTCTTCGCGGTTCGGACCCTGGTCGAATGGCACCGATCTGGTGCCGATGTGGCGGGCCGCATGGCGGTGCTGTCGGGCTATCTCGGGCACGTCAATCCAGCCGGGACGTACTGGTATCTGAAGTCTCGGGAATTGCATCAGATGAGCGGGAATTCGCAGGTCGCCTGCTGAGAGTGGTTCGGCAGCGGTTCCGTTCGGTCGGTGCGACACGCTGTCTGGCCTGCATGGTTTGCTAGGTGATCTCGTTAGGTGAATGATCCTATCGTCAAACGGTCGTGGTGATCGGGTCTGGGGGCGGGGATGGGGTCGGGGTGATCTGGCGGGTGCCGCGCACTTGCAGCTCGTCTCTGGAGTGGCGCAGCTGCGGCCGGAGGACGCCATGGTGGAGGCGATGCTGAACGGTTGGCGGGCCCAGCAGACGGCGCGCGGGCTGCAGGACTTCGCGACGGTGGCGCCACGGGAGCGGTTGGTGCGCCGGTTCATCGCGTTCACCAATGAGTTCCCGTGGAACTGGGGTCCGTCTCATATGGACGAGTGGACTCAGTCGCTGACCGGAGAAAAGCATCTGGCGTCGTCCACAATCCGCAACTACCAGACCGACTTGCGGTTGTTCAGCGAGTATCCCTGTGACGGGCGGTATGGCTGGGCGATCGCCTGCGAGCAGGAGTTCGGGCCGGGTGTGCATCCGGTGCCGATCTGCCACGAGTGGAACACCATCGCCCACCTCAACGACTACGAGGGCAGTCCGGAGGCCCGGCCGTTGACCCGTGAGGAGCTGCAGCGGTTCCTTGACTACGCCGACGACCAGGTCGACCGCGCGGTGCGCGCGAAACGCAAGGGCGCGCTGGCCGCCTATCGGGACGCGACCTTGTTCAAGGTCGCCTATGGGTGGGGGCTTCGCCGCACCGAAACGGCTCGGCTGGATGTGGCTGATTGGGGTCGTAATCCGGCGGCGCCGGAGTTCGATAGGTACGGGATGTTGCACGTCCGCTACGGCAAGGCGGTACGCGGGCAACCGCCGCGGCGGCGCAACGTGCCTTCGGTCATGGGGTGGGCGGTCGAGGCGGTGGCCGACTATGTGGAGAACATCCGGCCGCGTTTCGGCTGCGCCGACCACCCGGCGATGTGGGTGACCGAGCGCGGTGGGCGGGTCAAACCGGCGGAGATCAACGCCCGGTTCGTCGCCTACCGCGAGGCCCTTGACCTGCCCAAAGGAGCGTCGCCGCATACCCTGAGGCACTCGTTCGTGACGCACCTGACCGAAAACGGTGTTGACCGACGCTTCATTCAGGAAGCTGTTGGGCACAGGTGTGACACCTCGACGGCGATCTACACGCATGTATCCGGCGACTTCATGAACACCGCCCTGCGCAAGGCGCTGACCCCGGCGTTCGACCAGCCGAACCAGCCTGGGAAGGAGCGGTGAGATGACCCGCAAACTCGACTACCAGTGGCACCTGCGGCAGGTCATGGCCGCCCGCGGGATGTTCGCCACCACCGACCTGATCGAACCGCTCGCCCAGCGCGGCATCCACCTGTCCTCCAGCCAGGTCTACCGGCTGGTGGCCGAGCGGCCCGAGCGGCTGAGCCTGAAGGTGCTGATGGCGCTGCTGGACATCCTTGACACCACGATGGACCAGCTCATCGAACCGATCGCGGCCAGCCAGCCGGCCCGCCGGTCCAAGGCCTCGGGCAGAGCCGAGGCCGGGGTTGGTGACCTGCGCCCGAAACGGGCCCGCATCACCCGAACCGGCAGCTAAGCGATGCCCGCCAGGATGGCTCCCGAAGTACTCGCCGATCCTGGCGGTGTCCTCGTCGACCTCCTCGCCAGCGTCGAGCCCGGCCTGGATCGCACCATCATCGCCAAGGTCGTGGACAGCGTCGGAGGCGGTCGAGCCAAGCGACGCAGGCTCGCTCAAGCGTTGGTTGACCGACCAGCCCTGCTGCGCGACGGCCGGTCCCCAGCACCACGAGCCGTGGGGGATCTGCTGATCGCGCTGCGCGAGGTGGGCGCGATGAGAATCTCCCCACCGGTCTGCGCCACGTGCGGCAAGGCGCTGCGCACCCTGCAACGCCGCGACCAGGACTGGTTCTGCGCCCGCTGCGGTCAACGGCGTGAACCGTGCGCGGTCTGCGGCACGGTCGGGGTCACGCACTCCCGCGACCGGGATGGCCAGCCGCGGTGCAAGCATTGCCCACCCGATGAGGATCAGGACCCGACCGAGGTCATCGTCGAGGTCGTGACGGGCGTCGATCCGACGCTGCCCCGAGTGGTGGTGATCGCCGCGGTGGCCGCGGCGGTGCCCCGAGTGGGGCGGCGCTATCAGCTCGCCTGGGCACTGGCCCAGCGACCCGAGTTGCTCACCGGAGCAGGCGCGCAGGCGCAGCTGGCATCGGTGCTGCGGTTGATCGATGCGCTCTGCGACGCCGGAGCGCAGGCGATCACGCGCCCGGTCTGTCCCCGCTGCGACCGGCTGATCCGCCTGCACCGCCGGATCGGCGGGCAGTGGCTGTGCCGCAACTGCGTGGCCAAGTCCCGGGCACAGCCGTGTGCGCGCTGCGGCGCCATCAGAGAAGCCGCAACCCGCGACGAGCATGGCGACCCGTTGTGTCCCAACTGCCTGATCACCGACACGGTCAACCAGGAGACCTGCCTCGAGTGCGGACGCCGCCGCCCGGTCGCCGTCCGAACACCCGGTGGACCGCTCTGCGAGAACTGCCGGCCCTGGAAGACGCTGACCTGCAGCATCTGCGGACGCGACGCCCCCTGCCTGATCTCCAAAGCCACCGGGAAACCGTGGTGTCGTGCCTGCAAACAACGCTGGAGCTGCTGCGCCGGGTGCGGGCAGGTCCGACCGGTCCGAGGCGGCACCCGCGACGAGCCGCTTTGCTCCACCTGCACCCGACCAGACGCTGAGTTCTGGCGCAGCTGCCCCCACTGCGGCCAGTCCGGTCGCATCCACGCCGGCCGGTGCGCCCGCTGCACCGTCAGCCGACGCCTGGACCAACTCCTCGGCGACGAGACCGGCCAGATCCGCCCGGAACTGCGAGCCCTGCACCAAGCCCTCGCCGGGGCGCAACGTCCCAGCACCGTGGAAAGTTGGCTCAACAAAAGCGCCGCGCCGGCGATCCTGCGCGAGTTGGCCGGCCTGCCGCTCACTCACCAGGCACTCGACGCTCTGCCCGCGGGCAAAGCCGTCGAGCACCTGCGCAGCGTGCTGGTCGCGATCGAGACCCTGCCGCCCCGAGACGAGCACATGTCCAGACTCCAGCGCTGGATCGATCGCGCCATCGCGCAACGCGTTAACCCCGACGAGCAGCACCTGCTGCGACGCTACGGAGTGTGGCATCTCCTGCGGCGGCTGCGTGGCCGCACCACCGGAACCGACATCACCCACAACCATGCACTCGGAGTTCGCCAACACATCAAAGCCGCCATCGCCGTGCTCGACTGGCTGGCCGCCCACAATCTCACCCTGGCCACCGCTGGGCAAGGCGACTTCGAAGCCTGGCTGATCAGCGAACACGCCACCCACCGTCGCGATGCGGGCCACTTCATCCGCTGGGCCAACAAGCAAAAACTCACCAGCCTCGACGCCCTCGCCGTGAGATGGGACGGCCCCTCCCGAGTGATCGACACCGAGGCCCGCTGGGAGCACGCCCGCAGGCTGTTCCATGACGAGTCCCTCAAAGCCGAGGATCGCGTGGCCGGGCTGCTCGTACTGCTCTATGCCCAATGGCCAGCAGCGATCAGCCGCCTCACCCTCGAGCACATCGAGCACCGCGACAACACCGTCAAACTGAGCCTGGGCCCCGAGCCCATCGTGTTGCCCGAGCCCCTCGCCGCGCTGGTCCTCCAACTGGTCGCCACCCGCCGAGGTCATGCCGTTCTCGGTAACCAAGGAACCTCGCCCTGGCTGTTCCCCGGAGGACAACCCGGCCGCCCGATGCGCCTACCAACTCGGCGAGCGACTCCGACAACTCGGGCTCCACCCCGGACAAGCACGATCCACCGCGCTGTTCCAACTCGCCACCGAACTCCCCGCCGCACTCCTGGCCCGCATGCTCGGCATCCACATCGCAGTCGCTGTCGCCTGGCAACGCGCCAGCAGCGGCGACTGGACCACCTACGCCGCCGACGTCAGCCACCGGAAACCCGACTGAGAAGAGGCATTCAGACAGTTGCGATATCTGACGTCGCCAGAGTCCGCCTCGCCCGAGCTGATGGCCCTGGCCGCAGCACGTCTGGCCAACCGATATGGGGAACGGCGATGACCAAGCTGGCGCCCACCCTGCAGGCGTTCTTCACCGACCGGCTCATGGGCCAACGCGAGGCCAGCCCGCACACCATCGCCGGCTACCGCGACACCTTCCGGCTACCGCGACACCTTCCGGCTACCGCGACACCTTCCGGCTACCGCGACACCTTCCGGCTACCGCTGCGCTTCGCCGCCGAACACACCCGCACCCCGCCCTGCGAACTAGACATCGCAGACCTGGACGCCCCGCTGGTTGCCGCGTTCCTGGCCCACCTCGAAGTCGACCGCCGCAACGGTGTTCGCACCCGCAACCACCGCCTCGCCGCGATCCGCTCACTGTTCAGCTACGCCGCGCTGCACCACCCCGAACACGCCGCGTCCATCCAACGGGTACTGGCCATCCTCGAGCGCAACCTGGTCACCTTCCTCACCGACGACGAGGTCGACGCCCTGCTCGCCGCCTGCGACTCGTCGAGCTGGACCGGCCGGCGCGATCACGCCATGATCACACTCGTCATCCAAACCGGGCTGCGCATCTCTGAGCTGGCCGGCTTGACCTGCGCAGACATCGTCCTCGGCGCCGGAGCCCACGTGCGTTGCCTGGGCAAGGGCCGCAAGCAACGGCACACCCCGCTGCTGCCCCTGACCGTCGAGGTCTTGCGCACCTGGCTGGCCGAACGCCACGGCGCCCCGTCCGAACCGCTGTTCCCGACCGGCACCGGCAGGCAACTCAGCCGCGACCGACACCAGCGCCGGTAAACATTCACGTGGTCGGTCAGATGACGGACTCAAGGCTGGGGCAGAAGGCTGTGATCGAGCTTGTCACGTGAGGTGGTCCGCCCATACTCCACATACCCTATATATGTGATGTCTAGAACTGGCGTCGCGATCAGAGGGGGTGGGCAGCCACCGCCTGGTTCCCCGCGCAGCACGGTGCGCTGCTGTTCATCGATCTGAACATCGAAAGAAGATCAGTCATGGCGCGCGACTGCACTGACCGGAATCCTGGACGCCCTGTTCATGGTGACTTGACGCGTGGACGATCCCGACTATGGGGGAGGGTGGCAGCGTGGATGACCGCGGTGGCCGAGGCCGCCGGGGGAGTGCGCCGCATCCTGGCCGCGATCGACGCAGGGGAGCCGTCCTGCTCAGCGGTCTACCGCGACGTCTCGGTGCTGTGGTGGCGCTGGAGAGCCTGGCCCGGGTGATCAGACGAGTGTCACCGCCGCCGGACTTCACCGCGTAGATGTCGAGGCGCGGCAGCTGACGGCTCGAACTCGGCGAGGCACCGAGGATGTGCAACGTCAGCTTGCCGCCTGGCGTGCTCGTCGATCCCCTGGAGGACGCGCAGGTCTACCCGGCGCTCGGCGAGGGTGGCCGATAGGTCGATCAGGTTGCGCACGCTTCGGCTGGCGAATTCCGCAGCAGGGTGGTGTGCAGTGTGACAACCGTGATCACGGATCAGTCCACAGCGGGCTTTCGTGTCCATGGATCTGTCCATGAACTCGCGTCTGCGCGTGA
>JALYVZ010000261.1 GCA_030852965.1 Actinomycetota bacterium | reverse complement strand
GCACCACACCGCGGCTGAGCGCCGAGGTCGGCAGCCCCCCCGGCCCGAGCGGACCGGGGAACGCGACCCTGGCCAGCGGGATGGGCAGCCCGCCCTCGGTCACCGCATCACCCCCCTGCAGCAAGGGGTCGCTGAGCGCTCCCTTGCCGGGGTAGCCCTCGTCCAACGCCCCGGCACTGGTCGCTCCGGGCGTCGAACTGCTGAGCATGATCGCCGCGCCGGCCAGCGAGCTGACCGCGAGCACCGCGCCCGCCGATGCGGCCGCCTGACGCCGGGGGGTGTCCAGTCCGGTGAACGTGTGGTCGGCGCGGGGTTCCACCGATCGGACCGCGAGATTGCATGAGTAGCCCTCACGGCGGACGAGCGCACTTACCGACACCGCGGTACGTGTCGAGGGTCCCTCGTTCGAGGTCGGATTGGCCCGACCGAGGAGCTCGGCGACGGTAACTACGGAGCGGAATGGGTGACCTACGCGCTGGGGAGCGAAGTCTGCCACGATCGAGAGTCCTCCTGAGTGGTTAATGACTCACGATGTGTACCTGACCGTCACTGGATCGGCCAAGTACTACTCGACCGCTCACCCTAAGGCACCCGAATGGACTAACATCCGCTCATCGACTATGACCGACCGTTCATCCCGACGTGGTTATGACTGCTCCGCGGATGCGGTCAGAGCTGGACCACCTGGAATACCTCGGCGTGGCGACCTTCGGGCAGCCCGTGCTCGCTGGCCTGCCCACGCGTGCATCTGTTCCTCCAGATCCGGAAGGTGCGCGGTCTGTGAACGGTGTGCGCGCAGACGGGCTAGAGCCGGTCTGGATCAGTTGTGGAGCTGCCGGATCAGCTGCGGAACCGACGGTTGGTGCTGCCCAGCGCGCGGAAGGCGGCCAGCCCGCTGCCAGCTCCCAGCACCAGCCCGACCAGGTCGGAAATCGGGCCGCCAAGGGTGAACAGCAGGCCTACCAGCGCGACCGCCAGCAGGATCGCGGCCGTCGGGCGTTGGCCGCGCACGTACTCGGCGGTCGGCTCGCCGGATATCCCGCGTCCCTTGGCGGCCGAGGACAACATCGCCAGATATCCGGCGTTGCCCAGTGTAACGAGCAGCCCGGCGAGCGTGATCAGGAACGCGATGACTCCGAAAGCGACACCCATGGATTCACAGTGCCACAGCCCTGCCTCGGAACGAGGGGCTGGCACTCCCGAGCCCCGTCATGCTTCCTAGTGTAGTGTCTCCAAAATAGTCACTGTTTGTGGTAGACTGGATCATGCGCCCAGCTACCGCACCGATGCCCGCGACCGAGAGCCAGCGGAAGATTCTCGAAGCGTTGAGCAGGTCGGCGACCGCGCCGCATCGTGAGGTCGTGCGGGCACAAGCGTTGCTGTTGGCCGCGGATGGTGTCGCCAACACCGCGATCGCCGCGCGGTTCGGTGTCTCCCCGGGCAGCGTGCCTGCCTGGCGCGACCGGTTCGCCGCGCAGGGCGTGACCAAGTTCGGGCAGGTAGCGCCCGGTCGGGGGCGCAAGTCGAGTATCTCGGCGGAGAAGGTCGCTGAGATTGTGCGGGCCACCCGGGAGGACACCCCGGCGGGTGGCACGCACTGGAGTTGCCGATCGATGGCCACCGCGCAGGGCGTGGCCCGGCGACGGTGCAACGCATCTGGTCCGCGCGCGGTCTCAAACCGCACCTGGTCACCACGTTCAAGCTGTCCAACGACCCCAAGTTCGAGGAGAAGCTCATCGACGTCCCTCCCTAATGAGTCCAGTCGGGTGCTTCTGGGGGGCTCGACTGCGGCAGCAGCCGGCGGGTCAGCACTCACCCGCACGGGCCCGATCGGAGGCCTACTGACAGACCGTGCGCCCGCCGGTTCGCCGGCGACTGGACTGCTGATGGGATGGCGTGCCCGCTTCGGCGTGAGCACTTGATCATTAGGGTGTAGGGGTCTCCGGGTGCTGTGCTCTGTTTGATTGGACACGGAGAGGATTGCCACGCGGATGTTGTTCATCGGGGACGACTGGGCTGAAGATCACCACGATATTGAGATCGAGGGTGAGGACGGTCGCCGGCTGGCTCGCGCCCGGTTGCCTGAAGGCCTGGATGGGATAACCAGGTTGCATGCGTTGGTGGCCGAACACGCCCCTGCGGAGTGGGCGGATCTGGAAACAGATCAGATGGTCGGTCAGGTTGTGGTGGGCATCGAAACCGACCGAGGCCCGTGGGTGACAGCGCTGCGCGCCGCCGGGTACACAGTGTTCGCGATCAACCCGCTCTCGGCCGCACGTTACCGGGATCGGCACTCCACCTCCGGAGCCAAGAGCGACGCCGGGGACGCTCATGTGCTCGCCGAGATTGTGCGCCTCGATCGCGACCACCACCGCCCGATCGCCGGGGACAGCGACCTGGCTGACGCGGTGAAGTTGTTGGCGCGGGCACACCAGAGCGCGGTCTGGGAACGGACCCGGCATGTGCTGCGGCTGCGATCGTCGCTGCTGGAGTTCTTCCCCGCCGCGGTCGAGGCTTTCGAGGACTTGGCCGCCGAGGATTCGCTGCGGTTGCTGGGGCGGGCACCGGACCCGGCGCGGGCAGCGAAACTGACTCGCGCCCAGCTGCTCGCCGCGTTGCGCGGCGCCCGCCGCCACCACGTCGAAGCCAAGGCCGATGCACTGCTCACAGTGCTGCGGGCCCCGGGGCCCTCAACGAGCAGATCGCGCAGTTGCAGGCGGTGGTGGCCGAGCATTTTGGCCGTCACCCGGGCGCTGACATCTACCTCAGCCAGCCGGGTTTCGGGATCGTGCTCGGGGCCCGCGCTCTTGGCGAGTTCGGCGACGACCCAGCACGGTTCACCGACGCCCGAGCCCGCAAGAACTACTCCGGGCAGAGCCCGATCACCCGAGCCTCGGGCAAGAAGACCGTCGTGCTCGCCCGCTACGCCACCAACCGCCGCCTCGGCGCCGCACTACACCTACAAGCCTTCGCCGCGCTCGGCGCATCCCCCGGCGCCCGGGCCTACTACGACACACTGCGCGGACGGAAAATCGGTCACCACGCCGCCTTGCGACAACTAGCGAATCGACTCGTCGGCATCCTGCACGGCTGCCTCAAGACCGGCTCTGTCTACGAGGAGGACACCGCCTGGGCGCACCACCGCACCAACACCGGCACCACCGCCGCTTGACAAAATTCAGGATGGGATGTCTGTCAGGCTGTGTTGAGACACCCGGGAGCCCCCGGTCCACCGTGTAGGGCGTGACAGGAGACAGTCTTGTGAGTAGTAACAGTTCAGTTCTTCCCGGTGTCGGTGATCAGCCGGCGGTGGATCGGCTTGGAGCGGTCGTGGATCCGGCGCCCCGTCCGGTCCCGATGTTGTTCGCGGTGGGCATAGCGTGGTTGGTCTTCACCATCATCGCCGGCGTCAAGACCAGCAACGGTGAGCCCTACCGCTACCCGCTGACCATCCGGTTGGTCACGTAGGTCACCGGCGGCGGCACGCGGGGCCGAGGGATACTGGAGCCGTGAGCGCCACCAGCGTCAGCCTCGGTATGCCCGCCGCCCCGCCACCAACCCTTGCCGAACGTCGCCCTACCCGTCAGCTCAACGTCGGGACAGTGGGTGTCGGCAGTGAGCACCCGGTGTCGGTCCAGTCGATGACCACCACCCTGACCGCCGACGTCGATGCCACCCTCCAGCAGATCGCCGAGCTCACCGCCGCCGGCTGCGACATCGTCCGGGTGGCATGCCCGTCTCAGGACGATGCCGACGCGCTGCCCGCGATCGCCCGCAAGTCGCAGATCCCGGTGATCGCGGACATCCACTTCCAGCCCAGGTACGTCTTCGCCGCCATCGATGCTGGCTGCGCCGCCGTCCGGGTGAACCCGGGCAACATCCGGAAGTTCGACGACCAGGTCAAACAGATCGCCGCCGCCGCGAAGGACCGCGGCACTCCGATCCGAATCGGGGTCAACGCCGGCTCGCTGGACAAGCGGGTCATGGACAAGTACGGCAAGGCCACCCCGGAGGCGCTGGTCGAGTCGGCGCTGTGGGAGGCGAGCTTGTTCGCCGAGCACGACTTCCACGACGTGAAGATCTCGGTCAAGCACCACGACCCGGTGGTCATGGTGCGGGCCTACGAGTTGCTGGCCGAAGCGTGTGACTACCCACTGCACCTCGGCGTGACCGAGGCCGGCCCGGCTTTCCAGGGCACCATCAAGTCGGCCACCGCGTTCGGCGCGCTGCTCTCGCGGGGTATCGGCGACACGATCCGGGTGTCGCTGTCCGCGCCGCCGGTGGAGGAGGTCAAGGTCGGCAACCAGATCCTGGAGTCGCTGAACCTGCGGCCCCGGAAGCTGGAGATCGTGTCCTGCCCGTCCTGCGGGCGAGCCCAGGTCGACGTGTACAAGCTCGCCGAGGAGGTCACCGCCGGGCTGACCGGGATGGAGGTTCCGTTGCGGGTGGCGGTGATGGGTTGCGTGGTGAACGGGCCCGGTGAGGCGCGGGAGGCGGACCTCGGGGTGGCCTCGGGCAATGGTAAGGGCCAGATCTTCGTCAAGGGGGAGGTCATCAAGACCGTGCCCGAGCACCAGATCGTGGAGACCCTGATCGAGGAGGCCATGCGGTTGGCCGAGGAGTTCGGCACGTCCGGAGCTCCTGAGGTCATCGTCGGCTGATCTTCCCGGCCGGCCGGGTTCGCCCAACGACGTCACCGGTTGGCCGGCGTATGGGCACGATCACCGGCCCGGTCGGTGGTCGGGTGGTGTGTCCGCCGTCGCAGTCTGGCAATCTAGGACAGTGCTGAAGGTAAGTGGCCCCCGCCTGCTCGATGAGAGCGATCGGGCGGGGGTGCAGCTCGCGCTCGACTCGGACCCGATCGCCGCGTGCATGGTGGCCTCCCGGGTGGAGTTCGCCGGGGTGGACTCCTGGCGGTTGGGCGGCCAACTGTGGGGCGTTGGTCCTGGGTTGGAGGGACTCTGCTTCGTGGGCGCCAACCTGGTACCGCTGCGTGGCACCCACGCGATGTTGCGGACGTTTGCCGATCGGGCGCGCCGTCGGGGACGTGGGTGTTCGTCGCTCGTGGGCCGCTCCGAACTGGTGCTCCCGCTGTGGCGTGAGTTGGAGTCGGACTGGTCGCCGGCGCGCGAGGTCCGCCCGGACCAGCCGCTGATGGTGCTGCCGACCCGGGCGACGACCAGACCCGACCCGATGGTGCGCCAGGTACACCCGAGCGAGCTGGATCGCTATCTTCCGGCCGCGGTGGCCATGTTCACCGAGGAGGTCGGGGTGGATCCCCGGCTCGGCGACGGTGGGATCGGCTACCGCGCTCGGGTAGCCGAACAGATCGCCGGTGGCCGGGCTTTTGCCCGGTTCGAAGACGGCGAAGTGGTGTTCAAGGCCGAGATCGGCGCGCTGTCAGCCCGGGTCGGGCAGATCCAGGGTGTATGGGTGCGGCCCGATCGGCGGGGGCACGGCATGGGCGCGACCGGCACCGCCGCCGTGGTCGACCGTCTGGTGGCGATGAACCGGGTGGCCAGCCTGTACGTCAACGCCTACAACACCCCAGCCCGCCGCGCCTACACCAGAATCGGCTTCACCCAGATCGCCAGCTTCGCCACGGTGCTGTTCTGAGCGCCGGTGCTGAGTGCCATAACGGTCACGCGGCTCCGGTGGCTCCACGCAGCGGCCCGAGCGGCTGCGTGAGTGTGGCACGGGCTGCGTGAGCGCATGAGGGTCGTCGCTGTTGCGTTGGGGGCCGACCTGGTTGGGGTTTTGGTGTTTGCTGCTATTGGGCGGAGTTCGCACGTTGAGGGGCTCGACATCCTCGGGGTGGCGGGTACCGCGGCGCCGTTCCTGGGTGGGCTACTGGTCGGGTGGGCGGTCGGACAGGTGTGGCGGGCGCCGGCGCGGCTGCTGGCCGGGTTGTGGGCGGGCGGCGGCGCGGCCATCG
>JALYVZ010000003.1 GCA_030852965.1 Actinomycetota bacterium | reverse complement strand
CACATGGCCAGCAGCGCCACCGCGCCCTCCGGGCGCACCCCCATGTCCTGGGGCAGCCACCAGGCCAGGAACACGACACCGGCCACCGCCGGGGCGAACGCGCGGACCAGCCGCCCCGCCGCCGGCCTCCCGTTTCGCGGCGCGGTGTTTCCCGGCGCCATGTCTCGCGCTCGCAGCGCGGTGTCTCGCACAGCGGTAGACACGAACGCGCGCACCGTGCACCAGGTGAGCAGTCCGGCGGCCAGCGCGAGCCCCCGTTGCGCCACCGGTGCAGTGCCCGCCACCGTCTGCCACCAGCTAAGCAACTGGTGGAACCAGGTGATCGGGGTGAAGCTCTGGTCGTAGAGCTGGTAGTAGTTGCCCACGTAGCCGGTGAGGCGCGAGTTGGTGGCCATCGCGGCGTAGTAACCGTCGTCGTCGGTGCTCGGTGCCAGCAGCAGCCATCCGACCATGGCCAGCACGACGGCCAGATCGGCCAGGTGCGGGCGGGGCACCCGCCGTGGCACGGGCACCCGGGGCACCGCGCGGTCGAGCTTCCACAATCCGACGCCGACCCCGACCAACGCGAGCACCAGCAGCACGATCAGCGCCGACTTGAGCCCGGTCGGACTGGAGGCGAACTCGTCGTCCAGCCGCAACGTCACACCCAGGTCTTCCGGCGTCCCGTCGGGCAGCGCTGCCAGCGAGGTGGCCAGCACGTCGACGTCCGGCAGCACCCCGGCCGGGCCCCGAGCCAACTGCACCCCGTCGCGGCTGACCGTCAAACCGGTGTTCGGGTCGCCGTGCACCCGGTACTGGCAGTCCTCGGGTGGCAGCGTCTCCCGGAGCAGCCGGCTGCCGACCGCGTCCACGGTGAGCTCGACGCCGTCGACACCGTTGCTGACCCGGGCGATCAGGCCGAGGTCGGCCACCTCGGGCAACACCGGGTTGACCGTGCTGACCACGGTCGCGGTGTAGTCGGTCGCCGCGGCGACCCGGGCCGCCCGGCAGCTGAAATGCAGGTCCAGCTGGGTTGGGCGGTACGCGGTGACGGTGAGCAATGTCGAGGCCGGTCGTGCCGGGTCTAAGGGCCATTGCACCGTCGGCTCGTTGACCAGCACCGGCGCCAGCGGCAGCAGTATCGCGAACAACACGGCCAGCAGTGCGCAGGCTCCGGTGCCGAGCATTGCGATTCCTCTGTTGCCGGGCGCTGCGTTTGTCCGGTTGCCGGGGGCACCGGCGCCGAACGCCCCGATGCGCCCCGGCCGGCCGTCCGCCTCGAATGACACAGGCGATACCGTACGGCGGCATGAGCGCACCCCCGACCCGGACGCCGCCTCCGGCGCTGAGCGAAGTCGCGGGCCGTTGGACCGAGCTCGGGCACCGGGACCCGATGTGGGCCGCACTCACCTGCGCTGGCAAAGCCGGCCGTCGAGACCGTCCCAGCCGACGAGACCGTCCCGGCTGGAGTGAGTCGGAGTTCCTGGCCACCGGCCGGTGTGAGATCGACGCGATGCTGGCCCGACTGGCCGAGCTGGGGGTGTCGCCCCGGCGGGGCACCGCGCTGGACTTCGGCTGCGGTCCGGGCCGGTTGACAGCCGCGCTGGCCACCGCCGGGTTCGCCCGGGCCATCGGGGTCGACATCTCGCCCTCCATGCTGGACATCGCCCGCCGGCTGATCTCCGCCAACCCCGACACGGCCGAGCGCTGCGAGCTCCGGCTCAACGAGGGCACCACGCTGGCCGGGATGGCCGACGACTCCGTCGACCTGGTCTACACCTGCCGGGTGCTGCAACACCTGCCGCCGGCGCTGGCTCATGGCTACCTGCGGGAGTTCATGCGGGTCACCGTGCCCGGTGGGCTGGTGGTGTTCCAGCTGCCCGTCGAGCCCGCACCGGGCGTCGTCGGCACGGTGCTGCGCAGACTCCCCGCGCAGGCGTTGAACCGGTTGCGCCGGGGCATGCAGATGCACGGGACCCAGCCCACCGTGGTCACCGCGCTGGTCGCCGCCGCGGGTGGTCGGACCGTGGCGATCGAGCCGGACAGCAGCGCCGGCCCGCGTTGGCGCAGCCACCTCTACATCACCGAGGCAGGTACAAGAGTGGCCCGCGACGCCCCGGCCGGAGCGCCCCCGGCATGATTCAGCTGCTTCTCGGGACCATCTCGGGCACGGGATGTTCCCGCGGTGTTACCAGCCGAGCCGTTGCCGATGCGACACGGAGGTCACAGCACTGACTGCGATCATCGCTGCGCGGACGCGTTCATTGGGTCTGGTCGGCCTGGGCATCGTGGGGTCCGGGGTCCTGGTCAACGCGTATCTGGCCATCGTGGCGCGTGAGCTGCCAGCGGCCGAGTACGCCCATTTCGGGGCGTTCTGGTCGGTGGCGCTGGTGGTCGGGTTCGGGGTGTTCCTGCCGATCGAGCAGGAAACCGCGCGGCTGCAGCAGACTCCCGGCCGGCCGGGCCGGACCCTGCGCTCGGCGATGCTCACCGCGCTCGGGATGGCGGTGCTGCAGCTCGGGGTGCTCGGACTGGCATCCCCGCTGCTGGTCCGGGCGTTCGGGGGCAGTGCGATGACGGTGTGCGCGCTGGGCGTGCTGTGCCTGGTGTCGGCCGGTCAGTTCGTCGTGCGCGGCGCCCTGATCGGGCTGGACCGGATGCGCCACTACGCGGCCCTGACGTTGTGCGACGCGGTGCTGCGGGTGGCGCTGGCGGCTCTGGTGGCCGTCTCGATCGCGGCACCGGGCAGTCCGGAGTTCGCCTGGACCTTGGTCGCCGCGATCGCGCTCGCGCACGCCCCGACGCTGTACGCGCTGCTTCGCCGCCGGGTCCGCGCCGGGCTGGTGCCGCCGTTGGGCCCGGGGGTGGTCACCCCGAAGCAGGTGGGCCAGCGGGTGGCTCCGCTGCTGCTCGGTTCGCTGTGCGCCCAGGTGTTGCTCAACGGGCCGCCGGTGCTGGTGCCCGCGCTGGCCGCCTCGCCAGCCGAGGCCACCCTGGCCGGGCAGTTCGTGGCGGCGTTCACCCTGACCCGGATTCCACTGTTCCTGGTGGTGCCGTTGCAGACCGCCCTGCTGCCGACCCTGACCGGGATGCTGCACGCCGGCGAGCTGCTCGCGTTGCGGCGGGTGGTGGGCCGGTTGGTCGTCGGGGTGCTGCTGCTCGGGGTCGTCGCGGTGGTGCTCGGGTTGACCGCCGGACCGCCGCTGGTGGTGCTGATCTTCGGCGAGCAGTACGCGTTGGGCGGCGGTCACATGGCGCTGCTCGCGCTCGGGGTGGCTCTCTACGTCGGGTTGGTGATCGTCACCCAGGTGCTGGTGGCCGCCGCCCGGCACCGCGACGTGGCGTGGAGCTGGCTGTCCGGGGTGCTGGCCGGTGCGCTGCTCGCGCGGGTGGTGCCCGGTCTGCTGCTGCGCGCCGAGCTGGGTTTCCTCGTCGGGTCGTTGGTGGCCTGGCTGGTGAGTGTCTCCCTGGTACTCAACCGGCGCCCGGAACGGGAGCCACAGGTTGCCCCCGTCTGAACCCGACCTGGTCATCGCGCTGACCTACTACCCGCCGTACGTCTCCGGGCTGACCAACATGGCCCGCGACATCGCCGAGGGCCTGGTGGCCCGCGGCCGGCGGGTGACGGTCGTGACCTCTCGTTATGACCGCTCGCTGCCCCGCGAAGAGCTGATGGGTGGCGTGCGGGTGCTGCGCGCCCCGGTGCTGGCCAGGATCGGCCGTGGCGTGGTGAGCCCGGCGTTCGTGGCCACCGCGGTCCGGGAGATGGCCCGGGCCCGGGTCGGCTCGCTGCACCTGCCGTTGCTGGAGGCTGCCCCCATCGCCCTCGGCGCCCGCTGCCCGCTGGTGGTCACCTACCACTGCGACGTGACGCTGCCGCCAGGCATGATCAACGCGGTGCAGCAGCGGGTGGTGGACCTGTCCAACCGGACCGCCATGCGGACCGCCGCCGCGGTGTCGGTGACCAGTGCGGACTACGCCAAGCACAGCCGGATGTGGCCGGCCATCCAGCCGTCGATGGTGGTCATCCCGCCGCCGTGTGCGCAGGTGCCGCCAGGGCGGCCCAGCTACCGCGAGACCGACGGGCCGCACATCGGTTTCCTGGGTCGGATCGTGCGGGAGAAGGGCCTGGAGTACCTGGTGCACGGGTTCCGCGCGTTGCCCGACCCGGATGCCCGGCTGCTGATCGGCGGCGACTACTGCTCGGTGGCCGGCGGCAGTGTGGTCGACCGGGTACGGACCGCGATCGGGGACGACCCGCGGATCCGGCTGCTGGGCTTCGTCCCCGAAGAGTCGCTTGGCGACTTTTACGCCTCGTTGGACGTGTTCACGCTGCCCTCGGTGAACGCGTTCGAGGCGTGGGGCATCGTGCAGGCGGTCGCCATGCTGGCCGGGGTTCCGGTGCTGGCCAGCGACATCCCCGGGGTCCGTCAGCCGGTGGCCCAGACCGGTTTCGGCACCCTGGTCCGCCCCGCCGACGCGCACGCGATCACCGTCGCGTTGCGTGCGCTGGTCGACGCCCCGCCGGACCGGTCGGCGGGCGCCGCGACGGCGCACCAGGCGTTCTCGGTGCACCCCGTGCTGGACGCCTACGAAGCGTTGCTCGACAAGGCCGCCGAGCAGCGGTCATTGAGCAAGGGGCACCCATGACCGGCCGCTCATGAACACCCCGGCGCAGCCTGACGCCTATGACGAGGACTACTACCGGTTCAACGGCCAGATCGGCGACCGCCCGGCACTGGGCTGGTACGTCCGACTGGTCCGCCGCTACCTGGGCACTGGGCCGTACCTGGACTTCGGCTGCGGCACCGGGCACCTGGTACGCCGGCTCGCGACCGCCTCTGGTGAATCCAGATCCGGGGCCGGGGTCACAGCCGGGGCCGGGGTCACAGCCGGGGCCGCCGGTTTCGAGGTCTCGGAGTACTCCGCCGCCCGCGCCCGCGCGACCGCCCCCGGCTGCCTGATCCACACCGAGCAGGCCGCCCTGCCGGACACCCACTTCGGGGGCGTGACCTCGATCCACGTCCTGGAGCACCTGGACGACGCCCAGGTCAGCGCCGCGCTGGCCACCTGGCGCCGAGTCCTGCGTCCCGGTGGCCGGGCGTTGGTGGTGCTACCCGACCCGGCCGGCCGCGCCCGCGAGCTCACCGGCGCCGACTGGGCCGGCTTCTCCGACCCCACCCACATCAATCTCAAGCCGCACGCCGACTGGCGGGCGCTGCTGGCCGACGCCGGTTGGACGGTGCTGCGCGAGGGTTCCGACGGACTGTGGAACGTGCCCTACCGGCGACTGCCCAAGCTGGTCGACGCCAGCCTGCACGCCGGCCCGTCCCTGGTGCAGTTCCTCTCCGGTCGGCTGTTCCTGCGTCCGGGCAGCGGCGAGTCGTCGGTGTTCGTGCTGCAGCGTCAGGACTGAGCCGGACAAGACCGGACGGCGACCGCGAGCCCAGACGACGTTCGCGCATGGCTGCCCGGCGGCCAGATGCCCAGCCAGGACGAGTTCCGGGGGGCCGATACCGCGCTGTGGTATCGCGCCCGACGACAGCGCCGCGAGACGCCACCTGGGCGCCACGACGCCGGCTGGATGATCCGCGGGACATGCTCTAGGCGGCGCAAACCTCCTCCGGCAGGAGGGTCGCGAGGACAGCGGCGAGGTCGAGGGGTTCGCCAGTCCAGCTGGGGGTGATCGTGTCGCCGGTGATCGTGGGATCGGTGTACTCGGTGAGCAGTCGGTCGAGGCTGCCGGCGGTCGGAGGACCCGCGGTGTCGATGGGTTGGCCGTCGGGGCGGTGGAATGTGAGGTCGGTGCCGCTTCCGCGTACCCGGTAGCCGTGATCGTGGATCAGACGGTGGTGACTTTCACATGTCAACACGAGGTTGTCGATGTCTGTTCGGCCGCCGCGCAGCCAGTGCACGATGTGATGGGTATGCAGGTGATGGGTGTGGTCGCAGCCGGGGAACTGGCATTGCCCCTGGTCACGGACGTGTAGTGCGGTGAGTTGGGCTGGGGAGGCGAGTCGGCGGGCCCGGCCCAGGTAGAGCGGACTGCCGCGCTGGTCGCGGAGCAGAGCGCGAACGCGGGCGGTGCAGCCGATGCGTTCGGCGGTGCGCAACGATATGGCCGGCCCGCCCTGGATGCGCGCGGTGTCGGTGTCGGTGTTGATGACCACAACCATCTGCGCCTCGGTGTGGCCGTCGCCGGTAGCAAGGGCGATCAGGGCGTCGGCTCGTCGAGCTGCGAGCGGCACAGGAGCTGGGGCTTCGCAGTGTTCCGCGGAACGCGCTGGGCCGTCGGCGAACGTGGTGGGCTCGCCGGACGCGGCGAGTTCGGTGGGCTCGGTATGCGAGGTGGAGGCGGTGTGCGAGGTGGAGGCGGTGTGCGGGGCGGGCTCGGTGTGTGCGGCGAGAGCGGCTACTAGGCGAGCGCCCTGGTCGGCGGTGAGTCGGCCTCGCAGGACCAGGGTGCCGTCGTCATCCCAGTGCCAGCGCAACTCTCGGCGGGCGGCGGCCGCGACCGGATCGGCGGTGGCCTGGCGGGTGTGGCGCACGATGCGTTCGAGGTGGCTGGCGGTGCCGGCGAGGGCGAGTTCCAGCAGGGAGGTTTCGGTGGCGGGGGTGGCGACGCGGGTGATGGCGCGAACTTTGGAGTAGGAGATCCGTCCGGCGGCGAACGCCTCCGTGACCGCCGGTAACGCGGTCAGGGCGTGCGCGACCCGACGCTGTTCGAACCCGGTGCGCAGGCTCATCCCAACCCGCCAGGACAGCCAGTGCGCGCAGCTGCGCAGGCCGGGCCCGGCCCAGGCTTCGCGGGTGTCGAACTCGGCCAGCAGCCGCAGCCAGCGGCAATGCCCAGCGGCCAGATGCCCAGCCAGGCCGACCAGCTCGGACTCCAGCATCTCCGCCGACAGGTCCTCCGCCGACACCGCGACTTCAGCTGTCCCGTTCATTAGGTCCTCCCGATATCGAACATTTGTTCGAATAATAGCGGATCGGTCCGACAGAAATCGCGTTCCGCGGAACGCTTCCCGGCTCCGCTTCCGGTACGAGTGGAGGTTCGACTCATGGGGAGACCGGAGATCCACGGCGCCTGGCTCGTGACCTGTACGGGGCGCAGTCGGGCCCTTCCGCGAGCGCGTCGCCCTGGCGGTGATCGACCTGCCCTACGGCGCCGTCCGCCGGTATCTGATCGCCTGAGAGTTGTACGACGTGGCCGCGACCTCGTCGCCCAGTACGCCCAGGCCTCGGCGAAGATCGCGGAGTTGCCCAGCTTCAGCACCTTGGCTACCAGCCGGAAGCTGTCGCCAGCGCGGCCGCCGCCCGGGATGGACGACGGCACCCGAGCCGCGTCAGCAGCGGCATCCCACCGTAGGGCAGGTGTCAGGACATGTCACGGCTGGGCGGAGACGGCGTGTCGAGCGAGTCTGCGTTCGGCATGCGGACATCATCGGCCACCCCGTCCGGGCGGCCGAAGCATCAGCACTATCCTCAACAGTGTGAGTGTGTCTGGTTTCAGCGGTGACGGGCAGGCCCTTGCGGACCTGATCGTGGTCGGGTCGGGGTTCTTCGGGCTGACCGTGGCGGAGCGGGCCGCCACCGAGCTGGGCAAGCGCGTCCTGGTGCTGGAGCGGCGCCCGCACATCGGCGGAAACGCCTACTCCGAGCCCGAACCGGAGACCGGCATCGAGATCCACCGCTACGGCGCGCACCTGTTCCACACCTCCAACCAGCGGGTGTGGGACTACGTGAACCGGTTCACCAGCTTCACGAACTACCAGCACCGGGTGTTCGCCCGCTACTCCGACCAGGTCTACGCGTTCCCGATGAACCTGGCCCTGATCAACAGCTTCTTCGGCCGCAGCCACACCCCGGACGAGGCGCGGGCGCTGATTGCGAAGCAGGCCGCCGAGTTCGACACCGCCAGCGCGGCGAACCTCGAGGAGAAGGCGATCTCGCTGATCGGTCGCCCGCTCTACGAGGCGTTCGTCAAGGGTTACACCGCCAAGCAGTGGCAGACCGACCCGACCGAGCTGGCGCCGTCCATCATCACCCGGCTGCCGGTGCGCTACACGTTCAACAACCGGTACTTCAACGACACCTTCGAGGGTCTGCCGGTCGACGGCTACACCGCGTGGCTGACGAAAATGGTCGAGCACCCGAACATCGAGGTCCGGCTGGACACCGACTACTTCGAGGTCCGCGACGCGCTCACTGCCGCCAACCCGAACGCGGTCACCGTCTACACCGGCCCGCTGGACCGCTACTTCGACTCCTGCGAGGGCGACCTGAGCTGGCGGACGCTGGACTTCGAGCAGGAGGTGCTGCGTGACTGCGGTGACTTTCAGGGCACCTCGGTGATGAACTACAGCGACATCGACGTGCCCTACATCCGCATCCACGAGTTCCGGCACTTCCATCCCGAGCGCGACTACCCGGGCGACAAGACGGTGATCATGCGGGAGTACTCGCGGTTCGCCACCAGCGGTGACGAGCCGTACTACCCGATCAACACCGCCGAGAACCGCGTCAAGCTGGAGCGCTACCGGGAGCTGGCCCGCAAGGAGACCGTCAACGGCCACGTCCTGTTCGGCGGCCGGCTGGGCACCTACAAGTACCTCGACATGCACATGGCGATCGGCTCGGCGCTGACCATGTTCGACAACCGCATCGTCCCCTGGTTCACCGAGGGTCGCGCCCTGGACGGCGGCGACCCGGCCGGTGACTGACCCAGCAGCGACTGACCCAGCAGAGTGACTGACACCCGCTCCCCGAAGGACTGATCCGAGAACATGACCGAGCTCGCCGAGCACCGCACCGGCTCGACCGCTGCATCGATGGCCGCATCGACCGGCAACGGCGTCCACCCGATCCCGGCGCCTGAGGATCATCCCGAGCCGCGGCCCGCGCCGGCCGCCGTCCCCGGCGGCTGGGACCGCCCCGGCGGCCTGTTGCAGCGGGTGATCCTGCCCAACGCCGGTGACCCGCTGGACGTCCGCGCGCTCTACCTCGACGAGGACAAGGGCAACTTCCGCCGGGTCCGGGCGCTCTCCCGCACCGCAGTGGAGTTCCCGGCGCAGGCCGGCATCTCGTTCGCGACGTACTTCAACGCCTTCCCGGCCAGCTACTGGCGGCACTGGACGACGTTGTCGGCGGTCGAGCTGCGGCTGGTCGTGTCGGGTGGCGCCCGGGTGGACGTCTACCGCTCCAAGGCCGACGGCACCCAGATGCACGTCGTCGGCGAGGTCGTAGAGCCTGGCCCGGACGCCAACCGAGTGGTGCTCATCCTGGACCTGACGCCGTTCGTGGACGGCGGCTGGTACTGGTTCGAGATCACCACCGACACCGACGTGACGCTGCACGAGGCCGGCTGGTACGCACCCGACGAAGCCCCGGGGCGGGGCTCGGTGACGATTGGCATCTGCACGTTCAACCGCCCCACCGACTGCACAGTGGCGCTGCACACCATCGGGTCCGACCCGCTGCTCGCCGAGTCGGTGAACGCCGTCATCGTGGCCGACCAGGGCAACCGCAAGGTCCGCGACGAGCCCCGCTTCGCCGAGGCCGCCGAGCTGCTCGGCGCCAAGCTGAGGATCGTCGACCAGGGCAACCTGGGTGGCTCCGGGGGCTTCTCCCGGGTCATGTACGAGGCGCTCAAGACCACCGACTGTGAGCAGATCCTGCTGCTCGACGACGACATCGTGATCGAGCCGGACTCGATCCTGCGGGCCATCGCGTTCTCCCGGTTCGCCGAGCGCCCGATGATCGTCGGCGGGCAGATGCTCAACCTCACCGCCCGCGCGCACCTGCACTCGATGGGCGAGGTGGTCGACCGGACGAACTTCATGTGGCGGGCCGCGCCGCACGTCACCTACGACCACGACTTCGCCAAGTACCCGCTGCGCCACGCCACCAAGTCGCTCAAGCTGCACCGGCGCATCGACGTGGACTACAACGGCTGGTGGATGTGCCTGATCCCCCGCGTGGTCGCCGAGAGGGCCGGGCTGCCGCTGCCGTTGTTCATCAAGTGGGACGACGTCGAGTACGGGCTACGGGCCAGTGAGCTGGGCTACCCTTCGGCCACCCTGCCTGGCGTCGCGATCTGGCACATGCCGTGGACCGACAAGGACGACGCGGTCGACTGGCAGGCCTACTTCCACCTGCGCAACCGGCTCGTGGTGGCCGCCCTGCACAGCAGCCACAGACACGGCGGACGACTCTTCCTGCACAGCCTCAAGTCCACCCTGAAGCACCTGCTGTCTCTGCAGTACTCGACCGTGGTGGTGCAGCAGAAGGCGATGCGCGACTTCGCGGCCGGGCCGCTGGCGTTGTTCGACTCGCTGCCCACGTCGCTGAGCGACGTCGCGGGTGTGCGTTCCCAGTACGACGATGCCCGGGTCATCTCCTCGCCGCGTGAGCTGCCGTTGCCCTCGATGAGCATGACCAAGGCCGAGCGCTTCCTGAAGCCGCCGTCGAACCCGGTCACCATCGGGCGCAGCCTGGTCGCCGGGCTGGTGCACAACCTGATGCCGGCCAAGCCCGAGCACCACGAGCGTCCGCAGCTCAACCTGGCCCACCCGGACGCCCGTTGGTTCATGATGTCCCGCCTCGACGGCGCCACGGTGGCCACCGCCGACGCCCGGGGGGTGGCCTACCGCAAGCGTGACCCCAAGATGTTCTGGGGGCTGCTGCGGGAGTCGGTGGCTGAGCATGTGCGGGTGGCCAGGGAGTTCCCCAAGCTGCGGCGGACCTACCGGGCGGCGCTGCCCGAGCTCACCGGGAGCAAGCGGTGGGAGAAGGTGTTCGGCATCGGTTCTGGTTCTTGAGTGCCGCAGATGCCGGAGACGCTCATGCCGGAGACGCTGGCCACCCGGCGCGGTGAGATCCGGGCGTTGACCGGGCTGCGGCTGTTCGCCGCAGCCTGGGTGGTCCTGTTCCACTTCCAGTTCACCCCGGGGGCGCGCTTCGAGTCGGCGGTCGGGCACCTGCGTCCGGTGGTCGGGGTCGGCTCGCTCGGGGTGGACCTGTTCTACGTGCTCAGCGGGTTCGTCATCGCGTTCACCTACCTGGACCGGATGGGACCTCGCCTGGATCGGCGGATGGCCGGGCGGTTCATCTGGGCCCGGGTGTCGCGGGTGTGGCCGGTGTTCGCGGTGGTGACCAACCTGTTCGGGCTCTGGCTGCTGGCCAAGCTGATGTTCGGCGACGGGAACATCTCGTTCCAGCGGATCCAACCGGAGCTGACGGTCACGAGCTGGCTGCGGCAGATGTTCATGGTGCAGATGTGGTCCCAGCCGTACTTCGACGGCTCGTCGTGGGTCGGCCCGGCCTGGTCGATCAGTGCCGAGTGGGTGGCGTACGTGCTGTTCCCGCTGACCGCGCTGGTCTACTTCCGGCTGGCCCGGCTGCCACGCCGGCTGTTGGGGCTGCTGGCGGTGCTGGCGGTGCTGCCGATGGCGATGCTCTCGGGGGTGACCGGCAACCCGTACTTCCCGTACAGCTGGCTGGTGCGGATCGGGGTCGGGTTCACCAGCGGCGTGCTGGTGTACCTGGCCGTGCGGCACGTCCCGCTGACCGATCGGGTGCGTCGGGCGGCCGCGTGGTGTTCCCTGGCCCTGGTGGGGCTGATCGTGGTCGGGCTGTTCGTCGGTGACGCGTTGATCGGCGTCCGGACGGGCGACGGCGAGCATGGCGGCATGGTGTTGGTGCTGTTCCCGATGCTGGTCGGCGTGCTGGCACTGTCGGTCGGGCGGGGGCCGGCCCGGCTGCTGTCGACCGACTGGGCGGTGCACGGCGGGCGGATCTCCTACAGCCTGTACCTGGTGCACATCCCGATCTTCGAGGTGCTCTGGACGGCCATGATCCGGTGGCAGGTGATCGGCCCGGACACCCCGGGCGGCGTGGCGTTGGCGTTCGGCGGGCTGGTGGGGGTGTTCGTGGCGGCGCACCTGCTGTGGCGGTTCGTCGAGGAGCCGGCCCGCAAGCGGCTGCGCGGGCTGAGCGGCCGCCCGACTGACCCTACAGCGGCAGCCGGCGGAAGATCGGCCGGGGCACGTGGCGCAGCACACTCATCACCGCGCGCAGCGGGGCCGGCGCCCAGACCAGCTCGCGGCGTTTGCGCACCGCGTCCACCACGACCTCGGCGACCTGCTCCGGGGTCACCGACAGCGGCGCCGGGGACATCCCCTCGGTCATCCTGGACTTGACGAACCCTGGCCGTACCACGGTGACGACCACCCCGGACGGCCGCAGCGCCTCGGTCAGCCCGGTGTAGAAGCCGTCCATGCCGGCCTTGGTGGAGCCGTACACGAAGTTGGACCGCCGCACCCGCTCACCGGCCACCGAGGACAGCGCTACCAGCGCTCCGTGACCCTGGCGCTTCAGGTGCTGGGCGAGCACGACGCCACAGGACACCGCCCCAACGTAGTTGACCTCGGCCAGCTCGATCGCCGCGTCCACGTCTGTCCAGGCCGTCTCCGCGTCACCGAGCACGCCGAACGCCAGCAGCGTCACGTCCACGTCGCCGCCGGCGAACGCCTTGGCGATCACATCTGCGTGCGTGTGCGGCCGGCGGGCGTCGAAGTCACAAGTCTGCACCGTGCAGCCGGTCTTCTCCAGACGCGACCGCGCCGAGTGCAGCCGTGCCGACGGCCGCCCGGCCAGGATCACCCGCATCGGGCGGTCGGCGGCGAACCGCTCCACCGTGGCCAGCCCGATGTCCGAGGTGCCGCCGAGCAGCAGCACCGACTGAGGATTGCCCACCGCGTCAATCATGTCTGTCGCTCCGCAAGCGTCGCTCCGTCATTGTCAAACCAGCTCCAGCCGTCGTGCCAGGTCAGAAGTGAACACACCCGTCGGATCGGCCGCGTCGCGCGTCTTGCGCCACTCGTCGAGCCGGGGGTACCCGCGGCGGATCGCCTCGGCCGAGGTGCGGGACTCCTTGGCCAGGTAGTGCCGACCGCCCGCGTCGAGCACCAGCTCGTCGAGTCGGGCGCACAGTTGGTGCAGCCCGGGCGCGATCGGGAAGTCCACGGTGATCGTCCAGCCGGGCACCGGGAACGACAGCGGCGCGTCGTTGCCGGGGCCGAACCGTTTGAGCACGTTCAGCCCGGACGCGTGGTCGGAGTGCGCAATGATCTCCACGATCCGGCGAAAGGTGTCCTCGGCGCCCAGTGGCACGACAAACTGGTACTGCAGGAACCCGCGCCGCCCGAACACCCGGTTCCAGTCCGCGAAAACGTCCAGGACCTGGTAGAACGCCGTGATGTTCTGTATCGAGCCGCGCTGCCGCCTGGGCGCCTTGCGGTACCAGAGCTCGCTGAACGCGCGCAGCGTGGCCGGGTTGGCCAGCCCGTTCGGGAACACGTCCGGGAACCGCAGCAGCTGCGGGGCGTCGAACCGCAGCGGGTCGCGGCGCTTCTTCGCCGGCAGGTCGTCCCGGCGGGCGAGCGAACCTCGGGTGAGTACCGCGCGGCCCAGCGCGGCAGCGGTGCTGGTGGTGTCGAACCACGCGGCGGAGTAGGCATAGTTGTCGTCGGTGCCGTCGGTGAGCAGCCCCATCAGCTCGTCGAGGTTCGCGGTGCGGTCGGTGTCGACCACGAAGTACGCGCTCTCGGTTGGGTGCAGCCGCAGCGTGGCGCGCAGCACGATGCCGGTCAGACCCATGCCGCCGATCGTGGCCCAGAAAAGGTCCGCCTCCGGCCCGTCCGGGGTGAGCGTGCGGACCGTGCCGTCGGCGCAGGCCAGGTCGAGAGCCAGCACATGGTTGCCGAAGCTGCCGGCGCTGTGGTGGTTCTTGCCGTGTACGTCGGCGGCGATCGCCCCGCCGATGGTCACCTGGCGGGTGCCGGGCAACACCGGTACCCACAGCCCGAACGGCAGTGCCGCGCGCATCAGGGTGTCCAGGCTGACCCCGGCGTCCAGGGTGACGGTCCCGGTGTCGTCTGTGTCGTCTGTGTCGTTCGTGGAGATGCAGTGGATGCGGTCCAGGCCGGTCATGTCCAGCACCAGGCCGCCGGCGTTCTGCGCTGGGTCGCCGTAGGAACGGCCCAGGCCACGGGCGATGACGCCGCGCGGGCCGGCCGTGCGAAGTGCCTCGAGCACGCCGCTTGCGCTGTCGATCTGAGCCACCCGCGCGATGGTCGGCGCGGTGCGCCCGAAGCCGGTCAGGCTGCGTGCTTCGGGCGGGGGTTCGAGCTGGGTTTCGGGCGCGGGCCGGTCGGAGGACATTGGTGTCCAGGCTACCGACGCGGACGGGTGGCCCCGGCACGGGGCCGTGATCTTCTGGGTCGCTAAGCTGGCAGTTGTGACAACCAGCTCGGCGACCGCCACCGAACCGGAGGCCCGGTTGGGGTTGCTCAGCCAGCTCAGCCGCTTCGTGCTGGTGGGCTCGCTCTCGGCGCTGGTCGACTACGGGATCTACCAGGCGCTGCTGCACGTCGACGTCTACGTGCACTTCGCCAAGGCGATCAGCTTCATCTGCGGCACCACCACCGCGTACCTGCTCAACCGGCGGTTCACCTTTGCTGGCGCGACCGGGGGGGCCAGCCGTTTCACCGGCTTCCTGCTGCTCTACGGCACCACGTTCTTCGTCAACGTAGGCATGAACGCCGTCGCCCTGCACCTGCTCCCCGACGCCACCCCCCTGCGGGTCACGATCGCCTGGGCCGTTGCCCAAGCCACCGCCACGGCCATCAACTTCCTGGTCCTGCGCACGGTCGTCTTCCGGCGCTGAAGGCGAACGTGGCTGCCGCGGCGATCGCGGCGCCGGCCTTCGGCAACGAGCCCGCCTTCGGTAACGAGCCCCCTTCGGTAACGAGCCGGCATCGCCTGGCGTCCGCCTCTGAAAAGCAATGTGACAAAAACACCCCACAGGAAGCGTTTGAAGGATGTTTTGGTCACAGCCAACTTCAGTGACACCCCCAAGACGTTCGTTACCTGACCGATACATAGACCGCGCCAGCCGCCTTCGGTCTCGCACGCCGGATACAGCGACGATCCTCGCGGCCCGACCAGCCAGCTTCAGGGTGCGCGGTGGAACCGCTCGCGGCGGCCTAGCCGCACGAGCACCAACCACTCGCGGAAGGCGGCGGGGTCGCGTTTGGTCACCAGGAAGTACCAGCCGAAGCGGAACAGCTCCAGGGCGCCGACCAGCCGCATCCCGCGCTGGCCGAACAGGTAGCCCCGGTTGCGGTAGGTGTAGTAGCGCTTCACCGGGTCGTCCGGGTCCTGCGCGTGCAGCCGCCCGCCCAGCATCGGCTTGAACTCGTCGCTGCCGTACGGGTGCACGTACGTCGCCCGCAGACAGGTGCCGAACGCCAACCCCGAGCGCACCACCCGCCGGTGCATCTCCACCTCGTCGCCGCGCACGAACAACCGCAGGTCCGGCACGCCGACCACGTCGAGGGTCTCCGAACGGAACAGCGCGCCGTTGAAGAACGACGCGTACCCCGCCAGCAGCTCCTGGTCACCGAGGGTGTCCCGGCGGCGATGCCAACGCAGCCCCTGGCGTACCGGGAACGCCAACCGGCCGGGGTCGGACTGGTCGGCGACCACCGGGGACACCACGGCCAGTTGGTGACGGCGGGCAGTGTCGAGCAACGTGTCGAGCACGTGCTCGTCGGCGGCCCGGCCGTCGTCGTCGCCCAGCCACACCCAGTCCGCGCCGAGGGCCAGCGCGTGCAGGATGCCCAGCGCGAACCCGCCGGCGCCGCCGAGGTTGTGGTGTGAGGGCAGGTAGGTGGCGGGCAGCCCGCAAGCCTCGACCACTGACCGGGCCGGCTGGTCGGGGCCGTTGTCCACCACGATCAGGTGGGCGATCGGGTGGGTCTGCTTGGCCATCGCGGCGAGCGAGTCGACCAGCAGCGCGGCTCGGTGCCGGGTGACGATGACGGCCACCACCGAGTCCGGTGGCAGCGGAGTGCTCATGCGCGCTCCGCCAGCTCCGCGACGACGTCGCGGCCTTTGTACGCGCGCAGCACGTCGCGGATCGGCCCGTGTTCGCGGATCTGGCCGTGGTCCAGCCAGATCGCGGTGTCGCACAGGTCGATCAGGAACTCGTCGGAGTGCGACGCGAACACCAGCATTCCGGAGCGCTCGACCAGCGCGTTCAGCCGATCCCTGGCCTTGGCCAGGAACTCCGCGTCCACCGCGCCGATGCCCTCGTCGAGCAGCAGGATCTCCGGGTCGATGCTGGTCACCACGCCCAGCGCGAGCCGCACCCGCATCCCGGTGGAGTAGGTGCGCAGCGGCATGGACAGGTAGTCGCCCAGTTCGGTGAACTCGGCGATGTCCTCGACGCGGGCCTGCATCTGCTTGCGGGTCATGCCCAGGAACAGCCCGCGCACCATGATGTTCTCGAAGCCGGAGATCTCCGGGTCCATGCCCACGCCGAGGTCGAACACCGGGGCGACCTTGCCGGCGATGGCGGCATGTCCCCGGGTGGGCTCGTAGATGCCCGATATCAGCCGCAGCAGGGTGGACTTGCCGGCGCCGTTATGCCCGACCAGCCCGACCCGGGCGCCCTGGCGCAGCGAGAGGGTGATCCCGCGCAGCGCCTCGATGATCGGGACCCGGCTGGCGCGATCGATCTGGCCGCCGGGTCGGCCCGGCACGGCCTTGCCCAGCACCGCCTTGCCCAGCACGGCCTTCTTCAGCGACCGGCTCTTCGCGTCGAAGATCGGGAAGTCGACGTAGGCGTCGGTGATGTCGATGGAAACCATATGCTCAGACCCAGTACGCGACGCGGGAGCGGAAGTTGCGCAGGACCACCAGGGCGGCGGCCCAGCCCAGCATGGTGATCACACCGGCCACCAGCCAGTGCCGCCAGATCAGCGAGTCACCCAGCAGCGGACGCCGGACGATCTCCACGAAGTGCATCACCGGGTTCAGCTCCGCGAGCTGGGCGCGTTCACCGACCGCGCCGGGCCGGGACTTGAAGTCGTCGTAGCTCCACACGATCGGGGTCATGAAGAACAGCAGCTGGGTGATGCTGCCGATGATCGGCGGGATGTCCCGGAACCGGGTGGCGACGATGCCGGCGAAGATGGCGATCCAGCCGCCGTTGACCACCAGCAGCGCGAACGCCGGGATGGCCAGCAGCACCCCGAAACCCAGGGGCCGGTGGAAGTACGCCATCAGCGCCGCCCACACCACCAGGTTGTGCAGGAAGAACAGCGTCTGGCGCCAGACCAGCCGGAACACGTGCACGCTCAGCGGCGCCGGCAGGTGCTTGATCAGCCCCTCGTTGGCGATGAAGACCTCGGAGCCCTCCAGGATGCAGCCGCTCACGAAGTTCCAGATGATCAGCCCGGTTGCCAGGTAGGGCAGGAAGACATCGATCGTGAGTCCGAACAGCGCGGAGTACAGAATGCCCATGGCCAGCGCGATGACGCCCATGCTGATGCTGATCCACAGCGGCCCGAGCACCGAGCGGCGGTAGCGCTGCTTGATGTCCTGCCAGCCCAGGTAACCCCACAGCGAACGCTGCCGCCAGCCCTGGCGCAGGTCGCCGAAGGCCCGCTCGAAGCTCCGTGAACCGGCGACGGCCGACGCGGGCAGCTCGACGGGCACCGGGGTGGACATAACGGCCAACGTTACCCCGGCGGCTACCCGTTACAGGTACTGGCCGGTGCCCCGGGGCCCGCCAAAGGCTTCCGGCATCCCACCCTGGGGCTCGGCTCCCAGGGGCAACCCGCGGCGCATCTGCTCCAGCTGCTGGCGGGCGGCCATCTGCTGGGCGAACAGTGCGGTCTGGATGCCGTGGAACACCCCCTCCAACCAGCCGACCAGCTGGGCCTGGGCGATCCGCAGCTCGGAGTCGGACGGCACGCTGTCCTCGCTGAACGGCAGGCTGAGCCGGTGCAGCTCCTCACGCAGCTCGGGGGCCAGGCCCTGCTCCAGCTCCTTGATGGAGTTCTCGTGGATCCCCCGGAGCCGGTTGCGGGACGCCTCGTCCAGCGGCGCCGCCCGAACCTCCTCGAGCAGCTGCTTGATCATCGTGCCGATCCGCATCACCTTGGCCGGCTGCTCGACCATGTCGGCGAAGCCACCCGGGTGCGGCTGGTCGTCGTCGGACCCCCCCGACACCCGTGCCATGCCGACCGGCTGGCCGTCCGGCCCGATCACCAGCACCTGCTGCTCGCCGCTCTCCGACAGCTCATCAGTCATGCCGCTATCCTGGCGCGCCCGGCGCGATTGGTCGAACGCGGGCCGGTGCTGTGTGATCAACTTGTCGGGACCGTTACCGTATGGTGATGGCCTACGACGTCGGTCGGGTTCGCGGCATGACCCCCGCGCTGGGTGACGGCTGGGTTCATCTGGACGCGCCGACCGGCGCGCAGTGCCCTGAGCAGGTGGCTCTGACGATGTCCACCGCGATCCGGGCGCCGGTCTCCGCGCCCGGTGGGGCGTTCCCGGCGTCCCAGCGCGCCGAGGTCATCGAGGACGCCGCCCGGCTGGCAGTCGCGGACCTGCTCGGGGCCGACCCGCGCGGGGTGGTGCTCGGGCCAGGGCGGGAGGTGCTGCTCGGTCGGCTGGCGGAGTCGCTGGCGCAGACCTGGGAGATGGGCGAGGCGATCGTGCTCTCCCGGCTGGACGACGTCGCCAACACCGCCCCCTGGGCCAGGGTTGCTCGCGAGCGCGGGCTCGAGGTGCGCTGGGCCGAGATCGAGATCGACACCTGCGAGCTGCCGGAGTGGCAGTACGACAAGTTGGTGGACGCCTCGGTCCAGCTGGTCGCGCTCACCGCCGGCTCGGAGCACGTGGGCACCCGCCCCAAGGTGTCGGCCATCGCCGAGCGCGCACACCGCACCGGCGCGCTGGTGGTGGTCGACGGGTACGCGGCGGCCGCCTGCGGCCCGTTGAAGATCACCGAGCTCGGGGCCGACGTGGTGGTGGTGTCAGCGGCCGCCTGGGGTGGCCCGCAGTGTGGCGCGCTGGTGTTCGCCAACCCCGACCTGCTCGACCAGCTGGCGTCCTGCTCGTTGCACCCGAATGCGGTCGGCCCGGACCGCCTGGAGGTTGGCCCGCATTGCTACCCGCTGCTGGCCGGCCTGGTGGCCTCGGTGGACTACCTGTCCACGCTGGACGACGCCGCGCAGGGCGAGCGGCCCGAGCGGCTGGCCACCTCGATGCGGGCGGTGTGGGAGTACCAGACCGAGCTGTTGAACGAGCTGTTGTACGAGCTGAAGTTCATCCCGAACGTGATGATCGTCGGTGATCCGACCGGTGGGGTGCCGGCGCTGGCGTTCACCCACGACGCCCGCAAGGCCCCGGACGTGGTGGCCCACCTGGCCGAACGCGGCCTGTGCGCGGTGGCCGACCTGGGCGAGCACGGGGTGCTGGAACACCTGGGCAGCGCCGAGGTCGGCGGCGTGGTCCGGATCGGGCTCGCGCACTACAGCACCCGTTCCGAGATCGACCAGCTGGTCCGCGCGCTCACCGAGATGGTCTGAGCAGCAGCACCTTCCCGACCACGCCGCCATCGTCGAACAGCCGGTGCGCGGTGGCCGCGTCGGTCATCGGCAGCCTGGTGTGCACCACCGGGGAGACCCGCCCGGACTCGATCAGCGGCCACAACCCGTCCCGAACCGCCGCCACGATCGCCGCCTTGCCGTCCGGGCCTTCGGTGGGCCGGCCGCGCAGGTTGGTGGCTGTGATGACGCCGCGTTTGCGCAGCAGCTTGCCCAGGTTGATCTCGGCGGTGGCGCCGCCCTGCATCCCGATGATCACCAGTCGGCCACCGGGGGCCAGCCGGTCGATGTTGGCGGCCAGCGCGGCGGCGCCCATGTTGTCCAGAATGACGTCGGCGCCCCGGCCGTCGGTCGCGTCGCGCAACGCGTCGGCGATGCCCTCGGAGTGGTAGTCCAACGCCAGCTCGGCGCCCAGCTCGCGGCAGCGCTCAAGCCGTTCCGGGGTGCCGGCGGTGGTGGCCACCCGGGCGCCCAGCGCGGCCGCGACCTGGATGGCGTGGGTGCCGATACCGCCGCTGCCACCCTGTACGAGCACCAGCTCGCCGGCTTGCAGCCGGGCCACCCCGACCAGGTTCGACCACACCGTGCACGCGACCTCCGGCAGCCCGCCGGCGTCTTCGAGCGACCAGCCGCGCGGCACCGGCATCAGGTGGCTGGCTGGCACCGCCACCCGCTCGGCGTACCCGCCGCCAGACAGCAACGCGCACACCTCGTCGTGGAGCTGCCAGCCCTCAGGGTCATCTAGGCCCTCGCCGAGCGCCGCGATCCGCCCGGAGCACTCCAGCCCGATGATCTCCGAGGCGCCCGGCGGCGGCGGGTAGAAGCCCTGCCGTTGCAGCAGGTCGGCCCGGTTCACGGCGCTGGCCACCACGTCGATGACCACTTCGCCGGGACCGGGTTCGGGGTCGGGGACTTGCGTCCACTCCAGAACATCCGGACCGCCGGCCTCGCGGGCGATGATCGCGTACATGGTTGCTGACGGTATCGGAGATCATGGCGGTCGCGCCGGATGTCCCGGTCGCGGCCTCGGCTGGCGTGGGTTCGGCCGGCGTGGGTTCGGCCGGCCAACGCCTACGTCCGCCCCGAGCACCGCGACCGGGACGTCGGCGCAGCGCTGGTCGAGGCCGCGGTCGAGGCGGCCCGGGACCGGGGGTGTGGCGGGTGGTGCTCTCTCCGTCCGAGCGGTCGGTGCCGTTCTACCAGCGAGCGGGCTTCGGGCCAGCCACGATGTTGACGGCGCGGACGCTTCAGGGCGCTGGCCACCCGAAGCGCGGCCGGCGAGGTTGCCGTCCGGGCCGGCGACGACTTGCTCGGCACCATAGAGTGAACGCCCATGTCGTTCTCCCCGGACCCGTGCTTCCCGGACCCGCGCTTCCCGGACCCGTGGCCGGTGGCCGCACTGGTGCTGCGCACCCCCCGACTCGAACTGCGCCCGGACGACGACGCGGGGCTGCTGGAGCTGGTCGAGGTGGCCTACGCCGGCGTGCACCCGCCGGAGGAGATGCCGTTCTTGCAGCCGTGGACCGACGCCGACCCCCGCTTGCTCGGCCGGGGCACCCTGCAGTACTTCTGGGGCCGGCGGGCGGCGCTGTCCCCGCCGGCGTGGTCGCTGAACTTCCTGGTCCGGCGGCGTTCCGACGGGCGGGTGATCGGCATGCAGTCGCTCGCCGGCGTCGACTTCGGGGTGACCCGCGCGGTGTCGTCCGGCTCCTGGTTGGGGATGTCGTACCAGGGCCGGGGCCTGGGTACCGAGATGCGGGCGGCGGTGCTCGGGCTGGCGTTCGACCACTTGGACGCCCAGGCCGCTCGGTCGGAGGCGTTCGCCGACAACCCCGCGTCGCTGGCGGTGTCGCGCCGGCTCGGCTATCGCGAGGACGGCTGCGAGACCCGGGTCCGTCGAGGGCAGCCGGCCCGGATGGTCCGGCTGCTGCTAAACCGCGCCGCTTGGTCGGAACACCGCCCGGCCTGGCCCCTGGAGATCTCCGCGCTGACGGACGCCACCCTCGCCCTGCTCGGCGCCCGCTGACCGCATCCCACGCGCCGAGCGGGCCGGGTTACGGGGTCAGGAAGCCGGCGTCTACTGGGAGGGCCACCCCGGTGACGTAGCGGGCTTCGTCGGAGACCAGCCAGGCGATGGCGTTGCTGATGTCCTCCGGCTCCAGCATGAGTACGTCCAGCAGGTTGCCGATGTCAGAGCCGTGCTCGGGTGGTGTCGGGAACATCGCTTCCATCGCCTCGTTGACGATCATCGGGGTGCGCACGCCGGCGGGGTGCACGGTGTTGACCCGGATGTTGTGCGGCGCCAGCCAGCGGGCCCAGCCCCGCGCCAGCCCGACCAGTGCATGCTTGGCGGCGGTGTAGCCCTCGGCACCGCCGTTGCCGCCGCCGGCCCGCCCGGACAGCCCCATCACCGAGCTGGTCAGCACGATCGACCCACCCCGGCCGCCCTCGATCATGGTCGGGAGGGCGGCGTGCACGGTGTTCCACACGCCGACCAGGTTGACCTCCAGCAGGTCCCGGAACGCGGTGGCGTCGGCGACGTCCGGGCGGGTCATGCCGATGCCGGCGTTGGCCAGCACGATGTCCAACCCGCCGAGCCGGGCCACCCCGTCGGCCACCGCGGCGGCCAGTGCGTCGGCGTCGCGCACGTCGACCTCGGCGGCCACGATCCGGCGGTCCAGCTCCTCCACCTCGGCGACGGTCCGCGCCAGGTCGTCGCGCGTGGCCAGCGGGTAGGCGACCGAGTCGATCGGCGCGCAGATGTCCAGCGCGATCACATCGGCGCCGTCGCGGGCCAACCGCACCGCGTGGCTGCGGCCCTGCCCCCGAGCCGCACCGGTGATCAACGCAACCTTGCCCTCGAGACGGCTCATCGGCCGTACGCTACCCAGCCGGCGGTCGCCCGTCGCGCTCATTCCGTCGGCGGCAGCGGCGGTAGCGGGACCGGGCAGGAGCCGGTGAGCTGGTGGTGCCGGCCCGCCACACGTTCACCCGGCGCCCATCCCGACGATCTGGCGAGCCGCCCGGCGAGCCGGTTCTTGACGGTGCCCCACTCCGATGCGACGACCGAGTACATCGCCGAGTCCCGGAGCAGATGTCCCTCACCGGGCGCCCACGACATCGACCAACTCCGCAACACTCCCTCGAACGTGGCGCCGAGGCCCTCGATCGCACATCGCGATCGCTGATTGCGGGCGTCGGTCTTGAGGTCGACCCGCGCCACCCGAAGGTTTTCAAAGGCATAGTTCATCAGCAGGAGCTTCGCCTCGGTGTTGACACCCGAACCCTGCGCGGACGCGGCGAGCCAGGTAAAGCCGATCTCGATGGCACGAAGATCGAAGCGCTCCCGGCCAGGCCAATAGCGAGGGTCCCAGTACGCCGTACAACCCACCGCACGATCGTCCGCCCGCCGGATCTGCGCGAACGGAACGAGACCCTGCTCGGCGCGCTCGAACTGTGCCGCGAGGTAGTCGCCGACCTCGTGGGCGCGGGGTACAAACGTGAAGCAGTAACTGGTGCGGTCCTCCTCCACCGCGACAGCCAGGTCGTCGGCGTGGCTGACGGACAACGGCTCAAGTCGGACGAGCGAACCTTCAAGCACCGGCACCCGGAACCATGGGATCATTACGAGAGCTCCTCATCGTTCCTGGCATTGGCACCTTGCCGAAGCAGGTTGCCGGACCGTCGCAGGGCCAGGTCCCTCAGATCCTCTGGATGAACATCGCTGATGGTGGTAGCAGCCGCGCCTGCCGTCAAGGCCAGGAAGCTGCCTTGGAGCAGGTTGTCGTGGTTGCCGAACGCGGCACACCAGGGGCGGCGAGGTCAGAAGCGCCGAGCAGGAACGCGGCGGGGATGCTCGTTCTGGGTGACCCAACCAAGATCAAAGGCTCAGCCGTTCCGCGGACTCGGTTAGAGTGAACGTGTTGGCCTTTATCGCCGAGCTGGGAAGACCGGGGGCATCGGTGTTGGGGGCTGTTCGGGTGGGCGCCCGGGATGCCTGGTCCCAACGACAACAGGCAAGGGAGCGCTGGTGGCTGTCCGGGTAGCGGAGCTGTTCCAGAGCGTCATCGGGCCGGACACCTCGGTGCGGGTGACCGCGTATGACGGCAGCGAAGTCGGGCCGAGGGATTCCCCGTTAGCGATGCGCATCCGTACGCCGAGGGCACTGGCCTACCTCGCGTCGGCGCCCGGCTCGCTGGGCCTGGCGCGCGCCTACGTGAGCGGTGACCTCGAGATCGACGGCGAGATGTCGCCAATGTTGCGGGAGCTGGCCGAGGTCACGCTGCACTCCATCCCGAAGGACCAGCGGTTCAGACTGATCCGCTCGCTGCTGGGGTTCCGGCTGCTCAACCGGGCGCCGATCCCAGCGGTGGAGCACCGCCCGCGTGGACGGCTGCACTCCAAGCGGCGCGACGCGAACGTGATCTCGCACCACTACGACGTATCCAACCGGTTCTACTCCTGGGTGCTCGGGCGATCGATGGCCTACACCTGCGCGGTCTACCCGAACGAGCAGGCCACCCTCGAAGAGGCCCAGTGGACCAAGCACGAACTGGTGGCCCGCAAGCTCGGGCTGCGCCCGGGCATGCGGCTGCTCGACGTCGGCTGCGGCTGGGGCGCCATGGTGATGCACGCCGCCGAGCACGGGGTCAAGGCGCTCGGCGTCACGCTGTCGCGGCAGCAGGCCGAGTGGGCGCACAAGGAGATCGTCGAGCGCGGCCTGACCGAGCTCGCCGAGGTCAGGTACCTGGACTACCGGGACGTGCCGGAGACCGACTTCGACGCCATCTCCTCGATCGGGCTCACCGAACACATCGGTGAAGCGCAGCTGCCCGCCTACTTCGCCACGCTGTACCGCAAGCTCAAGCCGGGCGCCCGACTGCTCAACCATTGCATCACCCTCCCGGGCCCGGACAGCCCGAAAGATGTCGACCCCTTCATCGACCGCTACGTCTTTCCCGACGGCCAGCTGTACGACGTCGGCCGGCTGATCGGCGAGATGAACCGGCAGGGCTTCGAGGCCCGGCACGAAGAGAACCTGCGGGAGCACTACGCGCGCACCCTCTCCGACTGGTGCACCAACCTCGACGAGCACTGGGACGAAGCGGCCCGCGAGGTGGGTGAGCAGCGCGCCCGAGTTTGGCGCCTCTACATGGCCGCCTGCGTGGTCGGCTTCGAACGCAACAACATCCAGCTGCACCAAATACTCGGAGTCAAACTGGACCAGCACGGCGAATCCCACATGCCACTACGGCCGAACTGGTGAGGGACACCTGGGGCCCGGTGGATGAGCGTCGCGCCCGGGCGAGGACCTGGTCGAGGCGGGGACAGTGTTGCGCGCGTCCGGCGCCTGGCCGGTACGCAGTGGCGGGTGCGCAGTGGCGGGTGCGCAGTGGCGGGTGCGCCAAGCCCTCTCCCGGGTCTGCATGCCCGTCAGAAACTGGAAAGCAGCCCGCCCACCAGTCCCGGATTGCGTCGCCGTGTCGTTGGTGCGTGCGATGAGTCGTCTGCCGGGGTGCTACCGAGTAGATCACCAAGCACCGGAACCTGGTCGACATGCAAGACGTCACCCAGACTGGTTGTGCCCTGGGTGCCCCCCGACAGCGGTCCGCCGGTGGCCCACTCGATGCCGGTGACCACGCCCATCCCAAGAGCGAAGATGACCACGATCCCAATCAGAAAACGCGGCAACCTCGGCCTGTGAGTCGCGTCGCTGACCCGCTGTCCAGGCCGGTCTCCCCGCGAGCCACCGCTCGTGCGGGTGCGAAGGCGCGCGGTGGCCCGGTGGATGGAACGCTCATAGGCCTCGGTACTCAAAGCGGTGGCGACCGAACCCAGCGCCGCGCCGCCGACCGTTCCGAGCACTCCGAAGTACGAGCCCAGTACCGCCGTGGTCGTCGCGGCCATACCTCCGGCAAGAACCTTGCTCGTACTCAACACGGGCGCAGCCCCACCGAGATGGCTGGCCGGTGGTACTCCGGGGCGCCGCGATGGCGGAGGGGTCGCGTTGCGGAATCCATGACCGCACCACTGTAAGGGTAGAGCTGACCCTGTGGGGTTCCAGAACTCGCGGCTGAGCTGGCCTACGAGGGTTCCACGGCGTCGACGTGCCCAGTCGGGCCTCGTCGACGCCGTGCGAAGACGCGGTGGGGAGATAGGTCTCCTACTGCTCGGCGCGCTCCCGGGCCTCATCTGCCGCGGCCTTCGCGCGGGCCTTCTCGGCTTCGGCCTCCTTGACCGCGACCTGACGCTGAGACTCGGCCTTGTCCTGCTGGGCCTTGCCTTCGCGTTGCAGTGACTCGTTTCCGGTCACCGCGCCGACGGCCTGCTTGGCCTTGCCCTTGACGTCCTCGACCACACCCTTGGTTCCGGCCTCGGGGCCGGAGTCCTTCTCGCCCATGACATGTGACCTTTCCGTTCGTCGGTGTCGTACCCACCCGCGATGGACACGGGCACACCTTCGACGTTCCCCATCGCGGGCGAGTTCACACCTACCGGATCTTTGATCAGCTAGGTGTCTGACCCCGGGCTCTGCCCAGGCTTTGCCTTGGGACTGGGGCTCTGCGTCGGCCTGGAGCCTTGGGACTGGGGCTCTGCGTCGGCCTGGACCTCGGCGAGCCGCCGTCGCTGAAGGGTAGGGGCGGGGCCGGTGTCGAAGCCGCCCGGAGCGGGTATGCCACCGATCGTGGGTAACTCAGGCACGGTGGTTCGTGAGACCGAACGCAAGTACGAGACCGACGGCGAGGCGGCGTTGCCCGATCCCGCCGGCTTCCTTGACCTGGACACCACAGGTGAGCCCGAGCGGCAACACCTGGATGCGGTGTACTTCGACACCCCCGATCTGCGGCTGCTGCGCGCCGGGGTAACCCTGCGCCGCCGCGAGGGCGGGCACGACGAGGGCTGGCACCTGAAGTTGCCGGTGGGCCCGGACAGCCGCGACGAGGTACGGCTGCCGTTGAGCGGCGGGCACCGACAACCACCGCCGCAGCTGCTGGCCTTGACCCGGCTACCCACCCGGGGTGCGGCGGTGGCACCGGTTGCCCAGCTGAGCACCGATCGTCGCCGCTGGGTGCTGTCCGACTCACGCGGGCGTGAGCTGGCCGAGCTGGTCGACGATACGGTCGTCGCGCACACCATGGGAGCCCAGACCGCGGCCGTGTCCTGGCGTGAGGTCGAGGTCGAGCTGGCCGAGCATGGGCAGGTCGAGCTGCTGGACCGGATCGAGCGCGAGCTGCTGCGGATCGGTGCGCGCCGCTCGGGCTCGGGTTCGAAGTTGGGACGAGTGCTCGCTGACCAGCTGCCGCGTTCGTCGCGGCGCTCCGGAGAGGGCGGCCACAAGGGCGGCGGCAAGAAGTCCGACGGGAACAAACACGGCAACAGCGGCGGCAAGGTCGGTTCGGCCGGCGCGGCAGTGCTGGACTACCTGCGCGCGCAGGCCGAGCAGCTGCGCCTCTGCGACCCGTTGGTGCGCCGTGACGCCCCCGAGGGCGTGCACCAGATGCGGGTAGCGGCCCGTCGGATGCGCAGCGCGCTGCAGACCTACCCCAAGGTGATCGACCGGGCCGCCACCGCCCACCTGACCGAGGAGCTGAAATGGCTCGGCGGTGAGCTCAGCGAAGCTCGGGACAGCGAGGTCATCGAGCAGCGGCTCAACGGCGTGCTCGCCTCGCTGCCCGATGAGCTGGTGTTGGGACCGGTCGCCGCGCAGGTCACTCGGACGCTGCAGCGACGCCGAAGCGACGGCCAGCGCTCGGCGTTGGCCGCGCTGGACAGCGACCGATACCTGGGCCTGCACAACGCCATCGACGAGTTGCTGGCCGATCCGCCGCTCACCCGCCGGGCACGCCGGCCCGCCCGCCGGGAGCTTCGGCGCGGCATGACCAAGGCCTGGCGGCGCACCACCCACCGCATGCGTACCGCTGACGCTGCCCCGGACGGCGAGCGGCGCGACGCCACGTTGCACGAAACCCGCAAGGCCGCCAAACGTCTGCGCTATGCCGTCGAGGTGGCCCGGCCCAGCATGGGTAGGCCGGCCAAACGCCTCAGTCGCCGCCTCAAGAAGCTGCACAAGGCGCTCGGTGCTCACCAGGACGCCGTCGTGGCCCGGCCGCTGATCCGGCAGCTGGCCAGTCAAGCCCACCTCGAGGGCGGTAACGGCTTCACCTACGGTCTGCTGCACGCTGAAGAAACCGCGCGGGCCGCCGCCGCTGAACGAAGCCTGCCAGCCGCCTGGAAGCCGCTGCGGAAACACTTCTGAGCCCGCTGCGGCGTCAGCTGTGCCAGGCTCGACGAAGTTGGTGGTGGAGTCGGACGTGGTCTGTCTGGCGCCCGCTGTGGCTCAGTGCAGGGTCAACGCCGTGCTGACCGCGATGAGCCCGAGCACGGCGAATCCGGCGTAGTCCTGGACCGAGCCGGTGTGCAGCGCGCGGAGTGCCCGGACTGGGCGCGGCTCGGGGTGGCGTAGGTACCACCAGGTCAGCGCGCCGGCGAGCACGACGCTGATCCCGGTCGACAGCAGCTCCGCGAGGTCGTTGTAGTCGAACGAGATGGTGGTCGGTGCCATCCGGGAGGCGATGTCCTCCTGCCGCAGGAGTACCGCGGCGACGTAGTTGTCGGCGTTGAGCAGGTCGTTCACGGCGGGTGCCACGAACCCGGTGAGCAACAGCCGAGGGAGTACGCCGAACAGGACACAGCATCCGGCCAGCGTGCCCAGCGCGGTGATCATCCCCGGCCGTAACCTGGTCAGCTGCGGGTATGGCTGCGACCGGGCGCGGAAGAACGCGAGCCAGGCGGCTCGACCGAGGGCAGCGATGGTGAGCAGCTGGGCGATCAGCATGACCACATACGTCACTTGGTGGTGGCCGGCGAGCAATCCCCGGTGGATCAAGCTGAGAGAGACATAGCCGTTGAACGGTGGGACGCCGACGATGGAGCCGATGCCGAAGAGGAACGCGAGGGTCAGCACCGGTGTCCGCCGGGCCAGCCCACCCATCCGGCTCAGGTGCGTCTGCCCGGTGATGTGCACGACCGCGCCGGCGCACAGCAACAGCAGGGATTTGAACAGGGTGTGGTTGAGCAGGTGGTACACCGCCCCGCCGACCCCGGAGGTGGTCGCGGTGCCCAGGCCGACGGCCAACACTCCCATCTGGGAGACGGTGTCGTAGGCCAGCAGTCGTTTGAGGTCGTCCTGGGCCAACGCGAGGATCGCGCCGAGCAGCGCGGAGATCGCTCCGATCACGGTCAGCACCGGCAGGATGGACACCTCGGCGAACCCGTACACCTGGTAGCCGAGCCGAACGATCGCGACTATCCCAAAGTTGACCATGAGGCCGGAGAAGAGCGCCGACACCGGTCCCGGGGCTGCGGTGTGCGCGTCGGCCAGCCAGCCGTGGAACGGGACCAGGCCGGCTTTGGTGGCGAAACCGCTGACCAGCAGCCCCAGCGCGATGAGGTCGGGGGTAGCCAGGCGGCCGGCGAGCGCCTGGTGCAGCTGGCCGAAGTTGAGCGCGCCGTGGTCGGCGTAGAGCAGACCGATGCCGATGAACACCGCGAAACTCGCGATGGTCGTCAGTACCAGGAGTTTGAACGCGGCCTCCAGCGCCAGCGGGCGCTCGAGGAAGAAACCGGTGAGGCCGTAGCTGGCCAGCGCCGCGACCTCGAACCAGACGAACAGGTTGAACAGGTCCGCGGTCAGCGCACCCCCGATCAGCGCGGCGAGCAGCAGCTGGAACAGACACGCGTAGCCGCCCAACTCGCCGCGTCCCAGACCGCCCAGCTCGGACATGGTCGCCACCAGCAGCAGCGTCCCGATGGCCGCCGTGGCCAGCGCGAACGCCAGCCCGAACGGGTCGGCCGCGAAGCCGATGCCGAGCACGACGCCGTCCACCGGTCCCCAGCCACCCAGGTAGTGCACCAGCGGGTGGCCGGCGAACACCCCGGGCGCTATCAACACCAACACCGACAGGCTGGCGAGCATCGCGCCCACCGACACGATCAACGGCAAGGTTCGACCCGACCGCGCGAGCAACGGAGCCGCGACCGCCCCGCAGATCGGGATGGCCACCGGCAAGGGCAACAGCGCGGCCTGGGCGGCGGCGCTCGGCACCGGGTTCACCCGCGCATCGCCCGCATCCGATCGGGATCGAGACTGCGGTAGTGCTGGGCAACGCGCACCGCGACGGCGAGGAACACCGCGGTCAGCGCGACACCGATGACGACGGCGGTGATGCAGAAGTTCTGTAGCACCGGGTCGGCGACGTTGCCCCGGGCGAGTTGGTCACCAGGTTCGTTGTTCGGGGTGGCCATCAGCACCGGCGCGGTCGACTCGGCCCGATACGCCAGCGACACCAGCAGCAGGTAGGTCGATGCCTCCATCAGCGAGAGCCCAATCACGATTTTGATCAGGTTGCGTCGGGTGAGCACGGTATACAGGCCGATGCAGAACAACGCCCCCGAGGACAGGTAGTTGGCGACGATCACCGGTCCTCCTCGACCGAGGAGCCGCGTCCGGCTCGGTCCGCCGAGTCGTCGGGGTCGGGCGCCCAGTCGTGGCGCACTCCGAGCAACGCGAACACCACGATGGTCAGCCCGGTGCTGACCTCGACGAACTCTCCGACGGAGAATAGCTGAACCACCCCGCCGCTACGGATGGTCTGCGGGGCGGTCAGCGGTACCCAGTTCGCGCTGAACGAGCCACGCAGGATCAACCCCAGCAGCTCGGTCGCGATGATGATGGCGGCGCCGGCCATCTCGACGGTCTCCAGCACCCGCTGACGGACCACCCGGCGCACCCTGGCGTATCCGTAGGCCGCATAGGCCAACAGGACAACGCCCAGGACCACGGCGCCGCCCGGGAAGCCGCCGCCGGGGGAGTATCCCCACGCCACCAGGTACAGCCCGGCCACCGCCAGTACCGGCAACACCACCCGGACCGCGCCACGGACCACCACCGTCATGCCTTCGGCCAGCTCCGGTGCCGGGATGCCCAGCCGTACGTCGTCGGGGGTGGACGGGCCCCGACCCGCCTGGTATCCCTCCTCCCGTTGTTCGGCACGACGGGACCCTTGCTCATCGGCCGACTCGCGCTCGGCCGGGTCGAGCTCGCGCTGCTCCCGCTCGCCGGCGTCGTGCTCTCCCAGGTAGCCCGACCTGGGTTCGGTGGTCCTGGTCAACAGCACCACACTGACGACCGCGGCCAGCAGCAGGAACGTCTCACCGAACGTGTCGAACCCCCGAGTGCCGTAGACGATCACGTTGACCGGCTCGGTCAGCCGCCACAGCGGCAGCGAGATCTCCAGCGTGTACCGGGCGATGTCCGGCAGCGGCGCGTGCTCGCGCGGCACACCGACCAAGGCGACCGCCAGCACGACCGCGAACCCGCCGACCAGCAGCACACCCAGCCACCGCCGGTGGGTCGGCTCGTCATGGACCGCCTCGCCATTCAGGCGCTCGCTGTGCACAGGCTCAGCCATGGTCGTCCTGCTCGCCCAGATCGTCGGAGTCCCCGACCACGGTGCGGGCCTTGCCGATCGCCACCAGGTACAACACGGGTAGGGCAATCGCGCCGACGACGGCTTCGGAGTGGGCGACGTCCGGGGCGCCCAAGACGACGAACAACACCGACAGCAGGGTGCCGACCACGGACAACGCCATCACCGCGCTGTTGAGGTTGCGCAGCCGCAACACCAGCAGGCCGGCGAACAGAACCAGCCCGAGCAGCAGATAGTCCAGCACCCAGAACAGCGTGGTCACCGCCTCTCGTCGCGCTGGTCACCCTCGCCGTCGGAGTCTGCCGCCCGGCGAGCGACGACCTGATCAGCAACCGCTCCCGACCACATCGGCACCCCCGCCTTGTACGCCGCGCGAGCCAGGGCGTGCGAGGTCGGAGGGCTCATCACCAGCAGCAGGAACGCCACCAGGACCGCCCGCGCCCCGTAGTTGCTGGCCAGCCCCTCACCGATCACCAGGGCGACCAACGCCGGCAGCGCTCCCATAGTGATCGTCATCGACGAGCACTGGATCCGGGTGTACAAGTCGGGCATCCGGACGATGCCGACCGCGCCGGACAGCGAGAACGCCACACCCACGGCCGCCAACACGGCCACCAAGACCTCCCTCACAGCAGGCCCCGCTCCAGATAGCGAGCCCAGACCAGGCCGCCGAGGAAGGAGAACGAAGCCAGCCACAAGGCCACGTCCAAGTACACCGTCCGGTCGGCGTAGGCGGCGAAGAACAGCACCGCCAGGCAACCCTGGGTGGACATCGCGTTCATCGCGACCACCCGGTCCGACACCGTGGGGCCGATCGCCAGCCGCACCATCAACACCGCCACGACAACCAGCTCAGCGATCGCGACGCTCAGGTAGACGTGGCTCATGGTGTCCTTCCCCGCCCGGCCAGGGGAGAAAGCAGCGTCTCGACCGGGCCGTTGATCTCGGCTCGGGCCCCCCAACCAGCACGCTCTGGAACGGTCAGGCAGTGGTACTGCAGCTCGTGCCGGCTACGGTCCACATCCACGATCTGGTTGTCGACGATCAACGACGTCAGCACACCGACGGCGGCCAGACCCCCCGGGGAGCGTTGGGTGGTCGGCACCACCACCATCCCGCTGTTCAGCCGCCGACTCGAACGCCACACCCGGGCCGCCAGCGCGACGTTGGCGAGCACCACCTTGCTCAGTACCACGGCCACCAGCCACGACACGGCGAGCAGCCTGCGTGGGCGCAGCAGCCACCACGGCCCCGGCACCGGCGGTCCGAGCGGAGCCAAAGCGGCCGCGACGATCAACGAGACTCCCGCGCCGAACAACAGCTGCTCAACGGTGAACGTGCCACTGAGCGGTAACCACACCAGGTAGCACCAGCCGAACAACGCCAGGAGGCCGCCCAGCCGCCGCCGATGTCGGCCGGCCCGGTTATCTGCTGGGCCGGTCACGACCCGCTACCGCAGTCCGGATCCATGAGTGAAGCAGGCTCAACGTCCGGGGCCGGTTCGGGCTCGACATCGAGGCCCGCCGCCCCACGCTCAAGCTCGTCGTCCACCCGGGGTCCGTGCTTTGCGCTGCCACGTTCCATTTTCGCGGGTAACCGCCGTGGATGCGAGTCGGCCCACGGAACCCGCGGGTACGTGTCATGCGTCTACGTCCTTCATTCTGGTCGTCCAGGCTGTTCAGGGCTGATCAGCGGTTTCGGGACGGTAGGTCTGTGCGGACGGTTGGGCACCACGTGCGTTGGTGAGCATGTCCAGTGCGGCGACCTCGGCCGCCAGCTCGGCGCGCACTCGCTCGCCGGCGCCGGTGATGATCATCGCTGTGCCGCTGTCGCGTAGCTGCAGCGACGCCCACGCCAACATCCGGGCCAGACCCGGCGCGCAGACCGGCATCCGCGAGACATCCACGACCAGTTGCTCCACACCGGCCTGCCGCCACCGGGCGAGTTCACGGCGCAGCCGCGCGATCTGGGCCCGGTCCAACACCCCGACAACCTCCACCATGGCCCGCGTCCGGCCCCCCGCGTGCGAGTCGATCCCACCCGCCTGGGTGGTCACGACGCACGCTCGTTCAGGCTGGGTTGCCCACCCGGCACCCACGCCGGGGCGGCGGTGCTCCAGACGGTGATCGCGTCGCGCGCGCTCGGGTAGCACCGCGGTAGGTAGTCGCGGCCCCACACGACGGCGCAGGCTCGACTCTGGGAGCGCGACAGCCCGCACAAAGCGAACCCGACACCGTTGACCAGGGTGTCGGTGTGGGTGTCGGCCAGCTGGCGCAGCTGGCCGGCGCCGCAGAAGCCGACCTCGGCCAGGTCGATGACCAGGTAGGCCGGCGCGCGAGCGTTCACCGCGTCCAGGGCCTCGCGCAGGAGCGGGTCGGTGGACAGGTCGAGCTCCCCGACCAACCGCAGCACGACGATGTCGCCGTCCCCGGCGAGCGGGACCGTGTCGATCGACCAAGAGCACACCATACCGCGGCGCACCGTCGCGCTCTGTCCATTCTGGATGGCCATGACACACTCCAGGGTGATCCACAACGGCGGGGATCTCTGCGCGCCAACGCCGAGGTCCAGAGCGCCAGCCAACCCAGGATACCGCCTCTGATCAGCGGTGTCAGCCACGGCGGATCGACGCCGGTTCAGCCGATGCCCGAGCACCCCCGATCGGTGCACTGACCCCGGTATGACAGGCCCCTTCGTCGCAGACCTGCGCGAGCACCCATCTGGGTAGCGCCCTCGACCGGGGACGCGGTGCGCGTCGCCCAACTCCTCGACGACATCCAACAGCTGGCTGCGAGGGTGACCCGCAAGCGTGGGCGGGTCAGCGGCCGTTACTGACCGACCACGGTTGAAGATCAGCGACCATAGCGGACGCCGCCGCCTTGACCACCGCCTCGAGCCTTCCAGAGCTACTCTCGATCTCCCGTTGCTCGGCCGCGCCGCAACCACGGCTGAGTACCTCGCACAGCCAGTGGGCGACCAGTTCCAGTTCCCCCGCATCAGACAGCGCTGATCGGGTGTGCTCTATCAGGGCGGCAAGTACTTCCTCGGCGGGCGAGGGCCGGCCCGAGCGCGGGTCGAGCAGCTCTGCGGAGTGTCCCGACCGACTCGCCCGCCACATCGCCAACCGCATCACCTCGATCCGGGTGGGCCGGTATGAACCTCCGCAGCGCCATTCGCGGGCGGCCGTCTCCACGAGTGCACGCGTCAACGCGGCGACCAGGACGGCGTCGTCGCCGCGCAGACACACGTCGGCGACCCGGACCTCGACCGTGGGATACGCCTGGGACAACCGAGCATCGAAATAGACCATCTTCTCGTCCAGCAGGACCCCGCAATCGAGCATCTCCGAGACCAGCGTGTGATAGTCCTGCGCCGACTCGAAGTCCCCGGTGGGTCCCGCTGAGGGCCAGCGAGTCCACGCCTGGGAGCGGAAGCTCGCGTACCCGGTGTCCTCGCCCTGCCAGAATGGCGAGTTCGCGCTGATTGCCAGCAGCGACGGCAGCCACGGCCGAATCCGGTTGAGTACCGCGACACCCTCGTCATCGGAGTCCACCTCGACGTGGACATGGCAGCCACCCGTCAACGCCTCGTGCGCGGTCACGCCAAAACGCTCACCCATCCACTCGTAACGTGCGCCGGGGCTCAACGATGGATCGGCCGGCAACGGCGAGCTGGCCAGCGAGACGACCTCCACCCCCGCACGCTGAGCCACCTCCACCACGGACCTTCGTTGCCGACCGATCTCACCGGCGAGCTCCGCCAGCGACGAGCACGGCCTGGTCTCGATCTCGATCTGCTCCCGCTGCAACTCGGCGGACCCGGTGACGACGGCACCCTCGGAGAACCGCAGCACCGCGGCCGAACATGCTCTGGCACGACCGCTGTCCGGATCGACCAGCAGGAACTCTTCCTCGACACCCACAGTTCGTACCGCCATAGCGGGGAGTATCACTGGTTCGCGTGTCTGGGAACACCCGCGAACGTAACGCAGTCCCATCACTGCGCCTGCCGGTCGCGACCGCGCTCAAGCGACGTCTGAACGCGAAGGTCGATGAATCGGCGGTCGCGACCGACATCGATGTTTGACAGACCGGCGAACCGGCAATCCCGGCTTGTCCAGGTGGTACCTGGCTGAGCAAAGGAGCTCCTGATGTTACTTGCGGTCGCTGGTGTGCTGCTTGTTCTCTGGGCCTTAGGTTTCTTCGCTGTTCATATTGCCGGTGGTTTCATCCACATCGTCGTTGTGCTCGCGGTCATCGCGGTGGTCCTGCACTTTGTACGCGGCGGACGCGCGCGCGTCTGAACCACCAAGCCTGAGGACGCACGAACAGCGCCCGCTGCCCGTTGCCGGAGTCAGGGGTTGTGGTCGGGTGATGTGCTGGTGATTGTGACTCGGGTGCCGGTGGCGGTGCCGAGAATGCTCAGCCCGTCGCAGCTGGCGCGCATGAGGGGTATCCCGTGCAGGTGGTCGCGCTGCGGTGGCGGGTCGAGCACCACGGCGTCGCTGTGATCGGCTGGCCAGCCCAGCCAGCCCAGCCAACTACCCAGCTGGTGGCGCACGCGGGCCACGGTCACGGCGTCGGCGGTGGACACGTCCGCGAAGCTCTCCCTCATCGACCCCCCTTCCTCGCCAGTCTCGGTCGGAGACCGCGCTCAACGTCTCGTCGTTGAGCGCCCCGACGGGAAGGGTTTAACCCTCGTTGGCGAGGGCGTCACTCATGGTGTTGTAGAGCGGGAGCACGGCGTCGAGCCTCGTTGCTTCGAATGGGTGCCGCACGCGCCGGCCGCCGCCGGTCACGATGCGCAACCAACCGCCACGCAGGGTGAGTTCGCGGTGGATAGCGATGAACGCGGCCAAGGCTGTGGACCCGAGGAAATCCACCCGGCTCAGATCCACCACCAGTCCCCGCTTGGGCGCGGCGGCGAGCACCGCGAGGGCTTTCGCCTTGACGTCGTGGAATCGGTCGATCGTCGCGAGGTCGAGGTCACCGGTCACACTCAGCACCACCGGCGCGGCCCTGGACCCGACGGACTGTTCCATCGTGACGGTGAACCGGTCGCCCCCGAACCGGCGCGCGGTGAGGGCATCGTCAGCGTCGATGTCACCGCAATGGTCAGCGGCATCGTGCTTGCTGTCTTGGGAAGACACAGACCACTCCCGAGGCGAGTCCAGCGGTCACGATCCGCTGCCGGGACCTAGACAGCCTCGGCAGTCTCGACCAGACACCAGCGCAGGTCAACTACCACGCGAGCCGAGCCTGGCGAACTCTGGACAGCGCCACCGGAACGGGTGATGGGCGGTGGGCGCCCGAAGCGCACCGACGAGTTGCCGTCGCGCCCGTGGCACTCGGCTGCGCGCTCGCCGGCACGACGGGAGTCGAACCCGCGTATTCAGCTCGGGAACCAGAGTGATTAGCCCGGACACCCTGTCTGACCTGCGCTAGGGTACCTCCTGATTGTCCATGAGTGACCGTGGTTGACCGCCCTGCTGGGCACGTTGTGGGCAGACGAGCTGGAGTACCGGCGGCAAGACCGGCGTAGGCGGCGAGGTGATCGGAGGTCGGGAACGTGGCAGCGTCGCCGACGATGGTAAGGATCTTGAGAGCGGTCCTGAACCCGTTGCCGAGCGAGGTCAGGACGTCGGCAAGAGGGTGGGCTCCGGTCGCGGTCCGTTACCGGCTCGCTGACCCGGAGCAGCACGCTAAGGTCGCCCGTGGTGGTGGGCGACGCTAGCCCGCTGACCCGCGCAACCCCTCGGGGAGGGATCCGTGCCGGACTTCACACTCGCCTACGACGGCTTCGACCCCGCGCAGGAAGGTCTACGCGAGGCCCTGACCTCGACCGGCAACGGGTACTTCGCTACCCGGGGAGCGGCCGAGTGGGAGGACGCGAACGCCGTCCATTACCCCGGCACGTACGCCCACGGCTGCTTCAACCGGGAGACGACCATCCTCGGTGGTCGCCCGGTTCTCAACGAAGACCTGGTCAACCTTCCCAACTGGTTGCTGCTGAAGCTGAGGATCGAGGGAGAGGAGGCGATCCGGCTCGACAACGTCGAAGTGGTCTCCTACCGCCACTGCTACGACATCCGCAACGCCGTGGTGAAGCGCGAGATCCAGTTCCGCGACCGCGCCGGCCGCGAGACGACACTGCGCAGCCGCCGCTTCGTGAGCATGGCCCACAGCCACTTGGCTGGTATCGAGTGGACCGTGACCCCGGTCAACTGGTCAGGCCGCGTCGAAGTGATCTCCGGGCTCGACGGTCGCGTGACGAACAACATGGTTGCCCGCTACCGCGAGCTCGAGGGGCGTCATCTCAACCCGGGGTCTCCGCGCACGTTCGGCCCGGAGATCATCGCACTGAAGGTGCAGACCCGGCAGTCGAACATCTACATCGCCGAAGCCGCGCGCACTCGTGTCTTCGCCGGCGGTGCCGCGCCGATGCTCGACCCTGCAAGCAGGTCTTCGGCGCCGATGCTCGACCCTGCAAGCAGTCCGTCGGGGAACGACCCGCTGGAGGTTGCCCGCAGCCTGTACCAGATGGAGGACTACATCCAGCAGGTCCTGGTCTTCGACGTCGAGCAGGCCAGCCCGGTGCGCGTGGAGAAGATGATCTCGTTGTTCACCTCCCACGACAACGCGATCGCCGAGACGTTGGTCGCGGCGGGAAGGAACGTCGCGCGCTACCCGGACTTCGCCGCCGCGCTCACCGAGCACGAGTCGGCGTGGACCGAGCTGTGGGATATCGGTGACATCGAGCTGCCCCGCGAGCCCCGCGTGCAGTTGCTGCTGCGCTTCCACGTTTCTCATGTGCTGCAGGTGTGCTCGCGGCACACCGCCCGCCACGACGCGGGCGTGCCGGCTCGGGGGCTCAACGGCGAAGCCTACCGAGGGCACGTGTTCTGGGACGAGCTCTACGTCTACCCCTACCTCAACTTTCGGCTGCCCGAGATCACCCGCGGGCTGTTGATGTACCGCTACCGCCGCCTCGCCGAGGCGCGGGCCGCGGCGCGGGAGGCTGGCTACCGGGGCGCGATGTTCCCGTGGCAAAGCGGCAGCGACGGCACCGAGGAAACACAGGTCGTGCATCTCAACCCGCTGTCCGGGCAGTGGCACCCCGACCACAGCCACAACCAGCGCCACGTCAACGCGGCAATCTTCTACAACGTCTGGCAGTACTACCAGGCCACCGACGACGTGGCGTTTCTCCGCGACTACGGCGCCGAGCTCATGCTCGAGATCGCCCGCTTCTGGGCCTCGATCGCACACTACGACCCCGAGCGCGACCGATACGAGATCCATGGGGTGATGGGCCCCGACGAGTTCCACGAGCGCTACCCGGGTGCCGACGAAGCCGGTCTGCGCAACAACGGCTACACCAACCTGATGGTGGCCTGGATCGCCGGCATCGCCCCTCGGGTGCTCGACCTGCTTCCGACGAGTCGTCGCGCCGCACTGCGGGTCCTCCTCGGGCTGACCGACGATGAGCTGCGCACGTGGGATGAGATGAGCCGCAAGATGTTCGTCCCGTTCCATGCCGACGGCATCGTCAGCCAGTTCGAGGGCTACGCCGATCTCGAGGAGCTGGACTGGGAGCGTTACCGCGCCGAGCACCCCAACATCGGGCGTCTGGACCGCATCCTCAAGGCCGCGGACGACGACCCCAACCGTTACCAGCTGGCCAAGCAGGCCGACGCGGTGATGCTGTTCTTCCTGTTCTCCGGTGCCGAGCTCCGCCAGCTGTTCGAACGGCTCGGGTACGACTACGACCCCGACCTCGCGCGGCGAACGATCGACTACTACGACCGGCGCACCTCGCACGGCTCGACTCTGAGCCTGGTCACGCACGCCGCCGTGCTCGGCGGCTTGGATCCGGACAGCTCGTGGGAGCGCTTCCTCGTCGCGCTGGAGAGCGATGTGAGTGACGTGCAGGACGGCACCACCAAGGAAGGCATCCACATGGGTGTCATGTCCGGCACCCTGGATCTACTGCAACGCGGCTACGTCGGCGCCAGCGTGCGCGACGGGGTTCTGCATTTCGACCCGACGCTCACCGACCGCCTCGACGGGCTCAGCTTCCCGATGCAGTTCCGCGGTACCTCGATCAGGGTCAGCATCTCGGGCGATGAGCTGACGGTGCGCGTCATGGCCGACGGCTTCAGCCGGCCAGTCCGCATCGGCATCGGCGACGAGGTCCGAGAGCTGACCGCCGGGCAAGAGTGGGTGGCGCCGCTACGACGGCACCACGAACGTCTGGAAGATGGGAAGGGTGGGATCGTGCGTGCACGGGGTTTTGAGGCTGCGATCTTCGACGTGGACGGCGTGCTGGTCGACTCCCCGCATGAACGTGCGTGGAAGGACTCGCTGCGCGAGCTGATGGAAAACGACTGGGCCGACATCGCCGACCAGACCACGTGGTCGGACGACCGCTTCACGCCGCAGGTCTACCAGCAGGTGCTATCGGGCAAGCCACGAATGAGCGGAGCACTGGCCGCCCTGGAGTACTTCGAGGTTCCCAACTCCGCCGAGCGGGCGCAGGCTTACGCCGCGAACAAGCAGACCATGGTCATCAAGCTCATCGAGGCCGGCGAGTTCGAGGCTTACCCCGACGCGTTGCGTTTCCTGCTGGCCGTGCACGACGCGGGAGTCCCGGTGGCGGCGGCATCTTCGTCGAAGAACGCTGGAATGTTCCTCCGCAAGATTCGGCTCGACACCTTCGCCGCCGCACAGGGCCTGCACTACGACTTCCTGCGGCCCGATCTGAGCCTGCTGGAGTTCTTCGACGTCGACATCTCCGGACGCGACTTCGCCCAGGGCAAGCCACACCCGGAGATCTTCCTGACCGCGGCCGCCGAGCTCGGCGTCGCCCCAGAGCACTGCTTCGTCGTGGAGGACGCGGCCAGCGGCGTGCAGGCGGCCAAGGCCGGCGGCATGGCTGCGTTAGGCCTGGCCCGAGCCGACGACGTGGAACTCTTAGCGACCGCACGTGCCGATCTTGTCGTCACCTCGCTGGATGACGTCGACGTCGCGGGCCTAGGCGAGCACCGGCTGCAGCGGCGGACGTCGTGACCAACTCGATCCAGTCACAGGCAGGTCGGTTCGGTTCGGCTCGGCTCGGTCGTGACGATGGTCAGCTCCGGCGCCGTCATGGCGCCCACCCCGGGGCGTGGATACTGTTCGGCTCGGCCGTCGGGGTCTGGAGCGGGCCGCCGATGAGGTTGGCAGCTGGCGGTAGGCCTTCCAGCGCGATCTGGGCTGGTCAACTCGTTGGCGCCGCGCCGGTGCTGGCCGTCAACAGCCCGGGCGCATTCGATCGAGCGGATGGGCTATTCGAGGTAGGCGTGCAGTGCCCGGGTGTGTGCGGGGTGTCGCAGCCTAGCCATGGCGTGCGTTTCGATCTGGCGGATTCGTTCCCGGGTCACCCCGTAGTCGTGGCCGATTTCCGCTAGCGTGCGGACCCGTCCGTCGGTGAGTCCGAAACGGAGTCGGATCACGCCGGCGTCTCGATCGGACAAGGTGGCCAGCACGGTGTGCAGATCGTCGCGCAGCAGGGTGACGCTCACCGCGTCGAGGATCTCGACGGCGTCGCAGTCCTCGATGAAGTCACCGAACTGGGCACCGCCGTCGCCGGTGGTCTGGTCGAGCGAGATCGGCTCGCGGGCGTAGTCCTGGATTTCCAGCACCTTGTCCGAGGTGATGTCCATTTCCTTGGCCAGCTCGTCGGCGGTGGGTTCACGACCCGATTGCTGCCACATCTCGCGTTTGATGCGGGCGAGTTGGTTGATGATCTCGACCATGTGTACTGGAATGCGGATCGTGCGGGCTTGGTCGCCCATGGACCGGGTGATGGCCTGGCGGATCCACCAGGTGGCATAGGTGGAGAACTTGTAGCCCTTGGAGTAGTCGAACTTCTCCACCGCGCGGATCAGGCCGAGATTTCCTTCCTGGATCAGGTCCAGGAAATCCATGCCGCGACCGGTGTAGCGCTTGGCCAGCGACACCACCAGCCGCAGGTTGGCCTCCAGCAGGTGATTCCTGGCGCGCTCGCCGTCGCGGACGATCCAGCGCAGGTCCCGGGCCAGTTGGGCGCCCATCCCGTGCGGGCCCCCGGTGTTGGCCGCGGCGTGGAGTAGCCGCTGCTCGGCGTAGAGGCCGGCCTCGATCTGCTTGGCGACCTCGACTTCTTCTCCCGCGTTGAGCAGCGCAACCTGGCCGATCCGCTTGAGGTAGAACCGCGCCGAATCTGTCGAGACCACCTCAGCCTGCTCGCGCACCCGCCCGCGCCGCACCGCCTCATCCCGGTACGGCGGAGGGCGGCCGCGGCGGGCCAGCTGCGTTGGCTGCGACGGATCGACATCACCCAGCCCGACCGGCTCGCCCGCTATCGCAACTTCGCAGGCCAGGCCGGTCGGCACAGGGTCGACGTCGTGGGCCGCGATTCCGGGCTCAACATGGAGGATCGGCGCGTTCAGCAGCTTGCGGGTGGCGATGGTGTTCGTCATGCCTAACTACCATGCGGGATCGTCGTAGCGTGGTCAGTCTCGCCGGGTTCACCGACGAGCGTGTGGGCCAGTGCCGCGGTCGCGGCGGCGACCGAGGTGGGCTGGTGTCGGCCGTAGTGGACCTGGCGGCGGTCGTGGTTACGCCGCAGTCCCGCCTCCAGCTTGTTGACCGCAGCATCCAGCGCGGCATGGAAGTCGTGTGCACGGGCTTCGGCGCGCACGGTCGATCCATCCACCCTGCCGGTGATCTCGACTCGTTGGCATGCCTTGGCCTGGCGGGGGTTATTCTCGTGGTGCAGCACAACCTCGTAGTGGATGAGGTGTCTGTTGTACCGTTCGAGGCCGGCAAGTTTGTTCTCGATGTAGCGCTGGTAGTGGGCGGACACGTCGATGTTGCGCCCCGTGATCACAACGTCGAGGGCATGCTCCGCGCCGTGAGATGTTCCCGAATCTAGGGACTTCGATCCGTTGAGGCCACTGCCGTCAGCTGGTGGGGTGCTCATGAACGTCCGCTGCCGGATTGACCGGGGACGACCGGCGAATCGACTACCAGAACGAAAACGAGATTCACAGGGTTTCACTCCCAGACCCGATTCCCCAGGCCAGCTGAATTCGATCGATGAGTGTTCATTCCCAACCTCCCGACGAGGTGGAGGCGACGAGGTGGAGGGAAGACCATCAAAGCTGAAATGGGGAGTCCCGGCCGCGCCAGTCTGCACCGGGTCAACCCCGCTCGGTGCCGGGCTTTGGGCCCCCGAGGACCCAGGACCGGAA
>JALYVZ010000260.1 GCA_030852965.1 Actinomycetota bacterium | reverse complement strand
CGCGACCGCTGGCCACCGGCGACGACGCCCCGTGCACCCATCGGCTGCGGGTGCACGGACGGGAGCTGCGGCTGGGCCGGTCCTGGCCGTTCACCGCCACCGAGGCGTCCCGGGCAGCCATGCTGATCGAGCTCGCCGAGCTGAGCGTCGGCGACGGCTCCGAGGCGCCCGCCGGCTTCGGCACGGTGCTGCTCGGCGACGGCTCGGAGATCGAGCTGCGGATGATCGAGGTGGCACACGCTCCACTGGTCGCCGCGCTGCACGCGCGGTGCACCCCGGCCACCCGCCGGGCCAGGTTCCTCAGCATCAGCCCGACGCTGTCCGTGGGCGAGCTCTCCGAGCTGCTCACCGGCGCGTCCGGCAAGGCCGAGGGGCTGGTCGCGCTCACCCTGGACGGCGGGCAGGTGGTCGGCCTGGTCACCCTGGACCCAGACACCCGGGGTTCGACGGCGAGCCTGTCGATCCTGGTGCAGGACGCGTGGCAGGTGCGCGGGGTGGGCACCGCGCTGATCCGCCGGGCGGTCGAGGTCGCAGCCGATGCCGGCTGGCAGGAGCTCACCGCGCTGGCCCACCCCGGCAACCTGCGGATCACCCGCCTGCTCCGCCGCGCCGGGCTGCGGCCGAGCGCGCAGCTGGTGGACGGTCTGCTGCGAATCCGGATCCCGCTCGAGTTCCGCTCGCGATGACCTGAGCCCATACTGGTCGCATGGAGCGGCCGGTGCTGCTGTTCGACGGGGAGTGCGGGTTCTGCACGCGCATGCTCGGTTGGCTGCGGATGCTGGACGGCCAGCGGCTGATCGAGACGCTGCCTTACCAACGCGCCGGGGTACCCGAGTCGATCGGCACCACAGCGTCCGAGTGCGCCGACTCGGTGCAGTGGCGCGGCACTGACGGCACTCGGCTGGACGGTGCGGCCGCGGCCAACGCCGCCCTCGGGGTGGCACTGGGCTCCTCGTGGCCGCTGGCCGTGTATCGGCGCAGCGCCGGCACCCAGGAGCGGCTCTACCGCCTGGTGGCGCGGAACCGCCATCGGCTGCCCGGCGTCCGTCCGTGGTGCGCCCGCAACCCCGACGACTGCGGCGCGGCGTGAACTGGGCCAACCATCGTGCACCGCCCGCACCAGATCGGTATGTCCTGCGGCTGCACCGCACCGAGCGCTTCACCGTAGCGGCCGACAAGGGTGCGGGCCGGGCTGACGTAGTAGTGGCCACCGTCCTTGACCACGGCTCGCGCTGTTTGCGACCAGGTCGACGCGCTCCGCTCGACCAGCAACGCGAGGGCGATCGTGGAACGCTAGCTGTGCGGACGAGGCTCCAACCGACGGAGGATCTCGACCAGCATCTCACCGTGCCCGTCCAGGGTCTGGGTGTGGCTGTCCAGGGTCTGGGTGTGCCGGTCCACTGTCTCCTTGATGTCGAACACGGTGTCCGACAGTGCCTGCAGGGTCTCATCGTGGGCGTCGACCCGGCGCGTCAACCGGACAAACTCCGAGCTGCTCATGACATGAGCCTACCGCCATCGGGCAATGTGCCGAGAAAGTTATCCACAGGCCCTTCACCTGCCATTTTCCGGCTGAGACGGAGGGCGGACCGACCGGACGGGCACTCGGCCAGGCCGTACACCACGGCTATGGTGTAGCAGGGCCTGCAGGCGATCGCGGCGAGGAAACGCCACTGCCCCACGTCCAGCCGGGCCGGCTCGGCTGGACGTGGGGCCCGTGCTGGAGCCACTCCAGACGCACCCGACCACACCGTCGGCCTGGACCGCGTCGGCCTCGGCCTGCATCCGGGCCATCGCGTTCTCCCGGGCCTGGTACGTCGCGCCGGTGAGCACGGTCGGCTCTTGGCTCTGCATCCGGTTCTGCTTCTGCCAGCCGATGTGGGGGCCTTCTCTGGGCCGGCAGTCCGATCGAGCTCAGCTCGGTGTGAGGTAGGGACGCAGGATGTGAATCAGGTCGTGTTGGGCTGGGGTGAGCGCGTCGTCGCGGGTGTTGACTCGGTCGTCGGCCACACCGGCGCGGGAGATGAGCAGCTCGTACTCGAAGGCGTCGAAGGTGCTCGGTCCCTCGCGCACCGCCGGCACCGGCTCGTCGGCCAGTACCCGTGCGGCGAGCTCGCGGGCTTGATCGGCGACCTCGGGCGGCAGCTCGGTGAGTCGGACGGTGGCCGACATCTCCAGACCGGCGATCCCGCCGGTCTGGAGAAGCTGCACCGCTATGACGTCGGACATCGGTGCGGTCATTGCGTGGCCTCTGTGTTCGTGGCCTCTGTGTTCGTGGCCTCTGTGTTCACAGAACCTTCACGGTTCGCCATGCGTCGGTCACTGCCTTGGCTGGCGCGCTCGTTGGCCCGTAGGCCGACTTCGCGGCCTGGATCGTGGCCTGGGCGAAGCCTTTGAACCGGGTGTTCGGCGTAAGCGTGGCATCATTCAGCGCGGCATACCAGATCGATCCGGCCTTCTCCCAACTCTTCCCACCGATACCCGCCGCGGCGAGGTAGAAGGCACGGTTCGGGATCCCGGAGTTGGTGTGCACACCACCATGGTCTCGGATGGTGGCTACGTAACCGTCCATGTCCGAGGGCTGGTGGTCGTACTTGTTGGCTGTACCCGGCTCCTTCATGGAACGCAGCGCATGCTCCAGCTCCGGCCCGACGACGTCCGCCCCGATCAGCCAGTCGGCCTGGTCCACCGTCTGTCCGAGCGCATACTGCTTGATCATGATCCCGAACACGTCGGAGATCGACTCGTTGAGCGCCCCAGACTCGCCGCTGTAGACCAGGTTCGCGGTGTACTGGGTGACACCATGGGTGAGCTCGTGGCCGATGACGTCCGTGCCCTTGGTGAAGTCAAGGAACAAACGCCCGTCGCCGTCGCCGAAGAACATGTGCCCGGCGCCGTCCCAGAACGCATTGTTGTAGCTGTTGTCGAAGTGCATCAAACCGTGGATCGGCATGCCCTGATCGTCGATCGAGTCGCGTTGTAACACCTCCCAGTAGAAGCGGTAGGTATCCCCGAAGCCATCGTAGGCCTGGTTGACGGTGGCGTCGGCGACGACCGGCTGGCCCTCGGCGCGGATCACTGGGCCGGGCGTCATCGAGGAGCCGTGCCGCTGGTCGTGGATGAAGCGTTGCGGCTTCCCGGAACCGGCGCCGAGTCGCTGCAGCGGAGCGATGGTGCGCGCGGCGTTCTCGGCGCGCATGGTGCGGATGGCCGAGTCGATGAGCAGCGAATCGAGTGCGGCCTGCCGATCGGCCGCGTCGCCCTGCACGATTACGTCGCGCAACAGGTCCGGCGGCACGAAACAGGCGAGGGGATGGCGAGTATTGCGGTGCATGGTTGCCTCCGTGGTCAGCTCAGTTGGGTTGCGCCAAGGACCTTGGCCAGTTCCTCGTGACTGTGGTGATCAGGCGGCGCCTCGGGCATGGCGGTCGCAGTCCGGAGCCGTCTTCTGATCAGTTGAGGTTGATGGTGTGGTCAAGGACGCCCCAACCGACAATGCCCGGTGCGGGACCAGACCGTCACGCGTAGCGGACTACGTGTTCTCGGTGAGCGACGAGCCGGCGGTGAGCCCAGCCGGCGGCGGGTCAGTCGAGCAACTCGAGGACGCGCTCCCGCATTCACCAGCGGTTTTCCGGCTGAAACGAACGTTGGGCCCGCTCCTGGACCGGAGCGGGACCCAACGGGCTACCACGAGTGCGGGGTCAGCCGCCCTTGCGGACCGCTGCCTCGATCTTGTCACCGACCTGCTTGTCGATGTTCTTCCAGTACTCGAACGCCCGGGCCAGGATCGGCTCGGACACGCCGTTGGACAGGTGCCCGGCCACGTTGCCGACCAGCCGCGCGCGGGCGGCGTCGTCGAGCACCTCGCGGACCATGGTGCCGGCCTGGCCCCAGTCGTCGTCCTCGGCGCGCAGCGTGTACGCCGTGCGGACCATCTCGCCGTCGGAGTGCCAGAGCACCTCGTTGGTACGCGACGCATCGGCCTTCGGGCCGCCGTAGGAGTTCGGCGCGTACACCGGGTCGGAGGCGTTGATGGTCCGCCCGACGCCGTCCTTGGAGTAGCTGTGCACCTCGACCTTGGGCTGGTTCACCGGGATCTGCTTGTAGTTCACCCCGAGCCGGGCACGGTGCGCGTCGGCGTAGGAGAACCCTCGGGCCATCAGCATCTTGTCCGGGCTCAGTCCGGTGCCGGGCACCAGGTTGTTCGGCTCGAACGCGGCCTGCTCGTTCTCGGAGTGGTGGTCGGTGAGGTTGCGGTCCAGCGTCATCGTGCCGACGTCGATCAGCGGGTAGTCCCCGTGCGGCCACACCTTGGTCAGGTCGAACGGGTTGAACCGGTAGGTCTTCGCGTCCTCGAACGGCATGATCTGCATCTTCAGCGACCAGCTGGGGTGATCCCCGGCCTCGATCGAGTTGTACAGGTCGCGCTGGTGGTAGTCGGCGTCCTCACCGGCGATCCGGTCGGCGTCGGCCTGGGTGAGGAAGTCGATGCCCTGGTCGGTCTTGAAATGATACTTGACCCAGTACTTCACTCCATCAGCGTTGACCCAGCTGTAGGTGTGGCTGGAGTAGCCGTTCATGTGCCGCCACGACTTCGGGATGCCCCGGTCGCCCATCAGCCAGGCCAGCATGTGCGCCGACTCGGGCGAGAGCGTCCAGAAGTCCCACTGCATGTCGTGGTCGCGCAGGTTGTTGGCCGCGCGGCGCTTCTGGCTGCGGATGAAGTGCTGGAACTTCAGCGGGTCCCGGATGAAGAAGATCGGCACGTTGTTGCCGACGATGTCCAGGTTGCCCTCGGTGGTGTAGAGCTTCACCGAGAAACCGCGCGGGTCACGCCAGGTGTCGGGGCTGCCGCGTTCGCCGGCAACCGTGGAGAACCGGACCACCAGCTCGGTGTTGGTGCCCGGCTGGAACACCGCCGCGCTGGTGTAGGCGCTCACGTCGTTGGTCACCTCGAAGTGACCGAACGCGCCACCGCCCTTGGCGTGCGGCTGGCGCTCCGGGATGCGCTCCCGGTTGAAGTTGGCCATCTGCTCGATCAGGTAGTGGTCGTTGAGCAGGATCGGACCATCCGGGCCGACGGTGAGCGAGTGCTCGTCGCTCGCTACCGGGATCCCGGCGTCCGTAGTGGTGGGCCGCGTTTCGGTCACAACAACTCCTTCTTTCTGTTTTGGTGGTTCTCGTTCGGATCTTGACAGCCGGGGCACAGGCCCCAGAACACGACCTCGGCCTCGTCGATGGCGAAGCCGGCGCCCTCACTCGGGGTCAGACAGGGACGGGCGCCAACCGCGCAGTCGACGTCCTGGGTATGTCCGCAGCACCGGCAGACCAGGTGGTGGTGGTTGTCGCCGGTACGGGTCTCGAACCGTGCGGCCGAGCCGGCCGGCTCGATGCGGCGCACCAGGCCGGCGTCGGTACACGCCGCCAGCACGTCGTAAACGGCCTGCTTGGACACCGAGCCGATACGCTCGGCGACGCGCCGGGCCACGTGCTCGGCGGTGGCGTGTGGGTGCGCGCTCAACACCTCCAACACCGCCATCCGGGACGCGGTGACGCGCATGCCGGCGGTGCGCAACTGCTCGCGCGCCTCCACCGAAATGGACTTGCTGCCGCCCGACACGGACCCGACCGTGCCACCCTTTCTGGACCGAGTCAAGTAAAGACTCGGTGTGGCGCACCGGTATGCACCGATCGGGGACAGCGGCCGATGGCCTAACCTGCGTTCGCCCCCCCTCGCGAAGGGCTGTCCCACCCTGTCGACGACCAGAGCACGTCCTCGCACCGCCCTGGCCCTGCTGATCGGACTGATCGGGCTGGCCGCCGGGCTCGCGCTGCCGTTCGCTCCGGTACTCGCGCAGCGCACCGAGCTGAGCTGGCCGGCGCCGGGCGAACCAACCGTGTCGAGCACCGCGATCCTGGTGCCCTACCGGCCGGCCGAGCTCAACGCCACGCTGCCCTGCCCGGTGCTGCGG
>JALYVZ010000259.1 GCA_030852965.1 Actinomycetota bacterium | reverse complement strand
TCCCCGGTCCACGCCGGCAGCGCCAGCAGCAGCCCACCTGGCCCAGGCAACCCGCGCGCCGCGCGGTCGGCCGCCCACACCACCGCCACCTGCGCGCCCAACGAGACCCCACCGACCAGCGTCGAGGCGTCCGGTTCGAGCGCGGCATCCAGCGCCGCCAGGTAGCTGTGCACCACTGAACCGCCGGAGCCGGGCCGGGGCGCGACCAACCGCATCCCGACCGCGCCGAGCGGTCGGCTGAACGCGGACGTGATGAAGACCTCGTCGGAACCGCCTCCCGGCAGCATCGTGACACTGTGTTGAATCAGCCATTCGGGTATCGGAAATCGTCGAGCGCGATTCGCCGTCCACATGTCGCCATCCTCGACCGTCGCCGCCGAACACCCGCGCGGCGAGCTATCCTTCGTTGGTCGTTCCTCTCGAGCGGCTCCTGCGCACCCCGGGAGAGGATATGGGTCCCAACGCTGGCGGCCTGTTCAAACGCATCATTCGCAGACTCACCTCGGATGTCGAGGACCTCGACGCCGATGACCTGTCCCGGGACACCGAGCTCTCCGGCGCGCGGCGCGCCTGCGACTGCCGCTGCGGCGAGGAGGTGACCGTGGTCGGTAGGCTGCGGTCCGTGGAGATCTGTCCCAAGGACGCGGTAGCGAGCCTGGAGGCCGAGCTGTTCGACGGCACCGAGGGCGTGACCCTGATCTGGGTCGGCCGTCGGCGCATTCCGGGCATCGAGGCCGGCCGGCGGATCAAGGTCCGGGGCCGGATGGCCGTCCGCAACGGTCGCAAGGTGCTCTACAACCCCTACTACGAACTTCGGCAGGCTTCGTGACCCACCGTTCTTCCACCGGCGATGACGCACCGACCGAGACTTTTGCGCCGGTGCGGCCCGAGCAGTCAGAGCCCCGGCCGGTCGAGTCCGAGCCGGTCAAGCAGAGCATCCTCGACCAGCTCGGCGGGGTGTCCGGGATGGTCGCCTCGACGATCCCGGTGGTCGCTTTCGTCGTGGTCAACTCACTGGCCTCGCTGGTTCCGGCGGTTGTCGCCGCGGTTGCCGTGGCGGTCGGCATCGCCGGCTGGCAGTTGGTTCGTCACGAGCCGTTGCAGCCGGCGATCTCCGGGTTGTTCGGGGTCGGCTTCGGCGCGTTCGTGGCCTATCGGACCGGGGAAGCCAAGGGCTACTTCCTGGTCGGCATCTGGTACAGCGCGGTGTTGTGTGTGGTGTTCAGCCTGTCCGCGCTGGCCCGGTGGCCGCTGGCCGGGGTCATCTGGCACGGCATCAACGGCGACGGTCAGGGCTGGCGGTCCGAACGGGCGCTGCTGCGGGCCTACAGCGCGGCGACCCTGCTGTGGGCGGCGGTGTTCGCCGGGCGCTTCGTGGTGCAACACTGGCTGTACGACACCGACCAGACGTTCTGGCTGGGGGCCGCCAGGTTGGCGATGGGCCTGCCGCTGACCGGGGTGGCGCTGTTCGGCACGGTGTGGGCGGTGCGGCGGGCGCACCGGCTCGCGGCGCCCGGCTAGCCCTTCGGGACAGCCCTCGGCTTGGCGCCGAGCGCTGTGCGGATCTCCTCCTCGACGTCCGCGGTGGCCACCAACAGCAGCTCGTCCAGGCCCTCCAGCGGATCGTCTGGCTGCGGCACGATGACTCGTCCGCCGCGCAGGATGACCAACAGCGCGGAGTCGTGCGGCAGCCGCAGCTCGCGCACCGGGCGGCCGGCCAGCGGGGTGGCCTCCGGCAGGGTCACCTCCACCAGGTTCGCCCGCCCCTGGCGCAGGGTCATCAGCCGCACCAGGTCGCCCACGCTGACCGCCTCCTCGACGACGGCGGCCAGCATCCGGGGTGTGGACACCGCCACGTCAACGCCCCAGGTGTCGTTGAACAGCCACTCGTTGCGGGGGTCGTTGACCCTGGCCACCACCCGGCGGACCGCGAACTCCATCTTGGCCAGCAGCGACACCACCAGGTTGACCTTGTCGTCACCGGTGGCCGCGATCACCACGTCACAGCTCTGTATCCCGGCCTCCTCCAGCGAGGCCAGCTCACAGGCATCGGCGTGCACCCACTCGGCGTTCTCGACGGTCTCCGGCTCGATCGCCGCGAGGTCCCGCTCGATGAGCATCACATCGTGGGTGTTCTCGATCAGCTCGGCGGCGATGGAGCGTCCGACCGCTCCGGCCCCGGCGATGGCGACCCTCATGGTGTCCTCAGCTCCCGTCGGGTTCGCGCACGGCGGCGGTGGTCACGTCGCTGACGGTGCCCGACACCGCCGCCACATAGATGGTGTCCTCGGCTTGGATCACGGTGTGTGCGTCCGGCAGCACTCCGGACCCGAAGCGCAGGAGGAACGCCACTCGGGCTCCGGTGGCCTGCTCCAGCTCGGCGACCGGCCGCCCGGCCCAGCCGTCGTGCACCGGCAGCGGCAGCACCGCAACCGTGCCCGACGGGTCCCGCCAGGCGCTCTTCGCCCCGTCGGCCACCAACATGCGCATCAGCCGGTCGGTGCTCCACGGCACGGTCGCCACGGTCGGGATGCCGAGGCGTTCGTAGACCTCCGCCCGGCGCTCGTCATAGATCCGCGCGACCACCCGCTCGATGCCGAAGGTCTCGCGGGCCACCCGCGCCGAGATGATGTTCGAGTTGTCCCCGTTGGACACCGCGGCGAACGCCTCTGCCCGGTCTGCCCCGGCCCGGCGCAGCACGTCACGGTGGAAGCCGATGCCAACCACCTGTTCGCCGCGGAAGTCGCTGCTCAGCCGCCGGAACGCCTTCGAGTCGCGGTCGATCACGGCGACGTCATGGCCCTGCCGTTCCAGGCTCGCCGCGAGCGACGACCCCACCCGCCCGCAACCCATGATCACGACATGCACGCCGCGCCCTCCTCGTTTCACACCCAGGCATCCGCCCGGCCGCACGCTACCGGTTGACCGGGGCAGCATCCGCCAGCGGCACCGGCACTAGGCTTCGGCCGTGTCGAAGGTTGTGACCGCGCTCAAGCGGATTCTGGTCGGTCGTCCGCAGCGCAGCGACAAGCTGGGCGACACGTTGCTACCGAAACGGCTTGCGCTGCCGGTGTTCGCCTCGGATGCACTGTCCTCGGTGGCCTATGCGCCTGACGAGATCTTCCTGACCCTGTCCGTCGCCGGGCTCTCGGCCTATGCCTTCTCCCCGTGGATCGGCCTGGCGGTGGTCGTGGTGCTGCTCACCGTGGTCACCAGCTACCGGCAGAACGTCCATGCCTACCCCTCCGGGGGTGGTGACTACGAGGTGGCCACGGTCAACCTCGGCCGCTATGCCGGGCTCACCGTGGCCAGCGCGCTGCTGGTGGACTACACACTGACGGTGGCGGTGTCGATCTCCTCGGCGGCCGCCAACATCGGTGCCGTGCTGCCCGTCGTGGGCACCCACAAGGTGGCCTTCGCGGTAGCGGCGATCGTGGTGCTCACCGCGATCAACCTGCGCGGAATCCGGGAGTCCGGCACCGCGTTCGCGATTCCCACCTACGCCTTCATGGTCGGTATCGGGGTGATGATCATCTGGGGTGTCACCAGGGTGCTGGTCTTCGGCGACGAGGTGCGGGCGGCCAGCGCGAACCTGGAGCTGGTGGCGGAGGGCGACCAGCTCACCGGGTTCGCGCTGGTGTTCCTGGTGCTGCGCTCGTTCACCCAGGGCTGCGCGGCGCTGACCGGGGTGGAGGCGATCAGCAACGGGGTGCCGGCGTTCAAGAAGCCCAAGTCGAAGAACGCGGCTACCACCCTGCTGCTGCTCGGTGGGATCGCGGTCAGCCTGGTGATGGGCATGATCGCGCTGGCCCGGCTGGCCGGGGTCAAGGTCGCCGAGAACCCGGCGACCCAGCTGATCGGCGCTCCCCCCGGCTACCAGCAGCAGACCATGGTTGCCCAGCTCGCGGACGCCGTGTTCGGCTCGTTCCGGCCCGCCTTCTACTTCGTGGTGGTGGTCACCGCGCTGATCCTGGTGCTGGCCGCGAACACCGCGTTCAACGGGTTCCCGGTGCTCGGCTCGATCCTGGCCCAGGACCGTTACCTGCCCCGTCAGCTGCACACCCGGGGCGACCGGCTGGCGTTCTCCAACGGGATCGTGTTCCTGGCCGGCGCCGCGGTGGTGCTGGTGGTGGGGTTCAGGGCCGAGGTCACCAGGCTCATCCCGCTCTACACCGTCGGGGTGTTCGTCTCCTTCACGCTGTCCCAGACCGGGATGCTGCGGCACTGGAACCGGCTGCTGTCCGCCGAGACCGACCCGGCCGCGCGCCGGCGGATGCGCCGCTCGCAAGCCATCAACGGGTTCGGGCTGACCATGACCGGCACGGTGCTGGTGCTGGTGCTGGTGACCAAGTTCACCCAGGGGGCCTGGATCGCGCTGGCCGCGATGGCCGGGTTCTACGCCCTGATGCTGGCCATCCACCGGCACTACCAGCGGGTGTCCGAGGAACTGGTGCTCAGCGACGAGCTGCCGGTGCTGCCGTCCCGCGTCCACGCCATCGTGCTGGTGTCCGGGCTGAACCTGGCCACCATGCGGGCGGTCGGGTACGCCAGGGCGACCAGGCCGGACGTTCTGGAGGCGGTCACGGTCAACGTAGACGACACCGACACCCGCAGGCTGGCCAAGGTCTGGGAGGACCGCGAGGTGCCGGTCCCGCTCAAAGTGGTCGAGTCGCCCTACCGGGAGATCACCCGCCCGGTCCTGGACTACGTGCGGCGCATCCGCACCAACAACCCACGTGACGTGGTCACGGTGTTCATCCCGGAGTACGTGGTGGGCCGCTGGTGGGAGCAGGTGTTGCACAACCAGAGCGCGCTGCGGCTGAAGACCCGGCTGTTGTTCGAGCCCGGCGTGATGGTGACCAGCGTGCCCTGGCAGCTGGCGTCCTCCGAGCGCGTCAAGCACCGGCGCCCGCTGAGCGCGCCCGGCGCGGTCCGCCGGGGCTTCCCGGGCGGGGGCAGGGGGGCCGGCCTGAGTGGGTCCACCGGTGACCTGCAGCCCACCGCGTCCGGGCGCCCGACCAGTGCGCCACCCAGGTGAGCGGGGCAGCTGAGGGCACGTCGGCCCCAACGGCCGAGCCAGGGGACTGGCTCGACCGGATAGTCGAGCTGGACGTCGGACCGGTGGCGCACGGCGGGCACTGCGTGGCCCGGTTCGAGGGACGGGTGGTGTTCGTCCGGTATGCCCTGCCCGGTGAACGGGTCCGTGCAGTGGTCACCGAGGACCGCCAGGCCTCGTTCTGCCGGGCCGACACAGTGACCGTGCTGAGCGCCTCACCGGACCGGGTCGAGCCAGTCTGCGTGTGGGCCCGCCCCGGGGGCTGTGGTGGCTGCGACTTCCAGCACGCCAGTCCCGCCGCGCAGCGCGAGCTGAAGGCCGATGTGCTGTCCGAGCAGCTGCGCCGGCTGGCCGGGCTGGAACTGAGGGTGCCGGTGGAGGAGCTGCCGGGCGGCCCGCTGGGTTGGCGAAGCCGGGTGCGGCTGGCGGTCGCCCCGGACGGCACCGCCGGGCTGCGCCCACACCGCGGCCACGACGTGATCCCGGTGGACAGTTGCCCGCTGACCCCGGACGGCCTGCTGGACGCTGCACTGACCCGGCGCTGGCCACCGGGCCGCGACATCGAGGTGGTCCGGGACGCGGACGGATCGGCCCGGGTGGACGGTCACACCATGCACGTACTGAACGGCCGCACCTGGCGGATCGGACCCAAGATGTTCTGGCAGGTGCACCCGGCCCTGGCTTCGACGCTGTGCGCGCTGCTGCGGGACTGGGCGCCCTCGACCCAAGGAGGGGTCGCCTGGGACCTCTACGGCGGCGTTGGGGTGCTTGCGACGGTGTTGGCCGACGTGGTCGGCGCCTCGGGCTCGGTGACCGTCGTCGAGTCCGACCGCCGGGTGGTGGCCGCCGGGCGAGCCGCGTTGGCCGACCTGCCGCAGGTGCGCTGGCTGACCGGGCGGGTGGAACAGGTGCTGGC
>JALYVZ010000258.1 GCA_030852965.1 Actinomycetota bacterium | reverse complement strand
ACCGGGCGCCGGGCAACCGGCCGCTCGCCCCGCCGCCGGGCAACCGGGCACCGGGCAACAACAGGCCGCCGCAGCGCCCGGGAGCACCACCCCGCCCTCGGCGCCGGGAGCCGTGGAAGACGTTGCTGCTCCTGCTCGTGCTGGCACTGCTCGGGTTCGGGGTGTACGTCGACACCCAGCTCACCCGGGTCGGCGCGCTCAAGGGCGGCAGCGCCAACTCCAGCGAGGGCACCAACTGGCTGATCGTCGGCTCGGACAGCCGCGCGGACCTCTCCGCCAAGCAGGAACAGCAGCTGGCCACCGGCAACGCGGCCGGTGAACGCACCGACACGATCATGCTGCTGCACACCGGCAGCGCCGGCACGGTACTGGTGAGTCTGCCGAGAGACTCGCTGCTGGCCATCCCGGGCCACGGTAGGAACAAGCTCAACGCCGCGTTCTCCTTCGGCGGCTCGACGCTGCTGGTGCGCACCGTGGAGCAGGCCACCGGGCTGACCATCGACCACTTCGCCGAGATCGGCTTCGGCGGGTTCGTGGACGTGGTGAACGCCGTCGGCGGGGTGGACATGTGCGTCGAGGACGCGATCAAGGACCCGAAGGCCGGGATCAAGCTCAAGGCCGGCTGCCAGGAGCTGGACGGGGAGACCGCGCTGGGTTACGTCCGCACCCGGGCCACCCCCCGCGCCGACCTGGACCGCATCGAGCACCAGCGGGAGTTCCTGGCCGCGTTGATGAACCGGGTGTCCAGCCCGACGACGATCCTCAACCCGTTCCGGGTGGTGGCGTTGGTGCACGCCCTGCCCGGGGCCCTCACGGTCGACTCCGGCGACCACGTCTGGCACCTGCTCGGACTGGCGCTGGCCATGCGCTCGCTGTCTGGAGGGGGCGGGGTGCGGACCACGGTGCCGATCGGCGGGTTGGACAGCGTCGGTGGCCAGTCGGTGGTGCGCTGGGACAACGCGCGCGCGAAGGCCCTCTTCGCCGCCCTGGCCAAGGACACCGACGTACCCAAGAGCGCCCTCGGCTAGCGCGCAGACCCCCACGCGCAGACCCCCCGCTCGCACAGACCGGCTTGACAGGGTCGGGTCGGAGGGTATGGTGAACTTGTTGGTTAATTAACTGGATGGTGAAGTACTGATGTCGACCGATCAGCTGAGCCGGACGTTCGCCGCCCTCGCCGACCCGACCCGGCGGGCCATCCTCGCCCGGTTGATTAGCGGCGAGGCGGGGGTGACCGAGCTGGCGCAGCCGTTCGCGATGAGCCTGCCGGCGGTGTCCAAGCACCTGAAGGTGCTGGAACGCGCCGGGCTGATAAGCCGCGGCCGGGAGGCCCAGTGGCGGCCCTGCCGGCTGGATGCCGAGCCGCTCGCCGAGGTCGCGGACTGGGTGAGCCGGTACCGCGCGTTCTGGGAAGGCAGCTTCGACCGCCTCGACGAACACCTGCGTGAGCTGCGGAAAGGAACATCAGGTGAGTGAACTGACCATCACTCGGGTGTTCGACGCCCCGAGGGAGCTGGTGTTCCGGGCCTGGGTCGACCCCGACCAGCTGGTTCGCTGGTACGGGCCGCGAGGGGTGCACACCCCGAGGGAGACCATCGAGTTCGACGTCCGCCCCGGTGGCGGCTGGCGGCTGACCATGGTCAACGACGAGACCGGCGAGCAGTACCCCACCGGCGGGGTGTTCCACGAGATCGTTGAGCCGGAACGGCTGGTGTTCACCTGGGGCGACCCGGCCCGGGCGGACTCGATGACCACGGTCACCGTGACGTTCACCGAACGCGGCGACAAGACCGAGATGTTCCTGCACCAAACCGGGCTGACCGATCTGCACCGCCGCGCGGGTGTGCACGACGGCTGGTCGTCCGCCCTGGACAAGTTCGCCGACCTGATGGGAGCACAGCGATGAACACAGCAGCGATGAACACAGCAGCGATGAACACAGCAGCGATGAACACAGCAGCGATGAACACCACAGCAATGCCCGACGTCGTCAGCCGCGAGGAGTGGCTGGCAGCGCGGACCGAGCTGCTGGCGGCGGAGAAAGCCGCCACCCGGGCCCGGGACGAACTGAACGCGCAACGCCGCCGCCTGCCGATGGTCCGGGTGGACCAGGAGTACGTGTTCGACACCCCGTCCGGCAAGCGATCGCTCACCGAGCTGTTCGACGGCCGCCGCCAGCTCATCGTCTACCACGGGATGTGGTTGGCCGAGGAAGGCCAGCTGTGCCCGAGCTGCTCGCTGCTAGTCGACGCCATGCCGCACCTCTCGCACCTGCACGCCCGCGACACGACGCTGCTGGTGGTCGCCCGAGGGCCGTTGGACAAGCTGGAGGCGTACTGGGCGCGGATGGGCTGGACGGTGCCGGTGGTGTCCTCGGTGGACACCGACTTCAACGACGACTACCAGGCCACCATCGATCCGGCGCGCGGGGTGAACACCTACAACTTCGCCGAGCAGGACGGGAGCTGGGCCGGTGAGGTCCCGGGGACGAGCGTGTTCCTGCGCGAGGGGGGCGAGGTGTTCCACACCTACTCCAGCTACGCCCGAGGCGGCGACCAGCAGTTGACCATGTACACCTACCTGGACCTCACGCCACTGGGCCGCCAGGAAGACTGGGAGCAGCCGTCCGGGCGCAGCGACGGCCCGTTCATGTCCTGGGTCCGCCGCCACGACGAGTACTAGCAGCATGCGCAAGCTGGTGGTGACCGAGAACATCACCGTCGACGGGGTGATCGACATGGCTGGCGGATGGTTCGACCCAGTGGACAAGAACGTCGACCAGTCCGACCTCGCCGCGGCCACCGCCGAACACAGTGCGGCCGCCGACGCGCTGCTCGTCGGCCGCAACACGTTCGAGGCGTTCCGGGAGTTCTGGCCGAATCAGACCGACGACCCGACTGGTGTGTCCAAGTATCTGGACGGGGTGCACAAGTACGTCGTATCCGCCACGTTGGACGACCCGGGCTGGGCGAACTCAACGGTGCTTGGCGGTCCGCTGGTCGAGGAGGTCCGAGCACTGAAACGGGCACCGGGTCGGGACATCGTGTCCACCGGCAGCATCCGGCTGGTACGCGCGTTGGTCGCGGCGGACCTGGTCGACGAGTACCGGTTGTTCGTCTTCCCGGTGGTGGTCGGCCGGGGCGCGCGGCTGTTCGAGTCGGCGGGTGTGGCGCTGGAGCTGATGGAGACCAGGCCGTTCCGCTCCGGGGCCGTGTTGGTGCGCTACGCCGTGTCGCGCTAGAGCTCGATCGGGGTGTTGGCGCCGGAGAGGACCACGCCGACCCGCTCCCCATCGAACGGTCGGTGGACCCCGGCGAGCAGCGCGGCGTAGGCGCACGCCCCGGCCGGCTCGACCAGCAGCCGGGCACTGTCCCACAGCGCGCGCCGGGCGGCCAGGATGTCGTCGTCGGTGACCAGAATGGCTGCGGCGACGTGGGCGGCGGCGATCGGGAACACCAGCTCGCCGACCCGGCGCGGGGCCAGAGCATCGGCCGCGATGCCGTCGGTGGCGGCGTCCACCGGCTGCCCGGCGCGCAGCGCGTTGTGCAGCGTGGGCGACCCCTGCGGCTCGACGGCGATCACCCGGGTGGCGGTGCCGGCGTACCAGGCGGCGATCCCGCCGATCAGCCCGCCGCCGCCGACGGCGACCAACACCGTGTCCAGCTCTGGTGCCTGCTTGGCCAGCTCCAGGCCGACGGTGCCGGCGCCGCACATCGTCTCGGGCGCGTCGAACGCGTGCACCGCCAGCGCGCCGGTGGTGGCTACGTGTTGTTCGCTGGCGGCCAGCGCGTCGGCGTATCGCTCACCGGCCAGCACCAGCTCGGCGCCGTAACCCCGGATCCGTTCGGTCTTGGCCGGCGACGACGTGGTCGGTACGTAGATCCGGGCACTGACGCCCAACCGGCCCGCCGCCCAGGCCACCGCGCAACCGTGGTTACCACCGGAGGCCGCGACCACGCCGGCTTCCGGGACCTCGCGGGTGAGCAGGTTTGCCAGCGCGCCGCGGACCTTGAACGAACCAGAGTGTTGCAGGTGCTCCAGCTTGAGCTGGACGTTCGTGTGCAGCTCCAGCACCGGGGTGCGCCGCAGGTACGGGCTGATCCGGGCAAGGGTGCGTTCGATCGCGGCGCGGTCGACGGTGCTGGCAGTGCTGGTGCTCGCAGTGCTCATGGTGTCGATCCAAGCACGGCTTTGATCGGTGGGCGGGTGGTGAGCGCCGGCCTCCTTGACGAAAACGCACTAGTGACAGCATGAGGTGGTGGACCCCATGCTCGCCACCCCTGGCCCGCTCCCGGTCGGCGAACAGTGGTGCTACGAGGTCAAGTGGGACGGCATGCGGCTGCTGGCCGAGATCACCGGCGGCACCCTGAGGCTGACCAGTCGCACCGGGCGCGACATGACCCGGCACTTCCCGGAGCTGGCCGGATTGGCCGCCGTCGCGCAGGACGCCGCGTTGGACGGGGAGGTGGTGGTGCTGGCCGATGGGGCGCCCTCGTTCGAGGCACTGTCGCACCGCTTCCACCGGGTGCCCACCGCGGCCGAGGTGGCGATGCGGCCGGTGGTGCTGATGCTGTTCGACGTGCTGCGGCTGTACGGGGTGTCGCTGCTGGACCGACCGCTGGCGGAGCGGCGGGCCACCCTGGAACGCCTTGAGCTGGCCGGGGTGGCGAACGTGGCGCTCTCGCCGGTGTACGACCACGGGCCGGCGCTTTGGGACGCCACCCGCGAGCGTGGCCTGGAGGGTGTGCTGGCCAAGCGCCGCGACTCCCGTTACCACCCGGGGCGGCGCAGCCCGGACTGGGTGAAGGTGGCGCACCGGCACACCCAGGACTGCCTGATCGGGGGCTGGCGACCGGAGCGCACCCACCCGTCGCGGATCGGTGCGCTGCTGCTCGGGGTCCCCCGCGACGACCCGGTGGACGCCGGTGGACTGCGGTTCGTCGGTCGGGTCGGCTCCGGGGTCGCGGGAGAGATCACCCAGCGCACGTTGCGACCGGCCCTGGAACGGCAGGCGACCCAGACCTCGCCGTTCGTCGAGCCGGTGCCCCGGGAAGACGCGCAGGACGCCCGCTGGTGCCGGCCGCGACTGGTGGTGATGATCAGCCACTCCGGTTGGACCGAAGGCGGGCGGCTGCGGCATCCGGTGTTCAAGGGGCTGCGGATGGACGTAGATCCGCCCTGACGAACCGGCCGGCAGGCAGCGGCATTACCGTGGCGCGGTGACCACGATGCTCACCTGGCAGGCCCCGGACGGCCGAACTCTGGAGAGTGCCCGGGTGATCCAGGGCGACGGCCGTTCAACCGGGCTGCGGGCACTGGGCAGATCGGTGCGCGCGGCGGCCGACGGACCGGCGTTCACCGCGTCCTACCGGCTGCTGGTCGGCGAGAGCGGAGCCGTGCAGCGCGTCTCGGTCACCAGCACGTCACCCGAGCGGGAACGTTCCCTCACCCTGAGCCGCACCGAGGACGGCTACTGGCTGGTGGACACCTGCTCCGGGGGCTCCCGGGCGGCGTTCGACGGCGCGGTCGACGTCGACCTGCAGTACAGCCCGCTGTTCAACACGCCGCCGATCCGGCGGCTGCGGCTGCACCGGGAGGTCGGCGAGCACCGGCTGCCGATGGTCTTCGTGGCGCTGCCGACGCTGGAGGTGTCGGTGGTCTACCAGCACTACCGGACGATCTCGCCGCTCGGTAACGGGGACCCGAGGGACCGGGCGGTGGTCGGGTTCGGGCAGGACGACTACGCGGCGGAGATCACCGTGGACGGCGACGGTTTCGTGCTGGACTACCCGGGCCTGGCCACCCGGCTCTGAGGCGGGTTGGTCGCGGGTCTGAGGCGGGTCGGTCGCGGGCCGCAACTACCTCCAGCCGGACAGCACCGCGCCCCGCCGACCCAGCTCACGCAGCTCGGCCAGCGAGCTGTCCCGGGCCGCCCGTACCGGCGCGGCGGCTCGCGCGGCGGCCCACTGTTGACGCGC